>NZ_JBEPSK010000003.1:0-461920 GCF_040548835.1 Mycetocola sp. 2940
CTATCAAGCCAAGAAATGACGAAAACCCCCTCCCGAAGGAGAGGGTTTTCAAGAATGTCTCGACACATTTGTCAACGATGTCCCGACACATCACATGGCGGAGACGGCGGGATTTGAACCCGCGGTCCCCTTACGAGGACTCCACCTTAGCAGGGTGGTGCACTAGGCCGAACTATGCGACGTCTCCATGAGCGACCGACGAGCGAGCGCACGGGCTTAATCATAACCGGCAAACCGCCAACGACCGAATTGAGCACATCAGTTCGCGACGGAACAGGTCTGATCCAGGGCCGTCTGCCCCTGGAGGCCTTCGATCACATCCGTCGTCGGCGTCGGCTGCGGGGTCGCGCCAGGGGTGGCCGGTGGCGTGGTGGGTGCAGTCGCTGGTGGCGGAGTCGTCGGGGTCGGCGTACCCGGGACCGCATCGACGCCGAAGCGGTTCACAGTGGGATCGGGCAGAAACGGCACGTCCGCGGCGATACGGTCGAACAACTCCTCGGCCAGTCCCGCGAGCGGGACGACACGATTCGGGTTGGTCGGATCGTCCACGACGGGGTACTGAACCAGGTTGAGTTTGTCGAGGTCGATGGTCTGCAGCGTGCGCGCCATCGCGACCATGCGCGTCAGGCTCGTCAGCGACGTCGACAGCCGCACGTGCTTCGCGGCGACCTGCGCGAGTGAGTAGAGCTTGGTCACATCCGTGAGCGTGTCGTTGCTCTTGATCGTCCTCACCAGCGATGAGATGTACTGCTGCTGGCTGGCGATCCGCGACAGGTCGCTTCCGTCGCCGACACCGTGGCGGGTTCGCAGGAACGCGAGTGCGGTCTGGCCTGAGATCACGCTGGTTCCTGCGGGCAGGTCGAGGGCAGAGAAGGGGTCGTCGATCGGGGCGGTGAGGCAGACGGGAACGCCGCCGACGGCATCCGTCATGCGCACGACGGACTCGAACGACATCTGTGCGGCGTACTCGATGTCGAGGCCGGTCAAGTCGGATATCGTCGCGACCACGCAGGCCAGGCCACCGCGCTGGAGCGCGGTGTTGAGCGGCTGGGCCAGCAGGGCGTTGTGGGGCTCGCCGGTTTCAGGGTCGGTGCACGGCGGGTGCGGGACGATGAGGTCGCGGGGAAAGCTGACCACGACCGCCGAGGAGTGATCCTCGGCCACATGCAGAAGCATGTTGACGTCGTTGAGCGTGACGTCGCGGGTTCCGTAGGCGTTCTTGTCCTGGCTCTCGTCGTTGTCCGCTCCGACGACGAGGAGGTTGAATCCGCCCTCCAACGCGTCGATGTCGGGCACGTCCGGCACGGGAGTGCTGGTGTCGTCGGGTCGGCTGATGTCGACCGCGTTCGACGTGACGTTCGAGGCCAGGTCCCAGACCACCCACGTGGCAACGGATGCTCCGCTCACGAGCACGACGGCCAGTGCGATCGCGAGTCCACGAAGCAGCGTGGCGATCGCGCCGTGGCGCGGCTGGCGGCCATGGTGCATGGCACGCTGCGCTGGCCTCGAGCTTTTCACAGAGCAACTCTAGGGCGCTGGGCGAGAAGCGGAATCCCCCCAGGGAGGGACGTTAGTCGTTGCCCTTCGAGCAGGTGTAATCCCCGGCGGTCTGGCCCTGGACGGATGAGTCGAGGACGACACCTGGGGTGGCTTCCGGCGTCGGAGTACCTGTTCCATCCGGCGCGGGGCTCGCCTCGGTGGTCGGGGGAACGGTCTCCTCCGGCGCGGGGGTCGCTTCGACTGGAGCGTTCGGGTCGAGGACGGATCCGGGTCCGGTCTCACCGCTGAGCGACAGCGGTTCATCGTCGGCGAGTGCTTCGAACAGCTCAGCCGCGGGAGTCTTGAGGGGGAGGACGCCCTCGTAGCCGTTGATGTCGCCGTACTCGGTCGGGTACTGGGCGAAGACAACCTGCTCGAGCGGAATGTCCTTGAGCGCCAGGGCGATCGACACCATCGTGTTGACGTTCGACAGGCTCGTCGACAGCGTCATGTTGCTCGCCGCCGCCTTGGCGATGCCGAAGAGCTTGGCTGGGTCGGTCAGCGTCTCGCCGCTCTTCAGCGTGCGCACGAGTGACGAGAGGAACACCTGCTGGTTGCTGATGCGCCCGAGGTCGCTGCCGTCGCCGACGCCATGGCGGGTGCGGAGGAACTGCAGCGCGGCCATGCCCTGAAGCGTGTGGGTACCCGCGTCGAGGTAGGTCTGGGTGTAATCGTCGTCGATCGGCTCCGCGACACAGACGTCGACGCCGCCGACGGCGTTCGACAGTTCGATGACCCCGTTGAACTGCACTTCAGCCGCGAACGGAATCTTCAGTCCGGTGAGTTTCTCTACGGTCAGCACCGTGCAGGCCAGGCCACCGAAGGAGAGCGTCGTGTTGATCTTCTGCGCCGCCATGGCGTCGTAGGTGCCGCCGTCTTCTTTCGGGCAGGACGGGATCGCCACGAACATGTCACGGGGAAAACTGACGACCGTCGCCGACGTGTGGTCCTCAGAGATGTGCAGGAGCATCGTGACGTCGTTGAGCTTGGCTGTTTCTTTCTCGACGTCACCGAAAACGGCATCCTGGCCCTGTCGGCTGTCGCTCCCCACGAGAAGCAGGTTGACGCCACCTTCGATGGCGTCGATGTTCGGCACCGCGGCACCGGGTGTTTCGTTCGCGAGGGAGACCGACGGGGCGACGCTCGACGTGATGTCCCACACGGCGTACGCGGCGATCGCGGATCCGCTGACCAGAACCACGGCGAGGACCGCGGAGATGAATCTCGCGATCGCTCCTGCCGTCGTCGAGGTGCGAAGCCTTCCGTGCCTGGCGGTCGGCGAGGATCGCCGGGGGCGGCGGACGGGTTCGCTCACGCAACGTTCCTTTCGCGGCAGGCAGGTGAAGAGGTAAAGAGATGGCGGAGGGCGTGGGATTCGAACCCACGAGACATTTCTGCCCACCAGTTTTCAAGACTGGCTCCATCGGCCGCTCGGACAGCCCTCCATGCACGCCGTTCTACGAACAGCAGGCAACGCTCGATTGTAGCCGATGAGGGCTCTTCCAGAGTGACAGGAACGCCTGACAGCAGCCTGTACGCCCGGGTCAGAGCGAGTGAAGGACCGCCACGAGGCCGTCGTCCTCGATGCTTCCGGTGACCTCGGTCGCTGCCGCTTTCACTTCGTCGGGGGCCTGCCCCATCGCGACGGCCCGGCCGCTTCGCCCGGCCCATTCGAACATTTCGATGTCGTTGCGCCCGTCTCCGACGGCCACGACCCGGTCGGCCGGAATGTCGAGCCACTTGCGAACACGCTCCAGGGCGGTCGACTTGTTGACACCGAGTGGGGCGATGTCGAGCCACGCGGTCCAGCCGATGGCGTAGGTGACGGAGTGCAGGCCCATCTTCTCGACGACGTCGAGAAAGTCGAGCTCGTCGTGTTCGGGCGAGACGACGACGACGCGGGTGACCGGTTCGGAGAGGAGGTGCTCGAACTCGACCTCTTCGGCGTTCTCGAGATTCCAGTCGGTCATGCCCTCGGTGTAGCGGCGGTAACCGCTCGGATACTCGACCATGTACCGGCCGTCGGCAAGGTGCGACCGGATCTTCGTCAGCACCTCCCGCGGGTTGAACGTCTCGATCAGGTGCCTGCGGTAGCCGGTGGGCTCCGCCTCATCACGCCGCATGATGAGCGCCCCGTTCGCGCAGACGACGTATTCGGGAGCGATGCCGAGCTGCTCGAGGACGTGGTCGGTGGTCTCCCAGCTGCGCCCGGTTGCGAGCATGAGGTGGTGACCGCGAACGGATGCCGTCTGCGCGGCGTCGATCACGGCATCCGACATCGTGCCGTCTTCGTTCAGCAGGGTCCCGTCGACGTCGAGGGCGACGAGAAGTCCGGTGTGGGTCACAGGGGCGACACGACCTCGAGCCCGCCGAGGTACGGGCGCAACGCTTCGGGGATCACGACCGAACCGTCGGCCTGCTGGTGGGTTTCGAGCAGGGCGACGAGCCACCGCGTGGTGGCGAGGGTGCCGTTGAGGGTGGCGACCGGTGTCGTCTTGCTGTCGTCGCCCGCGCGGTACCGGATGTTGAGGCGCCGCGCCTGGTACGTCGTGCAGTTGGAGGTGGAGGTGAGCTCGCGGTAGGCGTCCTGCGTGGGAACCCACGCCTCGACGTCGTACTTGCGGGCCGCACTCGAGCCCAGGTCGCCGGCGGCGGTGTCGATGACGCGGTAGCTCAGGCCGAGCGCCTGCAGCATGCCCTCCTGCCAGCCGAGCAGGCGGAGGTGCTCGGCTTCGGCCTCTTCCGGTGTTGTGTACACGAACATCTCGAGCTTGTTGAACTGGTGCACGCGGATGATCCCGCGGGTGTCGCGGCCGTAGGAGCCTGCTTCGCGGCGGTAACAGGTGGACCATCCGGCATACCGGATGGGGGCATCCGCCACGTCGATGATCTCGTCGGCGTGGTAGCCGGCGAGCGCCACCTCGCTCGTGCCGGTGAGGTAGAGGTCATCGGCGGGGAGGTAGTACACCTCATCAGCGTGGGCGCCGAGGAACCCGGTCCCAGCCATGATCTCGGGCTTCACGAGGGTCGGCGTGATCAGCGGGATGAACCCCTCGGTGAGGGCACGGTCGAGCGCCATGTTCATGATCGCGAGCTCGAGGCGGGCGCCGATGCCGCGCAGGTAGTAGAACCGGGCGCCGGACACCTTCGTGCCGCGCTGCATGTCGATCGCGCCGAGCAGTTCGCCGAGCTCGAGGTGGTCCTTCGCCTCGAAGTCGAAGGCGGGCTTCTCGCCCACCTCACGGAGGGTGATGAAGTCGTCTTCGCCGCCGGCAGGCACACCGTCGAGGATGGGGTTCTGGATGGCGCCGGCGATCTCGGTGAAGCGGGTCTCGGCATCCGTCACCTGCTGGTGGGCCCGCTTGACCTGCTCGGAGAGGCCCTTGACCTCGGCCAGCAGGGCGGGCTTCTCCTCTTTGGACGCTTTGGCGACGCGCTTGCCGAAGGCGTTTTGCTCGGCGCGGAGCTCCTCGAACGACGTGATCGCGGCACGACGCACGCGATCGGCGTCGAGGGCCTGGTCGACGAGGTCGACGGGCGATCGCCGGGCCTCCTGCGAACGCCTGATGAGGTCTGGATTTTCGCGGAGGAGCACTGGATCAATCACGCCTGCAAGTCTAACTGCGCACGGTACGGTTGCAGGTATGACTGAGCCCGGCCCGAAGCGCGCGGCGGTCGTGTACAACCCCACCCGCGTCACCGCCGCAACGCTGCGCGCCCTCATCGAGCCCGCAGCGGCAGACGCCGGCTGGGGCGAGACGCTCTGGTACGAGACGACGATGGCCGACCCGGGAAAGGAACTGACCCGCAGGGCGGTGCGCGCCGGGGCGTCGATGGTCTTCGCGGCGGGGGGCGACGGGACAGTCCGGTCTGTCGCCGAGGGCATCCGGGATTCGGGCGCGGCCCTCGCGCTCCTCCCCCTGGGAACAGCGAATCTCCTGGCGCGCAACCTCTACCTCCCTGTGGGTAATGTGCCCGACGCCATCGCGATCGCGTTCACCGGGCGCACACGGAACATCGACCTCGGCATCGCCACGCTCAGCCGGGTCGACGGCACGATCGAAGAGCACGGGTTCCTCGTCATGGCCGGGATGGGCATCGACGCAGACATCATGGCGAACACGAACGAGACCCTCAAGAAGACCGTGGGCTGGCTCGCGTACGTCGACGCCGGCATCCGGGTGATTCCGAATGCGGGTCCGTTCCGCATCCAGTACCAGCTCGACGACAAGCCCGTCCACACCGCCCACGTGTCGACGATCCTGTTCGGCAATTGCGGCACCCTCACCGGCGGGCTCGAGATGATGCCGGATGCCGTCGTCGACGACGGCCTGCTCGACGTCGCGGTGCTGCAGCCGAAGGGAACGCTGGGCTGGATCGACATCTGGCGCAAGCTGCGCTGGGAGAACGGGTTTCTGCGGCGGTCGAGCATCGGGCGGCAGATCATCCGGGTGACGTCGGGCAACGCGTCGACGATCACCTACCTGCGCTCGAGCGGCATCACCGTGTCGCTCGACAAACCCCGCGACGTGGAACTCGACGGCGACGGGTTCGGCGTGATCTCGGCTGTGCGTTTCTCGGCGGATGCCGGCGCGCTCGCCGTGCGCGTCCGGTAGCGGCGCTCACATCCCGCACGCTCAACAGGAACAATCGCGCCGTTCGCACCGTAAACAGGAAGAATCGGCCCCGTTGTGGACCCGGATCCTGTTGACCGTGCGGTGGCATACGAACGTGCCCGCGCACGCCCGTGACGAGGAACCTAGATGACGCCCTGGGCGAGCATCGCGTCCGCGACCTTGACGAACGCGGCCGTGTTCGCGCCGACGACATAGTCGCCGGGGCGGCCGTACTTGTCGGCGGCCTCATGCGCGGCGGCATGCACGCCGCGCATGATCTTGTGCAGGCGGTCCTCGCTGTCGCTGAAGGTCCAGCGCTGACGCGAGGCGTTCTGGCTCATCTCGAGGGCGCTCGTGGCGACACCACCGGCGTTCGCCGCCTTACCCGGCCCGAAGAGCACGCCCGACTGCTGGAACGCGTGGACCGCATCCGGGAAGCACGGCATGTTCGCGCCCTCCGCGACGGCCTGGACGCCGTTGCCGATGAGCGCCTTGGCGTCGGCCAGCGTGAGCTCGTTCTGCGTCGCGCTCGGCAGGGCGATCTGGCCGGGAACATCCCAGACACTGCCGCCGGAGATGAAACGGGCGGAGGCACGCCGCTCGGCGTACTCCGAGATCCGCAACCGCTCGACCCCCTTCACCTGCTTGAGCAGCTCGAGGTCGACACCCTTTTCATCGACGATGTACCCGGACGAATCGGATGCCGTGATGGCACGCCCGCCGAGCTGCTGAACCTTCTCGATGGCGTACGTGGCGACGTTCCCGGAGCCCGAGACGATGGCGGTCTTGCCGTCGATCGACGAACCCTTTGTCGCCAGCATCTCCTCGGTGAAGAAGACAGCGCCGTACCCGGTCGCCTCGGTCCGGACCTCGGCGCCGCCCCAGCCGGTCCCCTTGCCGGTGAACATGCCCGACTCGTGGCGGTTGGTGATCTTGCGGTACTGGCCGAAGAGGTACCCGATCTCGCGCGCGCCGACCCCGATGTCGCCTGCCGGAACGTCGGTGTGCTCGCCGAGGTGCCGGCCGAGCTCGTTCATGAAGCTCTGGCAGAAGCGCATGATCTCTGCCTCGCTCTTGCCGTGCGGGTCGAAGTCGCTGCCGCCTTTGGCGCCGCCGATGCCCTGGGCGGTGAGCGCGTTCTTGAAGATCTGCTCGAAGCCGAGGAACTTCATGATCGACAGGTTCACCGTCGGGTGGAAGCGCAGGCCGCCCTTGTACGGACCGAGCGCCGAGTTGAACTGCACCCGGAACCCACGGTTGACCTGCACCCGGTTGTTGTCGTCGGTCCACGGCACCCGGAACATGATCTGGCGCTCAGGCTCAACCAGCCGCTCGAGGATCCCTGCTTCGCCGTACTCCGGGTGCTCGGCGAGCGCCGGTTCGATCGACTCGAGCACTTCGTGCATGGCCTGGTGGAACTCCGGCTCTCCGGGGTTCCGCTGGACAGCGGCCTGATAGACGGAGGTGACGAACGCGGAAGGCATGGATGGTGAGGGCACTGGAGATCTTTCTGGGGGAGCGTGAAAACAAGCGAACGACGCTGAACGCAGGGAACGCGGGGCACCCGATTTCACGGATTCATCGGGGGCATGGCGCGCAGAAAGGCCCTGGTGAGGCCCCGGACAGTCTGACTTGCGAGGCGGCATCCGTCAATTTCCGGCAAGTGGATGCCGGTTGTTCCAGCGGGCCGCTGCCAGAAAGAGTGAGCCGATGATCAGGGCCAGTCCGGCGAAGGTGAGGACGCCGGTCGGCAACCACTGCCACGCTCCCCCCGGCGAGCCGAGCAGGGGCCCCTCGATGCCTCGCCATGACATCGACACGTTCCCGTCCTCCTCTTCGCGAATCTGATAGGCGCGGTCAGGAACCTCCACCCCCGTCGACAGGCTCTGCAGGATCAGCACCCGGCGGATGAAGCCGGCGTCATCGACGACTGACTCGACCATGCCCGCACGCTCAAGAATCCGGCGTTCCTCCGGCGTCAGCGTGACGGCGGCCGTGGCCGCGTCGCTGCGCAACTGGGCGTCGACGGCGGCGGCGACGACGCCGGAGACGAGGAGGAGGACGCCCAGGGCAGCAGCCAGGCCGGCGATGCCCCGGCGGCGAACGGAAGCCATCATCGGCCCGCCAGGCTCTCGCCTTCACTGCTCTCGAACTCGTCCTCGTCCAGCGCGCGGCGGGGACGCCACCGGTGCGCAACGAAGAAGAGCTCGCCCAGCAGCGTCAGCACTCCGGCCAGGGTCAGCAGGGGCGCCAGCCCCCACGCCAGCTGCGAGGCGATCATCGCCTCCTGCATCTCTTCGTCTGACACTCCGTCCCCGAACATTTGGCCACCATAGGTCTGGCTCACCGCCCAGCGGAAGGCACCGATTCCGACGACGACGAGCGCGATCCCGGCGACCGTGAGAGCGACGAGATACGGGTTCCGCCAGGGCGACGCCGGCAACTCCGGTTCCCCGGACGTCCCGGCGGTCGACTCCTCGAACTCCGGTCCGGACAACACCGCACCGGCCTCAGCAGAGTCCCGCGCAGCGGGCGCGGGAGGGATGCGCCGCACGGTGGGCGGAACGGGGACGCGCTCGACCGGCCCGGTCTCCGCCGAGACGGGGCTCTCGTCCGCATCGTCGGCGGCTGGATCGAATCCGCGCTGGAATTCGGGGCTGTAGCGAGGGTCGAAACCTGCGCCGTCCATCCGATGCTCCTTCGCCGATATGTCTGGAGCCTAGCGAACCGTGCGGGTCACGGCGAGTGCTCAGGCGCCGGGTTCGCCCGTGATCAATCCGCGCAACCAGTCGCGCGCGTCGGCGAACACATCATCGGAGTACTTCGGGTCGAACGTGATCGACGCCTTGTCCGCCCGCGGATACGACCCGAGGAACATCACGCCAGGGCTGAACCGGCGCACGCCGAGCAGGGCATCGGCGACCCGTTCGTCCCGGATGTGCCCGTCGGCGTCGATGATGAAGCGGTATCGGCCGAGTTCGTCGCCGATGGGACGCGACTCGATCAGGCTCATGTTGACCCCACGGGTGGAGAATTGCTCGAGCAGCTCGAGCAGAGCACCCGGGCGATCCACCGGCAGTTCGGCGATGAGGCTGGTCTTGTCGGCGCCCGTCGGCTCGGGCAACTCGGTTGTCTTGCTGACCAGAAGAAAGCGCGTGACCGCGTTCGGGTTGTCGCCGATGTTCTCGGCGAGCACGTCGAGGTCGTAGTGGCCGACGATCCCGGGCGGCGCGATCGCGGCATCCGCAAGGTCGTTCTCGAGAAGTGCGGATGCCGCGGCCACGTTGCTGGTGGCGGGGATGTGCCCATGCTCGGGCAGGGTGGCATCGACCCACAGGTGGCACTGCGCGTATGCGACAGGGTGGGCGTTGATCACTTTGACGTCGGCGAGGGCGGTACCTCGGCGCGCGACGAGCACGAAATTCACCGGCACGAGGTATTCACCGATGATCCGGAGGCCCGGCATCGTGGCCAGGGCGTCCTGGGCGACGGAGACCCCGCCTTCGATCGAGTTCTCGATGGCGATGACGGCCGCATCGCTGCGTCCCTCGATCACGTCGTCGAGCGCCTCACCCACATTGTTGACCGACCGCCAGTTCTGGCCGACCGCCTCAGGCACCTGGGCGAGGGCGGCCTCGGTGAAGGTGCCGCGGGGGCCCAGGTAGCTGTAGGTACGGAGTGGGGGGCGGGATTCTGCCATGGTTGTGAGCCTACTGGTCCGACCCGAAAGGGGAGTGTGCCCGGGGGCCCCCGACCAGTAGAGTAATTAGAGTCTGCCCACTTGTGTCTTCGCTGGTGGGAGCGACATTCGGGCGTCGTGGGACTGAGGGTGGAACTCGGTGGGATTCTGGGGGGTAGCCAGGGGGACGGTGTTGCACCGTGTTTCCCCGGTTTGGCATGCCTTCGGAGGGGCAGCAACCGCACTCGCCATCGGCGTCGCCGCGTTCGGCCTCGTGCCCGATCCCAGGGCCACGAACGACTCGCCCGTGCCGGTCGTCGCCGCGGAGCCGGTGGCCTCGACCGGCCCCGGATTCGCTGCGCAATACGCCGGACGCGCGTCCGCCGCCGCCGACAGGCTCACCACCCTTCCTCCCGCGCAGGTGGCGGCACTGTGGCGGGACCTGCCCCAGCACTTCGTCAGCGAGCTCATCGAGCAACGGCCGGATGTCGTCGGCAACCTCGAAGGCGCCCGGTACACCGACCGCGACGACGCAAACATCCGGCGCCTGACCACGGTGAAGGAAGAAGCCCTGGCCGCCGAGCAACTGGCGCTCTCGGAGCTTCGCTCGCCGTCGTCGCGCGGGTCGTCCGCGTTGACGGCCGCCGAGGCATCCGCTCGCGTCGAGGCCGTCGAGGTCCTGCTCGCGCTGTTCACGGACGCACCGTCGAAAGACCGCTACCTGCTCAGCCTCGACCCCTCGGTCGACGGGCCGCCGCTCGCCGCGATCGCCGTCGGGAACCTTGACTCAGCCCTGTACGCGACCTACTTCGTGCCCGGCATGAACAGCAACGTGCTCCAGGCCGAAGACCTCCTGCGGGGCGTCACGCGCATCCAGCAGGCCTCGGCCGACAGCGCCGCGGTGCTGTGGCTCGGGTACGAAAGCCCCGGGCCGGTCGAGACGGTGTCGACGGCTCGCGCGGAAGCGGGCGCCGTGCTGCTCAGTGCGGCCCTCGGCGGCTACGACGCGTATCGCACCGCTGTCGGCCTGCAGTCGGAACTGACCGTGCTCGCGCACTCCTACGGTTCGACGACCGCAGCCATCGCGCTGGCCGACGCCGAGTACTCGGTCGACTCGTTCGTGATGATCGGCTCGGCCGGTGTCCCTCCGTCGATCAGCCTCGACGACCTCCACGTCCCGTCCGACCGCGTTTTCGCGTCAGAGGCGACAGCCGACGACATCGCCGCCAAAGGCCAGTTCTGGTCGGGACGAGCCAATCCGGCGTCGATCGAGTGGGGCGCCCGCCTGTTCAGCAGCAACGGAACCACCCTCGCCGACGGAACCATCCTCGCCGCGGTCCGCGCCCACGACGTCGTCGGCGCCGATGACGAAACCGATCAGGAGAAGTACCTGGGCGACGGAACCGAGAGCCTGTACGGCATCCGCAAGATCGTAACCGGCCAGCCGTACGACATCACCCCCGTCGCCCCGGCTCCATCGACGGACTCCACGATCCTGGCCTCGGCCGCGGGGTAATTCCCTGACGAAGTCGCGGAGCTTGATGCCACAATGGGGGCATGACTGACCGCGCAGGAACCCCAGCAGCTGAGTCCGACCTGATCGACGTCCCGGCCCTCCTCGAGGCGTATTTCGCTTTGAAGCCCGACGTGTCGATCCCCGAGCAACGAGTGGTGTTCGGCACCTCCGGCCATCGCGGCTCCTCCCTCAACACCGCATTCAACGAACACCACATCGCCGCGACGACGCAGGCGATCGTCGAATACCGGGCCGACCAGGGCATCACCGGTCCCCTGTTCATCGGGTCAGACACCCACGCGCTCAGCCATCCCGCCCAGACCACCGCCCTCAAGGTGCTCGTCGGCAACGACGTGCGGGTGCTCGTCGACGAGTACGACGACTACGTCCCCACCCCGGCGCTGAGCCACGCCATCCTCACCTGGAACAACTCGGGCGCTGAAGAGCAGGCCGACGGCATCGTCGTCACGCCGAGCCACAACCCGCCGGCGGACGGCGGCTTCAAGTACAACCCGCCGCACGGTGGTCCCGCCGACAGCGACGCGACGAGCTGGATCGCGAACCGGGCCAACGAGATCATCGAAGCCGGCCTTCTCGACGTGAAGATGGCAGAACCGAGCGCGGTCGAGACGTATGACTTCCGCAGCAAATATGTCGAGGACCTCGGCTCCATCATCGACATGGATGCCATTCAGCGGTCGGGCATCCGGATCGGCGCCGACCCGCTCGGCGGGGCGAGCGTCCACTACTGGCAGGCGATCGCCGAGCGGTACGACCTGAACCTCACCGTGGTGAACCCGCTCACCGACCCCACCTGGCGGTTCATGACGCTCGACTGGGACGGCAAGATCCGCATGGATCCGTCGTCGCCCTCGGCGATGGCATCCGTTCTCGCGCACAAGGACGACTACGACATCCTCACCGGCAACGACGCCGACGCCGACCGGCACGGCATCGTCACGCCGGACGGCGGGCTGATGAACCCCAACCACTTCCTCGCCGTGGCGATCGACTACCTGTACCGCAACCGGTCAGGCTGGGGGGCGGATGCTGCGATCGGCAAGACGCTCGTCTCCAGTTCGATCATCGACAAGGTGGCCGAGTCGCTCGACCGGCGGCTCGACGAGGTCCCCGTGGGGTTCAAGTGGTTCGTGCCGGGGCTCGTCGACGGCTCGGTCGGCTTCGGCGGCGAGGAGAGCGCAGGGGCGAGCTTCCTGCGCAAGGACGGCACGGTCTGGACCACCGACAAGGACGGCATCCTGCTCTGCCTGCTCGCCGCTGAG
The DNA here is from genome assembly GCF_040548835.1 of Mycetocola sp. 2940. Taxonomy (NCBI): domain Bacteria; kingdom Bacillati; phylum Actinomycetota; class Actinomycetes; order Micrococcales; family Microbacteriaceae; genus Mycetocola; species Mycetocola sp. 2940. The sequence continues at coordinate 12,634 of NZ_JBEPSK010000003.1, forward strand.
ATCCTCGCCGTGACCGGCAAGACGCCGTCGCAGCTGTACCGGGAGCTGACCGAGAAGTTCGGCGACCCGGTCTACGAACGCGTCGACGCTGCGGCGACTCCGGCGCAGAAGGCGGCGCTCGGCAAGCTCGACGGTGCCGCCATTCCGGCCACCGAGCTGGCCGGCGACCCGATCGTCGCGAAGCTCAGCAAGGCGCCGGGCAACGGAGCGGCCGTGGGCGGCGTGAAGGTCGTCACCGAGAACGCCTGGTTCGCGGCCCGGCCGAGCGGCACCGAGGACGTCTACAAGATCTACGCTGAGTCGTTCAAGGGGCCGGAGCACCTCAAGCAGGTGCAGGCCGAGGCGAAGCTGATCGTGGATGCGGCGCTCGGCGGGTAGCTCGCAGAGCTTCGACCGGACTGACGCTCCCGAAATCGACAGATCCTCCTGCTGAGCGTCCACGACGGGCGATTTGCCCTGTCGAACGGCGGGCTACAGCCCCAGCTTCGTGAGCTCGGCGTCCATCCGCTCCGCGATTTCGGTGTGCCCGGCGTCGTTGGGGTGGATGCCGTCCGGGGCCATCCACTCGGGGTGTCCCTCGAGCCAGCGTGACGCACCCGGGATGTAGTCCGCGCCGACGTCCGCCGCGGCATCCGACACCCAGCCGATGATCGTGTCGACGGACGCCGGCCGCTCGTCGGTGTACCAGAACGGCTCGACGACGACGAGGCGGGCATCGGGAAGCTCATCGGCGAAGGTGTCCAGGTCGTCGCGGATCGCCGACTCGATCGCTTCGGCTTCGCCCGGCATCGAGAAGTTGTCGTTGAGGCCCATGGTGACGAGCACGATGTCGGGATCCTCGGCGACGATGAGCTCCACCAGGTCGTCCGGGAGCAGACTGCGGTTGTTAACGAAGCCGAGCCCGTCGACGCTCGGGTTCACTTCAGCCCAGCCCCGGTCTTTCGAGAGCTGCGTCGACCACCGAAACTCCGGGTCGCTCACCCCGGTGCCGCGCGTGTACGAGTCGCCATAGAAAGCAGCGACCGGTTGTCCGGGGTCCCGGGATGCTCCCAGGCCGCTGTCGGGCACGGCCGCGGAACACCCGGCGAGGGCGACGGTCGCGAGCGCGACAGCGATCAAAGACCGGTGTGCTGTGGATGCCGCCATCGGGATTTCTCCGGTCGGGAAGGGCGCCGAAGCGCCTTATGCGGGGATGCTCCAGAACCAGGCGGTTCCGCCCGGGTGCTCGACGTTGAGGACGTTGTCGAGGTCGCGGTAGTCGCCATCGAGGTTGTGGCTCACGAAGGCAATCTTCGTGACGCCGTCGACGACCTTCACACTCGACACGAGCATCACGTGGTCAGGGGTGTTGTTCAGGTTCCAGTCGAACATGCCGATGTCGCCCACCTTCACCTGGTCGCGCTGGTCGAGGGTGAGCCTGGTCAGGCCGAGGCTTGCGTCGCTCGCGAGCCACTTCTCCATCGCAGGCACGTAACCCCACTCCGGGCTCCAGTCGGAGATCGTGGCGGCGGCGTTCCGGTTGAACCAGGTGTCGTTCTGTGCCCAGCCGCGCTGGATCAGGGTCTGGCTGACGAAGTTGGCGCAGTCGCCGCCGACCGGGTTCAGGTTGCCCCACTGGGCCGAGTTGTAATCCTTCCAGTGCTTCAGCGCGTACTGCATCTGCGCGTCCACGCCGGTTTCCACCGCGTAGGCGAAGTTCAGCGGCGTCGGTTGCGGCACCGTCTCGCTCCCGCTGGCGACGACGATGGCGGCAGCCGCCGGCTGGTAGTGCAGGGCGGCAGGTGCGACCGCGGTGACCGAGCCGTCTTCGGCGACGGTCACGTCCGTGGCGGGGACACCGCCGATGGTGACGTCCGTGACATCCGCGAGCCCGGTGCCGGTCAGGGTGAGCGTGGTGCCGCCGGAGACCGATCCGGATGCCGGCGACACGGCGGTCACTGCGGGGGCCTCGGCGACCTCGGCGGGCGTGGAGGTGCTGCTCGGCTGCGGCCGTGCGTCCGCTGTCGGCGCCGGGGCGGGCGCCGCGGAGCATCCGGCCCACAGAAGAGCCGAGCTCGCCAGGAGAACCGCCGCTGTCATGCGCCGACGGCGGACCCGGGGGCTGACTGGTCTGCGGGCGCTACTCGGCACGGTACATCCTTCGAAAAACTGCGGTGAATCTCCATGGTAGGCGACGGATGTGAACGGATCCTGATGACGCGGCGGAAACCCGCCCGGCCGCGAGTCGCAGGCTTTGCAGGGGTGCGGTGGCCGCGAAACCACAACATAGTCAGCACCGGGCGGGGCTCAAGAGGCACAATAGAGGAATACCCCGCGGCGTCGGGCCCTTGAGAGAAGGGGACGCCCGGACCCGGCGCGAAACACGGGCGAACGTCCCTGGGCGTTCCCCGCCGTGCCCCGAAAAACAGATCGTGAGTTGTGCAATGCCCCACCCGACCGGAACGACAACGGAGCTGGCCGCACCGCTGGCCGACGCCGAGGTTCTGCTTCTGCGCCGCGACTTTCCGGCCCTCGCGCAGCAGGTCAACGGACACGACCTCGTCTACCTCGACTCCGGCGCGACCTCGCAGAAGCCGGTGAGCGTGCTCGACGCTGAACGCTCGTTCTACGAGCGCGAGAACTCCGCCGTGCACCGCGGCGCCCACACCCTCGCGGCGAACGCCACCGAACTCTTCGAAAACGCCCGGGCCACGGTCGCCCGCTTCGTCGGCGCGCGCGAGAACGAAATCGTCTGGACCTCGAACGCCACCGAAGGCCTCAACCTGGTCGCCTACGGCATGTCGAACGCGAGCATCGGTCGAGGCGGGGCGGATGCCGCGCGCTTCGTCCTGCGCGCAGGCGACGAGATCCTCACCACCGAGGGCGAGCACCACGCCAACCTCGTGCCCTGGCAGGAACTCGCCGCCCGCACCGGCGCGACTCTCCGTCACATCCCCGTCGCCGACGACGGCACCCTGCGGATGGAGGAGGCCGAGCGGCTGATCACCGACCGGACGAAGCTGGTCACGTTCACCCATGTCTCCAACGTCACGGGCGTGATCAACCCGGTCGAAGACCTCGTCCGCCTGGCCCACGCCGTCGGGGCGCTCGTCGTGCTCGACGCCTGCCAGTCGGCACCGCACAAGGCGCTCGACCTGAAAGCGCTCGACGTCGACTTCGCCGTGTTCTCGGGCCACAAGATGCTCGCGCCCACGGGGATCGGTGTGCTCTACGGCCGGGCGGAACTGCTCGACGCGCTGCCTCCCTTCCTCACCGGCGGATCGATGATCACGACCGTGACGCTCGAGGCATCCGGTTACCTGCCCGCTCCGCAGCGCTTCGAAGCCGGCACCCAGAAGGTGTCGCAGGCGATCGCCCTCGCCGCCGCCGTCGATTACCTCTCGGCCGTGGGCATGGACCGGATCGGCGACTGGGAGGCGGAGCTCGGCGCCCGCCTCGTCGACGGGTTCAGTGCGATCCCGGGCGTGCGGGTGCTCGGCCCGGCGGCCGGCATTCACCGCGCCGGGCTCGTGAGTGTCGACGTCGACGGTGTGCACGCGCATGACGTCGGCCAGTTCCTCGACGACCGCGGCATCGCTGTGCGCGTTGGGCACCACTGCGCCCAGCCGCTGCACCGTCGCTTCGGGGTGACCGCGTCGACCCGCGCGAGCGCTTACCTGTACAACACCACCGGCGACGTGGATGCCGTCATCGAAGGCATGGCCGCCGTGCGCGCCTTCTTCGGGGTGACCTCATGAGCGGCGACCTCGCTGGGCTGTACCAGCAGGTGATCCTCGACCACTCGCGCGAGAAGCACGGGTTCGGGCTCGCTCCGACCGCGGATGCGTCAAGCCACCAGCTCAACCCCACCTGCGGCGACGAGCTCACCCTGCAGCTGCATCTCGCCGACGGGGTGATCGGCTCGGTGACGTGGGAGGGCGCCGGATGTTCCATCTCGATGGCATCCGCGTCGCTGCTTCATGACCTGGCACCGGGTCTCACGCTCGCCGAGGCACGGGAGCGGATCGCCCTGTTCCGGGAACTGATGCAGTCGCGCGGCGCCGGCGTCGATGACGAGGATGAGCTGCTCGGCGACGCCATCGTGCTCGAGGGCGTCTCGAAGTACGTCGCCCGAGTGAAGTGCGCGATGCTCGCCTGGGTCGCCCTCGAGGCGGACCTGGGGCAGCTCGACGCCCAGCGCTGAGCGTGCATGCTCAACCGGAGAATCTGGCCCCGCCGCACGCCCAACAGGACAACTGGGCCGGTTCCGAAGGCAGCGCCCTGTTGAGCGTCGAACGGATGCCGTTCAGCTGAGCGCCGGCACGACCTCAGCGGCGAGGAACTCGAGGTGGTCGAGGTCACTGAGGTCGAGAATCTGCAGGTACGCGGTCTCGACACCGTCGTCCTGCAGCGCGCCGAGGCGGTCCACGATCTCCGACGCCGTCCCGGCAAGCCCGTTCTCGCGCAACTCCGCCGGTTCGCGGCCGATCCCCGCCGCCCGCCGCACGTATTCCGCCTCGTCCGCGCCGCCGGCCGTCACGAACGCCGCCGAGTAGACCAGCTCGTTCGGGTCGCGCTCGATCGCCTCACAGGCCGCACGCACCCCGGCGAACTTCCCGGCGATCTCGTCGAACGGGAGGAACGGGAGGTTGAACTCGGTGGCGAATCGGGCGGCGAGGGCTGGCGTGCGCCTGGCCCCTCCGCCACCGACGATGATGGGCAGCTGCGACTGCACCGGCTTCGGCAGCGCCGGTGAGTCGGTGAGCGTGTAGTGCCTGCCGGAGAACGAATAGGTGTCGCCGACCGGTGTGCCGAACAGACCGGTGACGATCTCCAGTTGTTCCTCGAGCATCCCGAATCGCTTCGGCGGGAAGGGTATGCCGTATGCGGCATGCTCTTCTTCGAACCACCCGGTACCGAGCCCGAGTTCGACCCGGCCGTTCGACATGGCGTCGACCTGGGCCACCTGGATGGCAAGAATCCCGGGCGCACGATAGGTAACACTCGTCACGAGGGTTCCGAGACGGATGCTCGTGGTCTCGCGGGCAAGGCCGGCCAGCGTCGTCCACGCGTCGGTCGGTCCCGGAAGTCCCGAGAAGTGGTCGCCCATCAGCAGGTAGTGGTCGCTGCGGAAGAACGCGTCGAACCCGAGCCGCTCAGAGGCCTGCGCGACCGCGAGGAGGTCGTCGTAGCTCGCGCCCTGCTGCGGCTCGGTGAAGATTCGGAATTTCACAGGTGGGGTGCCTCCTCGGGTTGGGGGTCGATGTGCCAGTCGACGGGGATGCCGGCCAGCCGCTTCTGCATCACGGTGATCGCTTCGGGGTTCTGGTCGATGAGCACGAACTGACGACCCAGCGCGGCAGCCACCGCGCCGGTCGTGCCGCTGCCGGCGAAGAAGTCGAGCACCCGGTCGCCTTCACGGCTGGATGCCTGGATGATCCGCCGGAGCACGCCCACCGGTTTCTGGGTCGGGTACCCGGTCTTTTCCTTCCCGGTCGGCGAGACGATGGTGTGCCACCAGACGTCGGTCGGCAGTTTGCCGCGCTCCGCCTTCTCGGGGGTGACCAGGCCGGGCGCCATGTAGGGCTCGCGATCGACAGCATCCGAGTTGAAGTAGTAGCGTTTCGGATTCTTCACGTAGACGAGGATCGTGTCGTGCTTTGTGGGCCACCGGCTCTTCGACTTGGCGCCGTAGTCGTATGCCCAGATGAGTTCGTTGAGGAACGAACTGCGCCCGAAGATCGCATCGAGGAGAACCTTGGCGTAGTGGGCCTCACGGTAGTCAAGGTGCAGGTAGAGGGTGCCGTCGTCGGCCAGGAGCCGCCACGCCTCGAGCAACCGCGGTTCGAGGAACGCCCAGTAGTCGTCGAAGGCGTCGTCGTAGCGCTTCAGCGCGCCACGGATGCGGTCGTAGCTCTGCCCCTTGAAACCGACGGTGCCCCCGGAGCCGGGCTCCGCCCGGACGCTGCTCGTCTCGTGGCGCTGCTGCTCCCGCCCGGTGTTGAACGGCGGGTCGATGTAGATGAGTGTGAACGACTCGTCGGGCAGTGTCGGGAGGATGTCGAGGTTGTCGCCGAAGTAGACGGTGCCAGGGTAGACGGTGCCGGGGTAGACGGTGCCGGAATAGACGTCGCCGGCGGGAGCGGCAACCGGCACCTCCACTTCCACCGGAATCGAGATCGAGATCGTTCCGTCGAGGATGCTGCCCAGCCCGTCTCCGGGGATGGGCGCCGGCGCCGGGATCCGCGTCTCGCGGTCGCGTTCGATCTGGGCCACGTGCCTGGTGGGGGCGAAGACCTCATCGAACACGCCGAGGGCGCCGCCGGTGGTGGTGCCGCTCGGGCGCTTCCGCTTGCGCGCCTTGGGGGTGAACTCCGCCGGCAGCTTCTCGTCGGGAGCCAGGTCGTCGCTCACGGAACCCGATTCAGCCAGGTGTCCGAGGCGAACTTCGACTCGGCGAGGAGTTCTGCCGCGGCATATTCCTCGGGCGTTATGTTCCCCGGATCCGCCCCGGTGAGGCTGATGAACGTGTCCTTCATCCGCTCGATGATCTCCGCCCGGCTGAGCCCGGTCTGACTGCGCAGTGGGTCGACGCGCTTGGCTGCCGACTTCGTCCCCTTGTCGCTGAGCTTCTCCCGGCCGATGCGCAGCACCCGCGCCATGAGCTCGCCGTCCATGTCGTAGCTCATCGTCACGTGATGCAGAACCGCCCCGTTTCCGAGGCGTTTCTGGGCGGCGCCGCCGATCTTGCCCGCGGGACTCGTGATGTCGTTGAGCGGCTGGTAACTCGCGTCGATGCCGAGGGACTGCAGTGCGATGAGGACCCAGTCGTCGAGGTACGCGTAGCTGTCGGCGAAGGTCATGCCCTGCACGAGCTCGGCGGGCACGTAGAGCGAGTAGGTGATCACCTGACCCTTCTTCATGAGCATCGCCCCGCCGCCGGAGATCCGGCGGACCACCTCGAAACCGTTCTGCTCGGCCTGGTCGAGGTCGACCTCGTTCTTCACCGACTGGAAGCTGCCGAGCACGACGGCAGACTCGTCCCATTCCCAGATCCGCAGGGTGGGACCGCGGCGCCCCGCGCCGACCTCGGCCGTGAGGACCTCGTCCAGCGCCAGGTGAACGCGCGGTGGAACAGCCGCCGAGTGGATCAACTGCCAGTCGAAATCCTTCCAGTCCGCTGCTCCGGCGAGCGACCGGCGGATCGCCGTGCCGACCGCCTCGGGGCTGAAACCGAGCAGCGTCGCATCGGCAGGAAGCGCGCGACGGATCGCGGATGCCAGCGACGAGGCATCCGTTTCGGCCGGAAGCCCGTTGACCGCACGGTTGATGTCGTCGAGGGCTGAATCCGGTTCGAGGAAGAAGTCTCCGGCGAGCCTGAAGTTCGTGATCCGGCCGTCGACGACGTCGAGGTCGACCACGACGAGTTTTCCGCCGGGGACCTTGTACTCACCATGCATGCGTTCAGCCTAGTCTCGGCCGTGCGGGGCGGGATCAGTGCGGTGGGGAGCCGGGCGGTCTGGAGGCCGTCGGGAGCAGAATGGGTCCATGACGACTCTCTTCCTGGCCAGGCACGGCGAAACCGTGTGGCACGCAGAACACCGGTACGCCGGGATGGCCGATGTCGGGCTCACCGAGACGGGTTATCGCCAGGCGGAATCGCTGGCGCTGTGGGCTGCCGAGGCGCGGCTGGACGCGGTCTACTCGTCGACGCTGAGCCGTGCGGTGCTGACCGCGGAGCCCAGTGCGCGGGCGCTCGGCGAGATCGTCGAAACCGACCCGGACCTGTGCGAAGTCGCCTTCGGCGTCGGAGAGGGCCGCACGCTCGACGAGCTGCGGCCCGACCATGCGGATGCCGTGGACGCGTTCGTCGCACGCCCGGCTGAGGCCGTTCTGCCCGGCGGCGAGCGCGGACTGGACGGCATCACCCGCTACCTGCGGGCGTTCGACCGCATCGAGGCGGCCTTTCCGGACGGCCGCGTGCTCGTCTCGTGCCACGGCACCGCGCTGCGGCTCACCCTGTGCGCTCTGCTGGGGATCGACCCCAACCGCTACCGGGAGCTCATGCCTGCGGTGCAGAACTGTTCACTCACGACTCTCGAGTACACCGACGGCCACGCCCGGCTGTATGCGTTCAACGTTCCCGCCGACGCCGCTGCGCACCGGTACTGAGGCCGGCGGCATCCGCTCGTTGGGACGTCCAGCGCCGACCTGCCCCGAAACGTTGTTCCCTGCGAGCAGGAACAGCACTTTCGGGCGACTCGATCCCACGGACAGCACGTCGGGGCAACTCGATCGCGCGACGTGTCAGGCCCGGGCAGCCGTGTGCCGGTCCAGCCACTCCACGAGGTCGGCGATGATCTCGGCGCGATTGGTCTCTCTGTAGATCTCGTGCCTGCACTCCGGGTAGATGCGCAGGGTCACATCGCTGAGCTTCGCCCGCTTCACGTAGGCGTTCCGCAGCATCGTCAGCCCGCGCGTCCCGCCGAGTGGGTCTTCCGCGCCACCCTGGATGAGCATCGGGATGTCACGGGGCATAGCCCGCGGGGGACGTCCGAGAAACGCGAACGCCTGCACCGGCGTCCAGGCCGGGGTCACCGCGATGTCGAAGTTCTGCTCGTCGGCGGTGAACGCCGCCCAGACAGCTTCGTCGCGACTGAGCCATTCCAGCCCGGTGGCCGTCGGTGATTTCCACTTCTTGTTGTAGTTGCCTGTGCCGATGACGCCGGGCACCGCGAGCGACGAGCCGCTGAGCACCACGGCGTCGTAGATGTTCGTGCGGTTGATGATCTTCTGCCCCATGAGCGAGCCCCAGCTGTGGGCGAGGAGCACGAGCGGGGTGTCGGGGTCATCGGCCCGGAGCCGTTCGCCCACCAGCTGGACGGCGGCCATCGCCGCCTTCGTCGTCTTCTCGCCGAGCTTTCCGACCCCGAGGTGGTGAAGCCCGGTCTGCCCGTGGCCGCGGTGGTCGTCGGCGACGACGGTGTACCCGGCGGCGTTGAGGTCCGCGGCGAGCGCCGTATAACGGCGCGCGTGCTCGCCGACGCCGTGACTGAGGTGGATGACCGCCTTCGCGTCGACCGCCTGCCACACGTAGTAGTAGATCGTGACCCCGCCCGCGTCGGTCAGGGTCCGGGTTTCGGGAGTCGTGGCATCCGCCCCGGTTCGATCGTCTTCGGCCATTTTCCCAGCGTAGTGAATCGGCCGCGCCGAACGGCAGTAACCTTGCTTAATTAGCCTTGCTAAACAGATGCTTAACATTGCTAACTATTCTGTTAGACTCGACCTCCGTGGCAAAGACAATCGCAGAGCAGGCAGCAGACCTGCGCATGGGCACCTTCAGGCTTGCGCGCCGGCTTCGCAACGAACGCGCGGACGACGACCTGAGCGACGGCCAGTTCTCGGTGCTCGGCGGCCTGTACACCCACGGACCCCACACCCTCAGCGGCCTGGCCGAACGTGACCATGTCTCTGCGCCGTCGATGAACCGCACGGTGAACTGCCTCGAGGAATCGGGCTACCTCACCCGGGTCGCCGACGCCGCGGACAAACGCCGCGTGACCATCGAACTGACGGATGCCGGCACGGCGATCGTCAAGGAAACCGTCAAGAAGAGAGACGCCTGGCTGCACCGCCAGTTGCGCACCCTCGACCCCGCCGACCGGGAGACCCTGGCGAAAGCCGCAGACCTGATGAGGAGAATCGCCACCCAGTGAGTGCAATGTTCCGTTCCCTGTCGAGCTACAACTACCGGTTGTGGTTCATCGGCGCGCTCGTGTCGAACATCGGCGCCTGGATGCAGACGACGACCCAGAGCTGGGTCGTGCTCACCGTTCTGACCGAGAACGACGCCGTTGCGGTCGGAATCACCATGGCCCTGCAGTTCGGGCCACAACTCCTGCTCGTGCCGGTCACCGGCCTCATCGCCGACCGCTTCGACCGGCGCAGGATTCTGCTCATCACGCAGTCCTCGCTCATGCTGCTCGGCGTCGGGCTCGGACTGCTCCTCATCCTCGGCCATGCGGAACTGTGGCACCTCTACCTCTTCGCCCTCCTTCTCGGAATCGTGAGCGCGTTCGACAATCCTGCGCGCCAGACCTTCGTCTCCGACCTCGTCGACGAGCACAACATGTCGAACGCCGTGGCGCTCAACTCCGCCTCGTTCAACCTGGCACGCATGATCGGCCCCGCCGTCGCCGGACTCCTCATCGTTGTGATCGGCTCCGGCTGGGTGTTCCTGGTCAACGCCTTCACCTTCCTGGCCGTGCTGCTCGCCCTCTCCAGACTGCGAACGGCGCAACTGCGCAAGCGCCCGCGGGCACCCCGCCAGCGCGGCCAGCTGGTCCAGGGCTTCCGTTACGTGCTCTCCCGCCCGGACCTCGGGGTGATCTTCGTCATCGTCTTCATCATGGGAGCGTTCGGTATGAACTTTCCGATCTTCGCATCGACGATGGCGGTGGAGCTCGGGGGCGGCGCCGGCGACTATGGCCTGCTCTCCTCCATTCTCGCGATCGGCTCGCTGACCGGCGCCCTGCTGGCCGCCCGGCGCGACCGGCCCCGCATGCGTGTCATCATCGCGGCCGTCGGCCTGTTCGCGGTCGCCGCGTTCGTGGCATCCGTCATGCCGACGTTCTGGACTTTCGGCGCGGCCCTCATCGTCATCGGGTTCGCCACCGTCACCATGCTGACCACCGCCAACGCCTTCGTGCAGACGACGACGGATGCCGCGGTGCGCGGCCGCGTCATGGCGCTGTACATGGCTGTTCTGATGGGCGGCACACCATTCGGCGCCCCGGTCGTCGGCGGTATCGCCAACGCCTGGGGCCCCCGGTGGGCCCTCGCCGCCGCCGGTGTGGCCGCCGCGATCGCGTGCCTGTTCGCCCTGACCTGGGCGGTTCTCGCCCGGAGCCTGCGCGTGCGCGTGCACCCCGAGTTCCGCTGGCGCCTCGTGCTCACCCACGCGGGCAAGCCGCTGCCGGTGTCGTCGCTCGTGCCCGAGGACTTCTCGGAGCAGATCGCATTCACGTCCCCGATTTCGCTGCGGGCGCTGGCGAAGCAGAAGCCGCGCATGGCGTACGACTCCGACGAGATTCGCTCGAGCGCGGGCGACCCGGTTTCGCGCCGGTGATTTTTCACCCGCGCCGGGCCGAAACACCCGCGCGAACGGTCGGGTGCCCTGCGGATGCCGCCGGCTCAGGATTCGCGCGTGATCTGCACCGTCACGAAGAGTTGTGAACTGAACGGGCCGGCGTACACCCCGCGCAGCGGCGACACATCCGAGTAGTCACGTCCCCGCCCGACGAGCACGTGCCGGTCTTCGATGTCGATGAGGTTGGTGGGGTCGTAGCCGCGCCAGGTGCCACAGTTCCACTCCACCCAGGCGTGGGACTCCCCGGTGATCGTCTCACCGATCTGGGCGTCGGACTTCGGCAGCAGGTAGCCGGACACATACCGGGCCGGGATGCCGACAGACCTGAGCGCTCCGATGGCGATGTGTGTGATGTCCTGGCACACGCCCTGTTTCTTCGCCCACGCGTCTGCCGCAGTGGTCCTCACGCCGGTGACTCCCTGCATGTAGGTGACCTGCCGACCGACCTCCTCGGCGATCTCCAGGCCGGCGTCGCACGGGTTCTCGTGGGCATCCGCGATCTCACGGGCGAGCGCGGCGAGATCGTCAGGAGGATCCGACCGTGGGGTCTGGGCGAGCTGCTCCACGGTCTCGATGCTCCGGCCGGCCTGCTGGCGCAGTTCTTCCCACGTCATCGCATGGTCGGGGTGCTGCCGCGGGCGCACCTCCACGAGGCTGGAGGCGGTGAGCGACATCTCGGTGTGGGGCGTGAGCACCTCGAACGACGTCACCCGGGTTCCGAAGTAGTCGACGTAGCCGTGCTGGGACGCAGGCGGCTGGATGTCGATGTGCGACGACAGCACGAACTGGCCGTCCGTGGTCGACGGCAGCATCCGCGCCTCGTTGTACGACGCGTTGACTTCGCCCTGATAGCTGAAGCCGGTGCGGTGGTGGATGCGCAGTCTTTTCACGAGTGTCCCCCGATCCAGCTCGGTTCGGCATGCGTCGGGAAGAACCGCTGCCGGATCGCCTCCGAGGTGTCGAGGGTGACCTGCTGGATGGCATCCATGTGCGGGAGCAGGTTGTCGAGCACCTCGCTGATCGGCGTGTACTCGAGGGTGCTGCGGGCCTGGCCGAGCAGGCGTTGCGCCTTGCCGCCGACGACGGCGCGATTCGAGTGTGGTTCAAGTTCTCGCATGCAATCCTCCGCCTGGCTCAGGGCGAACAGGATGGAGCGGGGGAACAGGCGGTCGAGAATGAGGAACTCTGCCGCATTCTTCGAGCTCGGCACTCCCCGATAGGTGCGAAGGTACGCCTCGTAGGCGCCGCACGACCGCAGAATGGTGGTCCAGCTGGGGCCGGATGCCTCGGTGAGCGACCGCGTCGCGAGCAGCCGGGCGGTCATGTCGGCGCGTTCGATGTTGCGGCCGAGCGTGAAGAAGTGCCAGGCCTCGTCGCGGCTCGTCGCCGAGTCGAAGATCCCGACGGCGAGGGCCGCGCGCTCGTGAACCCAGCCGAAGAATTCGTGCACCTTCTCACCCTGCAGCCGGCGCGGCATCCGGGCGCTCGTCGTGTTGAGGCACTCCCACACTTCGGTCGAGACGATCTCACGTGCACGGCGGGCGTTTTCGCGCGCCGCTGCGAGGGAATAGGCGATGGACGCCGGTTCTGAGCGGTCCATGGCGAGCCGCTGCAGGACGTCGCGTCGCTCCAGGCGCGCCTCTGCCGGTGCGACGCTCCCCATCACGCTCAGGAGGGAACGGCAGGCCGAGTCCTCATCGATCCACGGGTCCTCGAGCAGGAGTTGCAGGTGCACGTCGAGGATGCGCGCGGTGCCGTCGCTGCGTTCGATGTAACGGCCGATCCAGAACAGGCTTTCTGCGATTCGGCTCAGCATGTCGCGTCTCCTGCCTGCTGTTGCTGTTGCTCGTGCTGGTCGCCGCGACGGTGTGGTTCATCCTGCGGCGAGTGCTCGGGCTCATGCCGGTCGTCGTACACGATCGGGAGCGCCTGAGTGACGGTGGCCTGGTCGGCGACGAGCCCCTGGATGTCGTGAGGGCCAACGGTGGACCCGCGCCGCCCGACCACCCAGGTGTCCTTGGAGCCGCCACCCTGGCTGGAGTTCACGACGAGCTGGCCCTCGGGCAGTGCGACCCGGGTCAGGCCACCGGGCAGAACCCAGACGTCTTCGCCGTCGTTCACTGCGAACGGCCGCAGGTCGGCGTGCCGGGGGCGCATCCCGTCCTCGACCAAGGTGGGGATGGTGGACAGCATGACCACGGGCTGCGCGATCCAGCCCCGCGGGTCCTTGCGGAGCCGAGCCGCGAGAGCGTCGAGTTCTTTCTTCGACGCATCCGGTCCGACGACGAGTCCCTTTCCGCCGGACCCGTCGACGGGCTTCACCACGAGTTCATCGAGCCGGTCGAGGACCTCCTCGAGTGCTCCCGGATCCTCCAGGCGCCAGGTGTCGACGTTCGGCAGGATCGGCTCTTCGCTGAGGTAGTACCGGATGAGATCCGGCACGTAGGTGTAGACGAGCTTGTCGTCGGCGACACCGTTGCCGACCGCGTTCGCGATGGTGACGTTACCGAGGCGGGCGGCGAGCATGAGTCCCGGCGAGCCGAGGGTCGAGTCGGCGCGAAAAGTCAGCGGGTCGAGGAACTCGTCGTCGACCCGCCGGTAGATGACGTCGACGCGCTGCGGTCCGAAGGTGGTGCGCATGTACACCTTGCCGCCGGAGCAGAACAGGTCCCGCCCCTCGACGAGCTCGACGCCCATGAGCCGGGCGAGCAGGGTGTGCTCGAAGTACGCCGAGTTGTAGACGCCCGGGGTGAGCACGACCACGTTGGGCTCGTCGATGCCGTTCGGTGCGCTGGCGCGCAATGCCTGCAGCAGTTTGTTGGGGTAATCGCCGACCGGGCGCACCCGCATCGATACGAACAGTTCGGGCAGGGTCTGCGCCATCACGCGACGATTGGAGATGACGTAGCTCACGCCGCTCGGCACCCGCACGTTGTCTTCGAGTACCCGCATCTTGCCGGCGCCGTCGCGGATGAGGTCGATGCCTGAGACCTGGATGCGGACGTTGTTCGCGCTGACGATTCCGGCGGCCTGCCGGTGGAAGTGGCTCGAGGAGCTGATCAATGCGGCGGGAATCACTCCGTCGCGCACCGCATTCTGCCTGCCGTACACGTCGGCCAGGAAGGCCTCGAGGGCTCGCACCCTCTGCTTGATGCCGCCCTCGATTTCGGTCCACTCGTCCTGCTGGATCACACGGGGAACCGCGTCGAGCGGGAACGGTCGCTCCTCGCCGGCGAAGTCGAAGGTGACACCCTGGGCGAGGTACGAGCTCGCGAGTGCCTCCGTACGCCCGCGGAGGTCATCCTGGCTCATCTGTGCCAGTCCGGCATAGATCTCCCGGTACGCGTCACGCGATTCAGCCGGATGCCCCGGCGCGGGCGGGTCCTGGAACATTTCGTCCCACGGGACCTCGCCTGTGGCGCTGACCCGTGGTGCCAGGGTGCCGCCGTAGCCATCGAAGAGGTCCGCCATGGGCCGAGCGTAACCGGGGCGTGTTGCGGGCATGTTTCACCTTCAGGTCAGGAAGACGCCGTACCGTCAACGGCGATCAGGGGTGGTGCTGTGGATGCCCGGACGACGAGCTCCGGCTGAAAGACGACGTGCTCGTGGGTGAAGCCGTCAGGCGCGGCAGCCTCGCGAACGAGCAGGTCGACGGCCGTGTGGCCGATCAGGGCGCTCGGCTGGCGGACGGACGACAGCGGCACGACGGCCGCCGACGCGAAGTCGATGTCGTCGTAACCGATCAGTGCGATCTCCTCGGGCACACGGGCGGAACCGAGCATGCTCAGCGCCTGCAGCACGCCCATGGCGAGCAGGTCATTCGCGGCGAAGACGGCATCCGGCCGGGCCTCGGGGCTGCGTGCGAGGATCACCTCGCCGACGTGCCGGCCCTGCAGGACGGTCAGCGCTTCGGTTTCGACCACCTCGAGTTCGGTTCCGGGCGTCTCGGCGACGGCCTTGCGGGCGCCGGCGAGGCGGTCGGCGACCTGCTTCAGCCCGCCTGGACCACCGACGAAGGCGATCCGGCGGCGGCCCGTGTCGACCAGGTGCCGCACGGCCAGATAGCCGCCGGCGACGTCGTCGACCGATACCGAGGAGAACCGGTCGTCGTCGGTCTGGCGGTCGACGAGCACCGTCGGGATGCCGCGGCGCAGCAGGCGCTCGAGGCGAGCACTTTCGTCTCCCACGGGGGTGAGGAGCACCCCATGGACGCGTTGCTCCTCGAACAGGTCCAGGTACGATTTCTCGCGGTCCGCGTCCTCATCGCTGTTGCCAAGCAGAAGGGTGAGCCGCTCTTCGGCAGCCCGGTCCTCGGCGCCCCGCGCGACGTCGGTGAAGAAGGGATTCGAGACGTCCAGCACGATCATGCCGATGCTGCGGCTGCGTCCGGCGCGGAGTTGCCTGGCGGCGTCGTTACGGACGAACCCGAGGGTCTCGATCGCGGCCTGCACCCGCTCGATGGTCGCGGGTGACACCTTGTCAGGGCGGTTCAGGACGTTGGAGACCGTTCCGACGGACACGCCCGCGTGCCTGGCGACATCCCGCACGCTCATCGACGCCATTGCCGGCCCTCCCGCCCTCTGAGAGCCAGCCTAGGGTAACCACGGATCTGAAACGTGTCAGCGAGCGGATCTTGACGCATAGGCCTCCGGCACCTATATTCGAAGAATGCCTTTGAAACGATTCACGGCGGCAGTGTCGCTCCGCGAAAAAAACCCTCGCCACGGCACAGGGCGGGTTTGAGATGGAACGCGTGTGCTTCCAACTCCAGGTGAAGCCGGGTCGGATCGGCGAATACACCGAACGCCATCGGTCGATCTGGCCCGAGATGGCTGCGGCGCTCACGGCGACCGGCTGGAACAACTACTCCCTCTTTCTGCGACCGGACGGGCTGCTCATCGGCTACTTCGAAACCGAATCGCTTGAAGCGGCCCGCGCGGGCATGGCAGCGACCGACGTGAACGCTCGCTGGCAGCACGAGATGGCCGAGTTCTTCGAGGACCTCGACGGCATGCCGGACGAGGGATTCACCCGCATCCCCGAGGTCTTCCACCTCGAGGACCAACTGCCGGGAACCGGCCCGCCAGCATCCGCCTCCCAGGCAACGACCACCACCAGACCAAGAGACACAGAGAAGTGACACCATGACGACTTTCGACTCCATCGCCGACCAGCTGGCCCAGCAGGCCATCGAACTTCCGTCCTGGGCGTTCGGAAACTCGGGCACCCGCTTCAAGGTATTCGGCACACCCGGAACACCCCGCACGATCCAGGAAAAACTGACCGACGCGGCGCAGGTGCACAAGCTCACCGGCCTCGCGCCGACGGTTGCCCTGCACATCCCGTGGGACAAGGTCGACGACTACTCGGAGCTCCGCGACTTCGCCAGAGACCTCGGCGTCGACCTCGGCACCGTGAACTCGAACACGTTCCAGGACGACGTCTACAAGTTCGGCAGCCTCACCCACACCGACGCCGCGGTCCGACGCCAGGCGATCGACCACCACCTCGACTGCATCGACGTGATGGATGCCACGGGCTCGCGTGACCTCAAGATCTGGCTTGCCGACGGCACCAACTACCCCGGCCAGGGCGACATCCGCGGGCGCCAGGAGCGACTGGCCGATTCGCTGCAGCAGATCTACGCCCGCATCGGCGACGACCAGCGGCTCGTGCTGGAGTACAAGTTCTTCGAGCCGGCGTTCTATCACATGGATGTTCCCGACTGGGGAACCTCGTACGCCCACGTGACAGCACTCGGCGAGAAGGCTCTGGTGTGCCTCGACACCGGCCACCACGCCCCAGGTACCAACATCGAGTTCATCGTCGCCCAGCTCCTGCGCCTCGGCAAGCTCGGCTCGTTCGACTTCAACTCACGGTTCTACGCCGACGACGACCTCATCGTCGGTGCCGCAGACCCGTTCCAGCTCTTCCGCATTCTCTTCGAGGTCGTCCGAGGTGGCGGCTACGGACCCGACAGCCCGGTCGCGTTCATGCTCGACCAGTGCCACAACGTCGAGGACAAGATCCCCGGTCAGATCCGAAGCGTACTCAACGTGCAGGAGATGACCGCACGGGCCCTGCTCGTCGACCGGCTCGCCCTGACCGCCGCGCAGGACGCTGGGGACGTGCTGGGCGCAAACGCGATTCTGATGGACGCCTTCTACACGGATGTCCGTTCGGACCTGGCTGCGTGGCGGGAGTCACGCGGTCTTCCGGCCGACCCGATGGCTGCGTACGCGGCATCCGGCTACCAGCGGAAAATCGCCGAGGAACGCGTCGGCGGGCACCAGGCCGGCTGGGGTGCCTGAGCAGTTATCCACAGCTTTGTGAGGCGGGGGCACAACGACGCTCGAATGTCAGTGGTCGGTGGTGTACTAAAACCATGAACCAGCCACGCACACTCTCCACCCCGGCACCGGTTGTGCTTGGCGGGGCGAGCGTGTGCGGCCGGTTGCTGACCTCGACACCCGGTGGTGACCTGGAGCCATGAACCCTCCGGTGAGCGCCCTCCGCCCGGCATCAGATGTGCCCGGCGAAGTGCAGGCGCTCGACGGGGTGCTGGCCCACCTCGGTGAGGTGATCGACACGCTCGATCTCGACTACCTCAGTCGGCTCGACGGCGATACGGTGCTCACCGTGCTGGCGAAGACCGCGGCGTTGGGGCGCGGCGTCGAGGCCATCCTGTCGGCGGCGAGCGCCGAAGTGGCGGTCCGCTCGGATCCGGTGCGCGGAAGCGAGGGTCTCGCGGCGAGGCTGAACTTCGCACAACCGTCACACCTGATCGAAATGGTCGCCGGCGTCTCAGCGGCGACGGCAGCGCGGCTCATGCGAGTCGGTTCGCGCACCTCCCCCCGGGCCACCGATTCAGGTCTCCCGCTCCCGCCGCTGTTTCCGGCCGTGGGCGAGGCGATGAAGGCCGGGCTGATCGGTGTCGAGACGGCCGAGGTCATCACCCGTGAACTCACCGTGGCTGCGCCCCGAGCAGAGGTCGAAGAACTCGCCGTCGCCGAGCGGATTCTGGTCGGCCAAGCCACAGGATCCGGTGATGACGCAGGCCTACCGATGCCACCGGACCTCATTGCCATCCAGGCGCGGCAGTGGCGTGATCGTCTCGACCAGGACGGCACCGAACCCCGCGCCGACAAGGCGTTCCAGAACCGCGACTTCTGGGTTTCCCGGACCCCGGTGAATGGCCTGGTGAAATTCGGCGGCAAGGTCACGGTCGATGTCGGCGCGAAACTGCAGGCCTTGTTCAACTCCATCCTCACTCCTCGCTCAGCACCACGGTTTCTCGCCGACGAAGAAGAAGCCGATCGGAGCGACGCCGCGAACGACGCCACAACCACGGATGCCACGGTCACGGATGCCACACTCACGGATGCGGCCACCAGGGATGCGGCCACCAGGGATGCGACCATCAGGGATGCGACCATCACGGGCGGATCCACCGAGAAGTCGGTAGCCGACGCCGGATCAGGCCCAACGCGACCAGCTGGATCAGATCAGCGGGTTCCCAAGGAGACCCGCACTCCCGGGCAGATACGCGCCGACGTCTTCGCCGCGATGATCGACTCGCTTGCCCGCTCCACCGACGTCCCCACCGTCTCGGGAGCGGCACCGACCGTCGTCGTCCGCGTCACAGCCGAGGTTCTCAAAAAACAGAAAGGCACCGGCGAGATCGTGGGAGTGTCGGATCTGATTCCGTACTCGACGATCAAGCAAATCCTGTGCGACGGCTCCGTCCTTCCGGCGGTGATCGATCCGGACGGAGCACTTGTCGCCCTCGGCACGGAACAACGGCGTTTCAATCGACCGCAGCGAATGGGCATGATCGCGCGTGACGGACCGACCTGCGGCATCCCCGGCTGCATGATCCCGGCCACCGCCTGCGAGGCCCACCACATCATCGAACATCACGAGCAGGGCAAGACTCATACCGACAACGGCGCGCTCTACTGCTGGTTCCACCACCGCATGATCGACACCGGTGTGTTCTCGGTCGAGATGGTCGACGGCCGGCCGGTGGTCACGATCCCGGACTGGCTGCTGCGGAAGCCGTACTTTCAGTGAGATGCGGCTCCCGCGCGGCCGACAGTCGCTGACGGACTCACGTCGGACAGGCGCCGCGGACTCAAGTTCGACAGGCGCCGCCGCGGGCATGGGAGGCCGGGACGCGAACGGAGAGCCTCAACTCAGGACGGCGACCCAGGACAGCGACCCAGAACAGCGACCCAGGACAGCGACCCAGGACAGCGACCCAGGACAGCGACCCGGAACAGTGACCCGGAACAGTGACCCGGAACAGCGACCCGAACTGCGACTAGGACCTCGGATTGCCCGGTGTCGCAGGTTTTGAGTGGTCCTGAGAGCTTGGGCGGTCGCGAGGACTCGGGTGGCCGCGAAGGCTCAGGAGCCCACCGGCCACGCAGTACGCGATCAGCACACCCAACGGTATGAGAACAGAGAAAGCCACGCCGACCATCGCCATCCCCTGCCAGCCCTCGCTCCGCGCATACGGGATAGCGGATGAAACGGCGAAGAACGCCACGGGAATCGCCGCGACAACGAACGCCACGAGAGCGCGCGACCCAAAGCCTCGCTTTCGCACCAGCAGATTCCCGAGGGCCACGAAAACGGCCCACACCGTGATTGGGGCCGCAAGGAAAGCGACCGCCTGCACCATCCGCACGGCGAAGTCGAGACCCGACGTGTACGGCTCGGCGATCGGCACGTTATTGCGCACCGCATTGGCGGAATAGAGCAACAGCCAGACCGTGACAATCCCCAGGAGAATTACGCCCGTGGCCGCGGGCTCCGTGTACCACCGGGTCGCCTCAGGATCCGCCCTTTTGGGAACACCATCTGCCATGTCGCTTCACCCGACGCGATCGAGGAAGGCCAGCACGCGTTCCTTCAGGAGACTCGTCGCGGCGTCGTCATACGAGTCGAGACTGCTGTCGGCGAAGAGGTGCCTGTCGCCGGGGTACAGGAACAATTCGGCGTCCTCTGCATCATCGACCAGCGCGCGCGCCTCATCGATGTCACCCGAATCGACGAACTCCGGGTCGCCGTCCATGGCGTGGATCTGAACAGGCACTCCAGCCGGCCAGCGATCACTGAATTCCGAGACCGGCAGGGCCGCGTGGAAGAGCAGGGCCGCCTGCGCGCCCGGCCGGGTCTGGGCAAGCAGTTGGGCCGGCATCCCGCCAAGCGAGAACCCGGCGTAGACGAGCTCGTTCGGCAGAGAGTCCGCAGCCGCCCGCCCGAGCTCGAGGACGGTGTCGAACCCGAGCCTGCGGACATAAGCCATGCCATCGTCCAGGTCCTGGAACGTGTTGCCGTCGTAGAGATCGGGCACGTGCACGGTGTGACCGGCATCACGGAGGGTGTCGGCGAAGGCGTGCACGCCGGGCGTCAGGCCCTGGGCGTGGTGAAACAGCAGGATCTCGGACATTTCTTGGACGGCTCCCGGCTCAGGCCCCGTTGGGCTCAATTCGACCGAGTATGGCCGAAGAGGCAGACGACCGGAAGGGGCTTCGCACCTGCGTCAGCAGCGCGAAGGCTGCCGTCGACCGGGATCCGTGACCGATCCAGCGATAGCATTTCAGCGAAGACAGGAGCACGACATGGCAACGACGTCGACCGTTGACGCTGAATCCCGCCGCGAGCGCCTGCTGGAAATCCTCAACGCCGACGGCATCATCAGGCTCGATGCGGCTGCCGAGCGGCTCGGCGTCTCGCCGATGACCGTGCGGCGTGACCTCGCGGACCTCGAAACGGATGGCCAGCTGCGGCGTGTGCGAGGCGGCGCGGTGCCGTCGCTTCGGCCTCGCTCCTTCGTCGAGCGGATGTCGATCGGGGCCGAAGCGAAGCTCGTCATCGCCGACAAGGCGCGCGCTCTCGTGCCCGCGGCGGGCGCCGCGGCTTTCGATGCGTCGTCGACGGTCGGAACCCTGCTGTCCCGGCTGGAGGGAGCATCCGACCTCTCCATCGCGACCAATTCGTATGAAAACTTCCAGGTGGCGCGCCGCCTGCCGGGCGCGCACGCGCTTCTCATCGGCGGAGAGGCCGAGGAACGCACAGACAGTTTCGTCGGGCTCCTGGCCTGCCAGGCGGCCGGCTCTCTTCACTATTCGCGGTTCTTCACCTCGTCGGCGGCCGCAGACCCCGCCCGCGGAACGAGCGAGGTCACCCTCGCCGAAACGCAGGTGAAGCTGGCTTTCGTCGAGGCGTCCGATGAGACCGTCCTCCTTGTCGATTCCACGAAGCTCGGCCAGCGGGCCCTCGCCCGGGCCCTGGACTGGGACCGGATTGACACCATGGTGACGGAACTCGACCCGGCAGACGAGCGGCTGGACGCCTACCGGGAGCTCACCAATCTGTTGTGACGTCTTGACCATCCCAACAGCTGCTGTTACTTTGTGTAATAAGTAACACAAACAAACAGGAGATGGGCGCATGACCGAGGACACCGCAGCAGCACTTCTTGCACGCAGCAATCGGCTCGGCGCCGATCCGAAAAACACGAACTACGCCGGTGGAAACACCTCGGCGAAGGGCACGGGAACCGACCCCGCCACGGGCGAAGATGTCGAGCTGCTCTGGGTCAAAGGCTCAGGCGGCGACCTCGGCACCCTCACGGCCGAAGGGCTCGCGGTGCTGCGCCTCGACCGGATGCGGGCGCTCCAGAACGTATACCCGGGCCTCGACCGCGAAGACGAGATGGTCGCCGCCTTCGACTACACACTGCACGGCAAGGGCGGGGCCGCCCCGTCGATCGACACGGCCATGCACGGCCTCGTCGACGCGGCGCACGTCGACCACCTTCACCCCGACTCCGGCATCGCCCTCGCCACGGCCGCCGACGGTGAAGAGCTCACGAAGACGATCTTCGGCGACAAAGTCCTCTGGGTCCCCTGGCGCCGCCCCGGCTTCCAGCTCGGCCTCGACATCGCGAAGATCAAGGCCGAGAACCCGGATGCCGTCGGCTGCATCCTCGGCGGACACGGCATCACTGCGTGGGGCGACACGAGCGACGAGTCCGAGAAGAACTCGCTCTGGATCATCGACACCGCCGCCGAGTACATCGCCGCGAACTCGCGTCCCGAGCCGTTCGGCCCCGCCCTTGACGGGTACGGTGCGCTCCCGGAAGCGGAGCGCCGCGCCAAGGCCGCCGCCCTCGCACCGACCCTCCGCGGGCTCGCGTCCACCGACAGGCCGCAGGTCGGCCACTTCACCGACGACGCTGTCGTCCTCAACTTCCTCGCCAGCGCCGAGCACCCCCGGCTTGCCGCGCTCGGCACGAGCTGCCCCGACCACTTCCTCCGCACCAAGGTGAAGCCGCTTCTCGTCGACCTGCCGGCATCCGCGTCGGTGGAAGAGACGATCGAACGCCTGCACGCCCTGCACGAGGAGTACCGGGCCGACTACACCGCGTACTACGAGCGGAACGCGGTTTCGACAGGCTCAACCACCGAGTGGCCCGCGATCCGCGGCGCAGACCCCCTCATCGTGCTCGTCCCCGGCGTCGGCATGTTCAGTTACGGCGCGAACAAGCAGACCGCCCGTGTCGCGAGCGAGTTCTACCTCAACGCCATCAACGTCATGCGCGGCGCCGAGGGCCTGTCCACCTACGCCCCCATCGACGAGGCCGAGAAGTTCCGCATCGAGTACTGGGCGCTCGAAGAAGCCAAGCTGCAGCGCATGCCGAAGCCGAAGCCGCTCGCCACCCGCGTCGCCCTCGTGACCGGTGCCGCCGGCGGAATCGGCAAGGCCATCGCCGTCCGGCTCGCCGCCGAGGGCGCCTGCGTCGTCATCGCCGACCTGTCGCTCGAGAAGGCGCAGGAAGCCGCCGCCGAGATCGGGAACACGGATGTCGCCATCGGAGTCGCCGCTGACGTCTCGAACGAACAGGCTGTGCAGGCCGCGATCGACGCCGCCGTGCTCGCGTTCGGCGGACTCGACCTGGTCGTGAACAACGCCGGGCTGTCGCTGTCCAAGTCGCTGCTCGACACGACCGAAGCGGACTGGGACCTGCAGCACAACGTCATGGCGAAGGGCTCCTTCCTCGTCTCGAAGGCCGCGGCGCGCGTGCTCATCGACCAGAAGCTCGGCGGCGACATCATCTACATCTCGTCGAAGAACTCGGTCTTCGCCGGCCCGAATAACATCGCGTACTCGGCGACGAAGGCAGACCAGGCCCACCAGGTGCGGCTGCTCGCCGCCGAACTCGGCGAGTACGGCGTCAAGGTCAACGGCATCAACCCCGACGGCGTCGTGCGCGGCTCCGGGATCTTCGCCTCGGGCTGGGGTGCGAACCGTGCCAAGACCTACGGCATCGAAGAAGAGGACCTCGGCAAGTTTTACGCCCAGCGCACCATCCTCAAGCGCGAGGTCGTCCCGGAGAACGTGGCCAACGCCGTGTTCGTGCTCTGCACGAGCGACCTCTCGCACACGACCGGCCTGCACATCCCCGTGGATGCCGGCGTCGCGGCCGCGTTCCTCCGATGAGTGCGCCAGGCCAGGTCATCCGTTTCGGTCCAGGTCATCCGGTACGCCGGGTGACCGCGTCCGAAACGGGTGACGTCGTGCGCGGGTTCGAGCGATGAGCACGGGAACCGTCGCCGCCGTCGACCTCGGCGCGACGAGCGGGCGGGTCATGCTCGGCCACGTCGCCCCTCACCAGCTGCGGCTCGAGCCTGTGCACCGGTTCCCCAACGGACCGACGAGCACCGACGACGGGTTGCACTGGGACGCGACCGGACTGTTCCGGTCCGTTCTCACCGGCCTCACCGAAGCCGCGCGCCGCGAGCCGGCCATCCAGAGCATCGGCATCGACTCCTGGGCGGTGGACTACGCCCTGATGTCAGACGGGCGGATGCTGTCGGAACCGTTCCACTACCGCGACGACCGCACCGCGCGCGGGGTCGCCGCCGTGCACGGTCGCGTGCCCTTCGCCGAGCTGTATGCGCAGAACGGGTTGCAGTTCCTCCCGTTCAACACGCTGTACCAGCTGGCCGCGGACGCCCGCCTGCACGATGCCGACTCGGTGCTGCTCATCCCTGACCTCCTGGCGCACTGGCTCACCGGTGCCCGCGGTGCCGAGGTCACGAACGCGTCGACCACGGGACTGCTGTCGCGCGACGGAGCCTGGAACGACGACCTGGTCGCCCGCCTCGGTTTTCCGCGCGGCGTCTTCCCGCCGCTCGTCGAGCCGGGGACGCTGCTCGGCACGGTGCTGCCCGCCATCGCCGCCGAAACCGGGCTCTCGCCGCAGACCCCGGTGACCGCCGTCGGGTCGCATGACACGGCATCCGCTGTCGTGGCCGTGCCGATGACGACACCGAACGCCGCGTGGATCTCCTGCGGAACCTGGGGCCTCGTCGGACTCGAACTCGACAGCCCCGTGCTGACCGACGCCAGCCGTCAGGCCAACTTCACGAACGAGGGCGGCGTCGACGGGCGGGTGCGGTTCCTCCACAACGTGATGGGACTCTGGCTGCTCAGCGAATCGGTCCGCACCTGGGAACGCGAATCAGCCGAGGTCATCGACCTGGCCGCTCTCCTCGCCCAGGCTGCGGCCGTCACCACCCCGATGCCCGTCTTCGACGCCGACGACCCGCGCTTCCTCCAGCCCGGCGACATGCCCGCACGCATCGCCGACGTGCTCACCGAGCAGGGAAAACCCGTCCCGCGCACGAAGGCCGAGTTCGTCCGCTGCATCCTCGAAAGCCTCGCGGATGCCTTCGCGCGCGCCGTCCACACGGCATCCGACCTCGCGAGCGTCCCGGTTTCGGTCGTGCACATCGTCGGGGGCGGCTCGCTCAACACCCTGCTGTGCCAGCTCACTGCGGATCGCGCCGGACTTCCGGTGCTCGCCGGCCCGGTTGAGGCCACCGCACTCGGGAATGTGCTGGTCCAGGCGCGGGCAGTCGGCCTCATCGACGGCGACCTCGAGTCGCTGCGCGCGCTCGTCGCCACGTCGTTCGAGCCGGTGAGGTACACCCCGAGCTCGCGCTAAGGGACGAGCAGGACGATTCCCGCGACAACGCTCGCGACGGCCAGAGCGAGGGCGATGGCGACGAGAACGACATGGACCCTCAGGAAGGCCGTCGCCTTGCCGCTCGCGTTCCGGGCGCGCGGGTCGCGGGAAACCCGGCGAAGGAACTGGGGCCACGCGACAACATTGAACAGCGCGTTCGCGAACAGAACCACGACGGCAAACAGTGAGTCCATCCCCCGAACCTAACAGCGGGCACCCGGCCGGGCGGCATCCGCTTCGATAGGCTCGAGGCATGACTACTCCGTTGCGCGTCGGCGTACCAGGCACCACCCTCCAGAAGGCCATCGGCGACATCGACAATGTCGAGTTCGTGTCGTGGGACATGTCCGGGCCCCCGCCGGTCCCGACGTTCGACATCGTGGTGCAGCCGTACATGGGCGGGACGACGAAGCTCGGCGCCCTCGCCGGAGTCCCAACCCGGCTCGTGCAGAGCCAGTCGATCGGTTACGACGGCGTCGACGAGGTGCTGCCTCCCGGCAATGTCTTCGCGAACGCGTCGAGCGTTCATGAGACGTCGACCGCCGAGCTGACGCTCGCGCTGATCCTGGCTGCGCAGCGCGGCATCCCTGACTTCGTTCGCGCCGCAGGCGTTGGACGCTGGGCTCCGGCCCGCCACGCGAGCCTGGCCGACCGCACCGTGCTGCTGCTCGGCTACGGCGGTGTGGGCAAGGCCATCGAAGACCGCCTCCTCCCCTTCGAGGTGACCGTCGTACGCGTCGCCACGACCGCACGCACCGACGAGCGCGGCGCGATCCACGGCATCGATGAACTGCCCCGGTTGCTGCCCCAAGCCGACATCGTCGTCGTGGGTGTTCCTCTCAACGACAGCACCACGGGACTCGTCGATGACGAGTTCCTGGCGGCCATGCGCGACGGCGCCCTGCTCGTCAACATCGCCCGCGGTGCGGTGGCGAACACCGACGCGATCCTCCGCTCCGCCGAGTCCGGGAGACTGCGGTTCGCACTCGACGTGACGGACCCCGAGCCGCTGCCGGACGGGCATCCGCTCTTCGCTCTGACCAACGTGCTCATCAGCCCGCACGTCGGTGGCGCCTCCACCGCCATGATGCCGCGGATGGCGCAGCTGGTCAGGGAGCAGATCGAGCGGATGCAGCGCGGCGACGAACCGGTCAACGTGGTGCTGCGCACGTAGTGCCGCTGTAGCTTCCGGGCGAGCGGCCCACGCGGGTCGTTTCGCGTCGCGCGGGCGCACGAGCGCCCGCTTCGCGTAAAGGGACCCGCGCGGGGCATTGCGGCTCCCGCGTCCGTCGAACGTGCCGGCCAAACGTGCCAGCCTGGAAATGCGCCCAGCCGGCAACGGGCCCGCACAGGGAAGCCGAAACTGTGTAAACTGTGTGGTCTGACCACACAGGGAACGGGAGCAGCGTGACGGACGAACCTCGCGCCTGGCAGGTGGTGCTCGAGTCGATCGAGCGCGACCTGCTCGACGGTCGGTTGCGCCCCGGCGACCACCTCCCGGGCGAGCGCGCCCTCTCCGCCGACCTCGGCGTCGGCCGCTCGAGCGTGCGGGAGGCACTCCGGGTGCTGGAGGTGCTCGGGCTCATCCGCACCGCGACCGGCTCAGGGCCCAACTCAGGAGCGATCATCGTCGCCCTGCCGGGAGGCGGCATGTCCTCGCTCATGCGCCTGCAGGTTGCCGCGACCGGCTTCGCCGTCGCCGACATCGTGAAGACGCGCCTCGTGCTCGAAACCGCTGTCGCCGCCGAACTCGCCGATGCGTCGCCCCGGCCGGACCTCACGGCATCCGCCGACCTGCTCGACGCCATGGAGTCGCGCGCGCTCCCGGCGGCCGAGTTCCTTGCTCTCGACGCGCAGTTCCACCTGGCGCTGGCGGAGGCGTCCGGTAACCAGGTCATCGCCGCGACGATGGCCGGACTGCGGAGCTCCATCGAGCGCTATGTGCGCCAAGGTGCGGCGACGCTGCCGTCCTGGCCCGAGACGTCGGCCCGGCTGATGCGCGAACACCGCAGCATTCTCGCCGCGATCGAGTCCGGCGAGGCGGCGAGCGCCCGCGAGCTCGTTCACGCCCACATCTCCGGTTACTACGCCGAAACCAACCTGCCCACCCGTAGGACGCCGACAGAAAGAGACCCTCATGGTTGAGAGACGAATCCCCAAGGTGCGAGACCTCGCGCCGCTGATGCAGTTCAAGAAGCCCGAGTTGAACGCCCGCACCCGGCACCTGGCCGCCGCGACGAGCATCGCCGACCTGCGCCACATCGCGAAGCGCGTCACCCCGAAGGCCCCGTTCGACTACACCGACGGCGCCGCCGAGGGCGAGATCTCGCTTAGCCGCGCCCGGCAGGCGTTTGAAGACATCGAGTTCCACCCGGCAGTGCTCCGCGACGTGTCGACGGTCGACACCACCCGGGACGTGCTCGGCAAGACGAGCGCGCTGCCCTTCGGCATCGCCCCGACCGGCTTCACCCGCATGATGCAGACCGAGGGCGAGCGCGCCGGAGCGACCGCCGCCGAAGCCGCAGGCATCCCCTTCACACTGTCCACCATGGGCACGACCTCGATCGAAGACGTCGCCGCGGCCGCCCCCGGCGGGCGGAACTGGTTCCAGCTCTACATGTGGACCGACCGCGACCGCTCCCTCGCCCTCGTCGACCGCGCCCAGGCCGCCGGCTACGACACCCTCATGGTCACCGTCGACACCCCGGTGGCCGGGGCCCGGCTCCGCGACGTGAAGAACGGCCTGTCGATCCCGCCGGCGCTCACCCCGAAGACCGTGATCAACGCGCTGCCCCGGCCGGCCTGGTGGATCAACTTCCTCACCACCGAACCCCTCGCGTTCGCGAGCCTGGACCGCTGGTCCGGAACCGTCGCCGCCCTCATCGACACGATGTTCGACCCGACCGTCGGCCCCGACGAAGTGCGCTTCATCCGCGAACAGTGGAAGGGCAAGCTCGTCGTGAAGGGCATCCAGTCCGTCGCCGACGCCCGCCTCGCCGTCGAGCTCGGCGCCGACGCCATCATCCTGTCGAACCATGGCGGCCGCCAGCTCGACCGCGCCCCGATCCCGTTCCACCTGCTGCCCGCCGTGGTCCGCGAGGTCGGGTCCGAGGTCGAGGTCCACCTCGACACCGGCATCATGAACGGCGCCGACATCGTGGCATCCGTCGCGCTCGGTGCCCAGTTCACCCTCATCGGACGCGCCTACCTCTACGGCCTCATGGCCGGGGGCCGTGAGGGCGTCGACCGCACCATCGAGATCCTCTCGGCCGAGATCCGCCGCACGATGAAGCTGCTCGGGGTGGCAAGCCTCGACGAGCTCGAACCCCGCCACGTCACCCAGCTGGCCCGGCTCGTGCCGTACGCGCTCCCCGCGGCGGATGCGGTCGCCCAACGCTGAGGTCTGACACTCGGGAGGATAATTCGCGGGTTCATCGTCGCTACGGCGACGGACCCCCGGATTGTCCTCCCGAATTCTTCGTCGGCCCGATCAGCGCCCGACCAGGCGCCGCAGCCGCCCTGGCAGGGCGCCGATCCCCCAGAGCGTCACCCGCAGCATCGCTTCGAGCACGATCCCGCCGGTCATCTTCGACTCGCCGAGCCGGCGCTCCACAAAGATGATGGGCACCTCGACGATCCGGAGCCCGGCGCGGGCGGCGTGGAACAGCAGGTCGACCTGGAACCCGTAACCCCGGCTGTGCACGTCCTGCAGCCGGATGCTGTCCAGCGCGTGCCGAGTAAGCACCCGGTAGCCTCCGGTCACGTCGCGCTGCGGCAACCCGAGCAGAACGCGGGAGTACGCGCTGCCGGCCCGCGACAGCAGCTCCCGGTACGTCGGCCAGTTCTCGACGCCGCCGCCCGGAACCCAGCGCGACCCGAGCACGACGTCGGCACCCGCATCAGCGGCCGCAAGCAGGGCCGGGAGCTGCTCGGGCTGGTGTGACCCGTCGGCATCCATCTCGACGAGGCGGGCATACCCACGCTCGAGCCCCCACCGGAACGCCGCGCCGTACGCGGCGCCCAGGCCGGTCTTGCCCGAGCGGTGCAACACGAAGACGGCGGGGTCGGATGCCGCGAGACCGTCAACGATGCGCCCAGTGCCGTCAGGGGAGTTGTCGTCGACCACCAGCACGTCGACCTCGGGCGTCGCCGCGCGCACCCGGGCAACGATGCCGGGGATGTTCTCGCGTTCGTTGTACGTGGGGATGATGACGAGCGTGTCGGCCACGGCATCCCTCCCTCATGCGCGTGCGCACGTCGCCCCAGCGGCACCCGTGCGGCGGCATGAGAAACCAGACTACCGAACGCCGCCCGCTCTCCTGGCGCTGGGGCGCATCGCGTGATCACCCGGTCGGGATGCCGCGCAACTCCTGCAGCACCTCGCCGAACTGGTCGACCATCCAGTCGAGGTCGGACTCGTCGATGACGATCGGCGGGGCGAAACGGATGGTGGAGCCGTGGGTGTCCTTCGCCAGGATCCCGCGTTCCATCAGCCGCTCGCAGACCTCACGGCCCGTGGCAAGCGCCGGGTCGATGTCGACCCCGGCCCACAACCCAGCGCCGTGGACGTCGAGAACGCCGGAGCCGACGAACGCGCCGAGCTTCTCGTGCAGTCGCGCCCCGAGCACCCGCGCGCGTTTCTGGTATTCGCCGCTCGCGAGCATCCGGACGACCGCGTGCCCGACAGCGGATGCCAGCGGGTTGCCGCCGAACGTCGAGCCGTGCTGACCAGGCTGGAGCACCCCGAGGATGTCGTCGTTGCCGACCACGGCGGAGACGGGCACGATTCCGCCGCCGAGGGCCTTGCCGAGCAGGTACAGGTCGGGCACGACCCCGGCGAGGTCACAGGCGAAGGTGGTTCCGGTGCGGCCGAGGCCGGACTGGATCTCGTCGGCGATGAACAGCACGTTCTGGGCTGTGCAGAGCGCCCGGACTGCGGGCAGGTACCCCGTCGGTGGCACGAGGACGCCGGATTCGCCCTGGATCGGTTCGACCAGCACGGCGACGGTGTTGTCGTCGATGGCGGCGGCCAGCGCGTCGGTGTCGCCGTACGGCACCGTGCGGAATCCGGGTGTGTACGGGCCGAAGTCGGCGCGAGCGTCGTCGTCGTCCGAGAAGCTGATGATCGTGGTCGTGCGGCCGTGGAAGTTGCCCGACATGACGATGATGTTCGCCGCGTCGCGCGCGACGCCCTTGACCCGGTAGCCCCAGGCGCGGGCGACCTTGATCGCCGACTCGACGGCTTCGGCGCCGGTGTTCATGGGGAGCACCATGTTCTTGCCGCACAGTTCGGCGAGCGCCTGGGCGAACGGTCCGAGCTGGTCGTTGTGGAATGCCCGGCTGGTCAGGGTGACCCGCTCGAGCTGTGCGCGAGCGGCGTCGAGAAGCACCGGGTTGGAGTGGCCGAAGTTCACGGCCGAGTACGCGGCGAGGCAGTCGAGGTAGCGCCTGCCGGTGACGTCGGTCACCCAGGCGCCCTCGGCGGAGGCGACGACGATCGGCAGCGGGTGGTAATTGTGGGCGACGACGGCCTCTTCGGCTGCGATGGCTGCTTCGGACTTCTCCGAACCACCACGGCTGGCGTCAGCTCCCCCAGCCCCCTCCGACACGCGGATTGAGGCGGCTGCCTCTGTCTTCTCCGGAGACCCGACGGCGGCGACGTCGAGCCCGTCAGATACACCGACGGCGGTGACGTCGGAAGGTCCGGGTGTGGTCGGGCCTCTATGGGCGGGACCTTCCGAGGTCGCCGCCGTCCCCTGCAAACCGCTCGACGTCGCCGCCGTCCCCGCAAGACCGTCCGGCGTCGTCGCCGCCTCCTGCATAAAACTCATCGTCTCAACTCCAACGTGCAGCACTTCACTCCGCCGCCACCGAGCAGAAGCTCCGACAGGTCCACCCCGATCGGGTTGTACCCCCGCTCTCTCAGTTGCCGTTCGAAACCGGTGGCCCTGGCCGCGATAACGACGTTGTAGCCGTCGGAGATCGAGTTGAGCCCGAGGATCGACGCGTCCTCTTCACTGACGATGATGGCATCCGGGTAACGGTCCTGCAGGATCGCGAGCGACTTCGCGTCGAACGCACTCGGCAGGTACGCGATGTTCGCGTTCTCGTCCCCGGTCAGCGGGTCGAGCACGGCGACCGCGGTGTCGAGGTGGTAGAAGTTCGGGTTGACGAGGCTCAGCGTGACGACCTCGCGGCCGAACAGCGCGGCCACTTCGGAATGACTGCGGGATTCGCTCCGAAACCCGGTGCCGGCGAGGATCGTGTTGCCGACGAGGAGGAAGTCGCCCTCCCCCTCGTTGATGTTCTGGGGTACCCGCACATCGAAGCTCCGCTCCCGGAACCAGTCCATGTAGGCCGGACCCTCGGCCTGGCGTTGGGGAAAGGTGAAGCTCGCGCCATAGGCCACGTTGTCGATGATGAAGCCGCCGTTGGCGGAGTAGACCATGTCGGGCAGCCCGGCGATCGGGTCGACAAGCTCGACGGTGTGGCCGAGGCCGATGTACGTGTCGTACAGCGTCTGCCACTGCAGGAGCGCCCGGGCCGTATCGGTCGGCCTGGTCGGCTCCATCCAGGGATTGATCTTGTACGACACGGTGAAAAACTCCGGTCGGCACATGAGGTAGGTGCGGGCAGTGGGCGTTCGGGTGGCCGAAGCCACCTCCGCCGCGGTGTCGGTGTCAGTCATGCACGTCTCCTGAAAGGGAAGCGGCGGACGCAGTCCTCGAGTCCCTGCCGCATTGTCGACCGCGGGGGCACGCCGTGCTCCCAGTGTTGCACGCAGCACCGCTGAAGTGTCCGCCGTTCGGCGCAGGAATCCTGCGTCAAAACGGCGTCAAACGCAACGAAAGCGCATAGACTGGGGGTATGGACAATCTGGATCGTGGCATCATCGACCTTCTGCGCCAGAATGCGCGCGCGGGTTACGGCGATATCGGCCAGGAGATCGGGCTCAGCGCTTCGGCCATCAAGCGGCGGGTCGATCGGCTCGTTGCCGATGGCGTCATCCGCGGCTTCACGATCAAAGTGGACCCGACGGTCGACGGCCTCCATACCGAGGCGTACGTCGAGCTGTTCTGCCGTGGCACGGTGGCCCCGGGTGAACTGCTGAAGATCCTCTCGGCGGTGCCCGAAGTGGTTGACGCGGGCACCGTGACCGGCGGCGCCGATGCGATCGTGCACATGCGATCCCGTGACATCCCGAGCCTGGAAGCCGCGCTCGAGCGGGTGCGGAACGCCCCGAATGTCGACCACACCCGGAGCGCAATCGTGCTCTCCCGGCTGATCCACCGCACCGCCGACTGACGGAAACGACGAAGCCACGCCCCCGGAACCTGTCGGTTCGGGGGCGTGGCTTGTCTGTTCAGTTGTGGCCGGGTTTCCCCGTGAAGTCGGTTAGACGCGCTTCTTGCCTGAGAGGGACCGGAGCAGCCAGACGATGATCGCGATGACGAGCAGAACGATACCGACCCACAGCAGGAACTGGAGCGACTGCACCAGCCCACCGGTGATGGCAAGGATAATCGCGATGACGATGATGACGATCAAGAGTGTGTTATTCATGATTTGGACGCTATCAGCAGCTGACTTTCGGCGGTTTCAAAGCTGGGGGGCCTTGCGTTAAGCATTGCGGGGCTGCTATGACGCTCCGCCGTGATCCCCGATGCGACGGCCGGAATCCCTTGATTCGCGGGGGTGGGACGAGAACAATGGAGGCCCACCGTTCGCGGAGGGAGTCTTCATGTTCACTCGCGTTTCCGCGTCCGACCTCGTCACCGACACAGGACGCACCGCCCGGTTCGAGGGCAAGGACCACCAGTCCGGGGTGTCGTTCTTTCTCGTCGACAACGATCCCGGCCAGGGCCCTGTGCTTCACCGGCATCCGTACACCGAGACGTGGGTGGTGCGCGCCGGCTCCGTCACGATCACCGCGGATGATGAAACCGTCGAGGCGGGCGCCGGTGACATCCTCACCGTGCTGGCGGGTACGGCACACAAGTTCACGAACTCAGGCCCCGGCCGCCTTGAGATGGTGTGCATCCACGCGTCTCCTCGGATGATCCAGGAGAACCTCGAGTAGCGCCTACGTCCGAAGAAAGGCGAGCAGCGCCTCGTTGATCTCGTCGGCGTGGGTCCAGAGCAGGCCGTGGGGCGCCCCCTCGATCTCCACGTACTCGGCGTCAGGCAGGAGCTTCGAGAACGGGCGCCCGGTCGAGTCGATCGGCAGGATCCGGTCGGCGGTGCCGTGCACAATGAGCGCCGGCACGTCGATCGCGGGGATATCACGACGGAAGTCGGTGTACCAGGTGGGCACGACGGCGGCGACCGCGAACCACGAAGCCGATGTGGCGACGTTCCAGCTGCCTCGCACGGCCGCATCGCTCATGCGCGAGCCGAGGTTCTCGTCGAGGTTGTAGAAGTTCGGCAGGAAGCCCTCGAACCAGGCGAATCGGTCCGCGACGGTGTTCGCACTGATCTCGTCGAACACCGACTGGGGAACGCCGTCCGGGTTGTCGTCGGTGTGCAGCAGGAACGGCCCGAGCGAGGCGAGGAAAGCGACCTTTGCCACACGCCGGGAGCCGTGGGTTCCGAGATACCGGACGACTTCGCCTGAGCCCATCGAGAATCCGATGAGCACGGCGTCGCGCACGTCCAGCGCCTCGAGGAGCGTGTGAAGGTCGGCGGCGAAGGTGTCGCAGTCGTAGCCGGTGGTGGGTCTCGACGATCGTCCGAAGCCGCGGCGGTCGTAGGTAATCACGCGGTAGCCGGCATCCAGAAGCGCCCTCGACTGTTTCTCCCACGAGTTGCCGTCGAGGGGGTACCCGTGGATGAGCACGACGGGCTGCCCTGAACCGTGGTCCTCGTAGTAGAGATCGATACTGGTCGAGTTTTCCTGGCCTACCGGGATGAACGTCATGAGCCCGATCCAACCATGGATTCTGCGCGCCCGGCCAGTGGTTCCTCCTCCCTTTTCCGCCGGACCATGGCGTGCGCCGGGCCGGAGCAGGTAGAACTGTGTCATGACGAACTCACCGCTCGTGCTCGGCCCGTTGATGCGGTACGTGGATGAGACCTCGGCGAGTGTCTGGGTGGAGACACGGGACGCCGCGCGGGTCTCGGTCCGTGCCGGCGGCGGACGCTGGGCCGCCCGGACATTCCAGGTGCACGGCCACCACTACGCCCTGGTCGAGGTGAACGGGCTGGAACCGGGAACGGTGACGGCCTACGAACTGGACGTCGACGGAATCCAGGCCTGGCCGGATGCCTCGTCCGAGTTCCCGCCGTCGAAGATCGCCACGCTGGATCCGGCCAGGCCGCTCCGGCTGGCCTACGGCTCGTGCCGTACCAGCGTGCCCCATGACGAATCCGGCAACCGGAGCCACGGCGTGGACTCGCTGCGCGCCTACGCACTGGCCATGGCCTCCGGCCGCGACCTGCCATGGCCTGATCTCGTGGCCTTCCTCGGGGACCAGGTCTACGCCGACGCGACCAGCGAGCAGATGCAGGAGTTCATCCGCGCCCGCCGGGACATCGAGGCACCGCCAGGCGAGGAGCTCAAGGACTTCGAGGAATACGCTCACCTCTACTACCTGGCCTGGTCGGATCCCGCCAACAGGTGGCTGCTTTCGACGCTGCCCAGCGCGATGATCTTCGATGACCACGACATCCGCGACGACTGGAACACGTCGCTCAGCTGGAAGAAGGAGATGGAGGCGACAAGCTGGTGGCACGAGCGGATCGTTGCCGGGCTGGCCTCGTATTGGCTCTACCAGCATCTCGGCAATCTGTCACCGCAGGAGCGGGCCGAGGATGCCATCTGGCAGAAGGTTGCCGGGTACAGCGGCGATGCCGAGCTCGACCTGAGCACGACGCTGGACCGTTTTGCGGAACGGGCCGACTCGGACCCCGTGTCGTACCGCTGGAGCTACTGCCGGGATTTCGGGGACACACGGCTGGTTGTGGTGGACTCCCGCGCCGCCCGGGAGCTGGACCCGGACAACCGGGCCCTGCTCGACGAGGAGGAACTGGCCTGGCTCGATGGCAAGATGCGTGGCGGCTTCGACCACCTGCTGGTTGCGACGTCGCTGCCTTTCCTGCTGCCAATGGGTCTTCACCACGTCGAGTCCTGGAGCGAAGCCCTCGCGCAGGGCGGGTGGGGTAAACGAGCGGCCCGGGTGGGCGAGAAGATGCGCCAGGCGGCTGACCTGGAACACTGGGGCGCCTTCCAGAACAGCTTTCGCACGGTGGCGGCGATCGTGTCCGAGGTCGCCGACGGCAAACGCGGCCCGGCTCCGGCTACCATCGCCTTTCTCTCCGGCGATGTGCACTTCTCCTACGTCTCGGAGGTGAAGCGTTCCTCCGGCAGCCGGGTCGTGCAGGCGGTCTGCTCACCGATTCGTAACCCACTACCCCGCCTGACGAGGTTCTTCACGGCGATCATGTCCTACGGCCTGGCCGCCCCGGTCGGGGCGTTGGTTGCGCGGTCGGCGCGGGTCCCTGACCCGCCGTTCCGCTGGTCAGGGATGAAGGGCCCGTGGTTCGACAACAATCTTGCTCACCTCGAGGTGACACCGGAGGGGCTCAAGCTCTCGTGGCGCAAAGGCGTCGTTGAAGACGGCGACCATCTGCACCCCAGGCTGGAAGAGGTGGCGTCGCTGACCGTCACGGCGTTCGATCAGCGGCCGGGTGGCAGACTGAAAGCCGGCGGAAACAGCCCCGCCCCCGGAAGGAACCGCCACCATGGCAGACGTCCCGCGAGAGTTGACCGACCTTCGCAAACTCACTGACGAGTTCACCCGTTTCATGTTGTCGTACAAATTCGGCATCGACGAGGTCATGACCAAGCTCAACATTCTCAAGGAAGAGTTCCACCACCGGCACGACTACAGCCCCATCGAGCACGTCAGTTCGCGCCTGAAATCTCCCGAAAGCATCATGGAGAAAGCGAACCGCAAGGGCTGCGAGCTGACGCTCGACGGCATCCGCTCGGAGCTCCACGACATCGCCGGCATCCGGGTCACCTGCAGCTTCATCTCGGACACCTACAAGGTGTCGGAGATGATCTCCGCCCAGCAGGATGTCACCGTCCTCGAGGTGCGCGATTACATCCGCGAGCCGAAGAGCAACGGATACCAGAGCCTGCACATGATCATCGAGGTACCGGTGTTCATGTCTGATCGTGTCGAACGGGTGAAGGTCGAGGTGCAGATCCGGACCATCGCCATGGACTTCTGGGCGAGCCTCGAGCACAAGATCTATTACAAGTACCACCGCTCCGTTCCGGAAACCCTGCTCGACGAGCTGCGGCAGGCGGCTGAGGCGGCCAGCCGGCTCGACGTCAAGATGGAGCGACTGCACGACGAGGTGGTCGCCCTCAGCGACGTTGCGGGAGCGGACGACGGGGTCATCGAACCAGCGGAGATCGGGCGCTCCGACCTGCCGGACGCCCTGGTCCGCATGCTCAGCGCCGCGCGGATCGAGCGGTCATGAGCTCCGGGCCCGGCTGACCGCGGTCAGGGTCGCAGTTCGGCCAGGGCGCCGGTCGCCAGCGCCAGCCACACGGCGCCGTCTGCCGCGACGGCCACACCGTGCGGTTCGCTGTCCGGCGTCGGCAGCTCGGTCACGGCGGTGGTTCCATCTGCGGAAACAAAGCCGACCTGGTTCGACCCCGGCAGGGTGAACCAGCAGCCGCCCGCGGGATCGGCGGCGATGGCGGAGGGTGTGCTCGAGCGATCGGGCAGGGCGAACTCGGCGAGCGCACCGTTGCGATCGATCCGACCGACCTGGCCGGCGCCGCTCTCGGTGAACCAGGCCGCACCGTCGCTCGCCACCGTGATCCCGACCGGCGCTGAGCCGTCGGCGGGCAGGGCGGTGACCACCGGCGCGGAGTTGCCTCCGCGGATGTACCCGACCGCATTGCCCTCGGAAAGGGTGAACCAGACGCTCTCGCCGTCACAGGCGACTCTCGAGATTCCGCCGCCAGCCGGGCCGGCGGCGAATTCGTCGACGCGCCCGAGGATGCCGATCCGTCCGAGTGCCGAAGCGCCGCTCTCGGTGAACCACACCTGGCCCGAGGGGGCCGCCGCGATCCCGAACGGGCGGGCGCCCGGTGTCGGCACCGCGAGAGAACCGCGGATGCCATCCGGCCCGACCCGCAGGATCCGGTCGCCGCCGGAGTCCGTCACCCAGACCGAATCCTCCGTGGCCGCCGTGAGGAGCGACGGTTCGGAGCCGTCGCCGAGCGGGATCGTGGTCACCGTGCCGTCGGCGTCGCGGCGCACGACGGCTTCACCTCGGGTCAGCGTCGCCCAGACGGCGCCGTCCTGGGTCACGGCCACCCCGTACAGTCCGGCCGTTGCGTCGGCGATGCGGTGTTCGGTCACGAGCGGGGACGTCATCCGCTCAGCCTAGCCGGGGCGAGGCTTTGCGCCCCGGCCGTTCCGGTTGCTACGTTGACCTCAACAAGGGAGCCAGCCATGGGCGGACCATTTGCGATCGATGAGGGTTCGTCGACCCCGCCGTTCGAGCAATTGCGGAGACAGGTCATCGACCGGGTGCGAACCGGCGACCTGGTTCCGGGCGACAAGCTGCCGACGGTGCGCGGACTGGCCGGGGAGCTCGGCCTCGCCGCCACCACCGTGGCCCGCGCATACCGGGAGCTCGAGCAGGACGAGGTCATCGAGACCCGCGGCCGCAAGGGGTCCTTCGTCTCCGCGGTCGGCGACCCCACGCACAAGCAGGCTCAACTCGCCGCCGTCGCGTACGCCGACCGGGTGAAGTCGCTGGGCCTGGACGCTGATGAGGCGCTGTCGATCGTGACCGCCGCCCTCGGCATCCGCACCTGACCCCTGCCTGCGCTCGCAACTCCGCCTGGCCACAGGTCCCGCCCGGTTCTCACCCCATTCGCGACGGAGTCGGATGCGATCAGGCGGAGTTGTGCGCGTCAGCCTCATGAGGGTCCGGATTCAGGCTGCGGTCGGGGATTCGTCCGCGAGTTCCGGGTTCCGGATGCCCAGCCACGAGACGATCCCGCCGAGGATCAACGCGATCGCCGTCGCGAACATCGCCCGGTGGAAGCCGGGCAGGTCGAGGACGTCGCCGAGGATCAGGCCCGCGCAGGCGACCGCCACGAGGCCGGCGACCCGGGCCACAGCGTTGTTCACGGCCGACCCGATTCCGGCCTGGCTTGAGTCGATGGCGCCCAGGATCGCACTGGTGAGCGGCGCGACGGTGATCGAGAGACCGATACCGAAGACAACGAGCCCGGGCAGCAGCTGCAACCAGTAGTCGACCTCGGCTCCGACCGTGAGCATGAGCAGAAAACCGACTCCCCCCATGATCGGCCCGACGGTCATGAACAGCCGCGGCCCCAGCTTTCCGGCGAGCGCGCCGATCCGGCTCGACAGCAGCAGCATGACGATCGTGGGCGGCAGGGTGGCGAGCCCGGCGAGCGTCGCCGACCAGCCCGCGACCTGCTGCAGGTAGATCGAAATGACGAAGAACCCGAGGCCGAGCGCGCCGTAGATGAACACCGTCGCGATGTTGCCCGCCGAGAAGTTGCGCGAGGAGAACAACGACAGCGGCATCATCGGGTCGCGGGTTCTGCTCTCCCACCACAGGAACAGGCCGAACGCGAGCATGCCGATCACGAGCGGGACCCAGACGATCGGACTCGCCCAGCCGTACCGGCCCTGCTCGATGAGGGCGAACACCGGGCCGCCGAGCCCGACGGCCGCGAGAATCGCCCCCACGACGTCGACCCGTGGCCGGTTGAGGTGCGCCGGCTGCTTCTCCATCTTGAGCAGCAGCCAGAGCGTGACGGCGATCGGCAGCACGTTGATCCCGAACACCCACCGCCACGAGACGGTGTCGACCAGGAGCCCGCCCAGGAGCGGGCCGACGATCAGGGCGGTGCCGGTCCAGGCTGTCCAGGTGCCGATCGCTTTGGCCTGCGCCTGCCCGGAGAAGGTCGAGATGATGATGGCGAGCGAGCTGGGCACGAGGAGCGCAGCGGCCGCCCCCTGCAGGGCGCGTGCCACGATGAGGAACTCAGCGCTGGGCGCGATCGCACAGAGCAGGGAGGTCGCCCCGAACCCGATCAGGCCGATGGCGAGGATGCGGACCCGGCCGAAGGCATCCGACAGCGAACCGGCCAGCAGGATAAACGCGCCCAGGGTGAGCAGGTATGAGTCGACGACCCACTGCTGCACCGGCAGGCCACCGCCGAACTCGCGCGAGATCGCCGGCAGCGCCACATTGATGATGGTGCCGTCGAGGAACGCGACGAACGAGGCAAGAATCGCGACGAGCAGCACGATGCGCTGCGTGGCCGCATCGGTGCGAGGGACGGATGCCATGACACCCAGTATGCTCCGCCGGTCGCGCGGCGCGTCAGCCCTGAATGACCTCTTCGCTCCACGGGTCGGGGTTGCCGAAGCGGTGCGCCGTGATCGAGATCGCCTGCTCGTGCAGGAACGGAAGCATCTCGATCCGCCCCGACGGCGTCACGGCGCCGGAGTAGATCGCAAGGTCCGGGTTGCCCCTGGCGGCACCGGCGAGCGCTGCGTGCAGCGCCCTCCGCGATGCCTCACTGCCCACCAGGCGTACCCGGGGCACGTCTCCGGTGGCCGTGCGGGCGATCCACTCGTCGTCGGTTTCCACGACGACGGGAACGTTCAGGTCGCCGAGGACTCCCCGGACGGCGGCGGGCAGGCCGGATGCCATGCTCAGCGAGAACGAGGACCGGGCACGCACGGCGGCGAGCGCGACGCGCAGCACCTCGCCGAGGTCGGCGTCGCCCGTGCCGCGGATCGCGACGGGCACCGGGCGGTAGCGGAAGAGGTTGCGTTCGACCGGAATGCCTGAGGCGTCCTTCGTCTCGC
This sequence comes from Mycetocola sp. 2940, assembly GCF_040548835.1. Taxonomy (NCBI): domain Bacteria; kingdom Bacillati; phylum Actinomycetota; class Actinomycetes; order Micrococcales; family Microbacteriaceae; genus Mycetocola; species Mycetocola sp. 2940. Next base: position 52,688 of record NZ_JBEPSK010000003.1, read on the forward strand.
CGTATTCGTTGCCCCACGCGATGGCATCCGACAGCGCCGACCGGCGCAGCACGTCGAACTCCTCGTAACCGAGCGACGGCTGGGCTGCTTCGATGAGCCGGGTGACCCGGCTGTCCAGGCCGCGCAGGTGCAGCGTCTTGCTGCTCGACCCGGCGTCGGGAACCCACGACCCCAGCGTGAGCAGGTAGTTGGGCCCGCCGGCCTTGGCGCCCGCACCGACGGCGGAGCGCTTCCAGCCGCCGAACGGCTGACGCTGCACGATGGCCCCGGTGATGCCGCGGTTGACGTAGAGGTTGCCGGCTTCGACGGTGGCGAGCCACTCGGCGAGCTCCTCGGGATCCTGCGTGTGAAGCCCCGCCGTGAGCCCGTAGTCGATGGCATTGGTGAACCGGATCGCCTCGGTCAGCGTCGCGGCGTGCATCACGCCGAGAACCGGCCCGAAGAACTCAGTCAGGTGGAAGTACGAGCCGGCGGCGACACCGGACCGGATACCGGGCGACCAGAGCCGACCGGTGTCGTCGAGCCGTTTCGGTTCGACAAGCCATTTCTCGCCGATGCCGAGTTCGGTGAGGGCGTGGAGCAGTTTGCCGGCGGCCGGTTCGATGATCGGGCCCATCTGGCTGGTGGCGTCGTCGGGGTAGCCCACCCGCAGCGATGTCGCCGCGTCGACGAGCTGGCGGTGGAACCGTTCACTCCGCGCAGCCGAGCCGACGAGGATGACGAGGCTCGCCGCCGAGCATTTCTGGCCGGCGTGACCGAACGCGCTCTTCACGACGTCGGCGACGGCAAGGTCGAGGTCGGCGCTCGGGGTGACGATGATCGCGTTCTTGCCGCTGGTCTCGGCGAGGAGCGGCAGGTCCGGCCGCCAGGACCGGAACAGGTCGGCCGTCTCCCAGGCACCGGTGAGGATGACGCGGTCGACGCTGGGGTGCGAGACGAGCTGCTTGCCGAGGTCGCGTTCGTCGAGGGTCACCAGGGTGAGAAGCTCCTGCGGGATACCGGCCTCCCACAGCGCCTCGGCGAGGATGGCGGCGGAGCGGCGGGCCTGGTGTGCCGGCTTGAGGATGACGCCGGAGCCGGCGGCGAGCGCGGCGAGCACTCCGCCGGCGGGGATCGCGACCGGGAAGTTCCACGGCGGGGTGACCACCGTCAGCTTCGACGGCACGAACCGGGCCCCGCGCACGGCGTCGAGTTCGCGCGCCTTGGCTGCGTAGTAGTGGGCGAAGTCGATCGCCTCGCTCACCTCAGGGTCGGCTTCGGCGATCGTCTTTCCGGTTTCGGATGCCATCACCTCGATCAGGCGGTCACGGTTCGCAGCGAGCGCCAGCCCGGCCTTCTCGAGCACCGCCGCACGGTCGGCGGCAGGAAGCGCTCCCCAGGCTGCGCCACGGCTGCGGACGCCGTCGATGATGAAGTCGAGCGTCGCGGCATCCGACACGGTGCACTCGGCGATGGTGCGATTGCCGAGTTCGCTGCCGGGGACCCGCGCCAGGATGCGCCCTGCCCAGGCCCGGTTCGCGGGGAGCGACGGGTCGGTGTCGCGGGTGTTCACGAAGCCGGGGGCGCCGAGGTCGGTTGCCGGGACCGTGTTGAGGGTGGTGGTGTCGAAGACACGCACCGTGTCGAACGGGGATTCCTGCTTCGCCCCCCGGGCCAGGCCGAGGACCTGCTGGGTCATGCTGAGGTCGTCTGTGTCGGGTTTCGTGAAGCTGTCTGCGGCGGTCGGGGTGACGGGGTTGCCCGTCGCGAGCGTCCACTCCGTCTCGCGGTTCTGGATGCGACGCGGAGTCGGGATCTCGTGCGGGGTGGCCTCGAGCTGCGCCGCAGAGGCGAGGAAGCGCTGTTTCTCACGCTCGAACAGGGCCTCGTTCTCATGCAGCTCGAACACCGCGGACATGAAGTTCTCCTGCGACGCGTTCTCCTCGAGCCGCCGGATGAGGTACGAGATGGCGACGTCGAACTCCTTGGGGTTCACCACCGGTGTGTACAGCAGCAGGTTGCCGACGTCGCGCTTCACGGCGGCGGCCTGGCCGGTAGCCATCCCGAGGAGCATTTCGAATTCGACCCCGTCGGTCACGCCGCGGTTCTGGGCGAGAAGCCAGGCAAAGGCAAGGTCGAAGAGGTTGTGCCCGGCGACGCCGACACGCACATTGCGCGTCCGTTCCGGGGTGAGTGCCCACATCAGCACGCGCTTGTAGTTGGCGTCCGTGTCCTGCTTCGAGTCGTACGGCGCCGTCGGCCAGTCGTGGATGGCGGCGTCGACACCCTCCATGGCGAGGTTGGCGCCCTTCACGAGGCGCACTTTGATCGGCGCCCCGCCGGATGCCACGCGCGCGGCGGCCCAGTCCTGCAGCGTCTGCATCGCCGACAGGGCGTCGGGCAGGTAGGCCTGCAGCACGATTCCCGCCTGCAGGTTCTTCAGCTGGGGCTGGTCGAGGATCCGGGTGAACGCCGCGATGGTGAGGTCGAGGTCGCGGTACTCCTCCATGTCCAGGTTGATGAACTTCTCGGTGCCGGCGCCGGCCGCCAGTTCGTAGAGCGGGGTGAGCCGCTCGACCACCCGCCGGACGGCATCCTCGAACGACCACATCGACAGCTGCGAGGCGATCGCCGAGACCTTGATCGAGACGTAGTCCACGTCGGGCCGCGCGAGAAGTTCGCGGGTGCCGTCGAGACGTTTGGCGGCCTCACGTTCGCCGAGGACGGCCTCCCCGAGCAGGTTGAGGTTGAGCCGTGACCCCTCCTCGCGGAGGTGCTCGATGGCCGGGCCGAGTTTGGCGGGCGTGGCGTCGACGACGAGGTGGCCGACCATGTCGCGGAGAACGCGCCGTGCGGCCGGGATGACGACCCACGGGATCACCGGGCCGAGGATGCCGCCGGCCAGAATCGCCGCGCGGAGGTGCCAGGGCAGGAACGCCGGGGCGAGCTTCGCCACACGCTGCAGGTTGTACCCGGCGACAAAGAGGTCCTCAGGGCGCATGACGCCGTCGACGAAGCCCACCGTGAAGGCGAGGCCGTTCGGATCCTTGAGCACCTCGGCGAGACGCTGCGCGGCGGGATCGACGGGAGCGTCGGCGCTCTCGTCCAGCCAGGTGCGGGCGAGGCTGACGGCATCGGTGGCGAGCTGGGTGGCGCTCAAATCGGCGCCGGCCGAGGTGTGAGGCATGACCATGAGACTATTCCCTCTCGATGTGCTGGGCGGGGAGCGTTGCGGCGGTTGAGCCAACTCCCAGTCTCAGTGTGCGGCCGGTTCTCGATTCACAAAAGCGAATGTTTCTGATGGATATTCATCAGCTTTGCCGATGAGTACGCTGGGTGGATGCTCGACATGAGACGGCTCAGGCTTCTGCGCGAAGTGCAGCTGCGCGGCACGCTCGCTGACGTGGCGGAGGCGCTCGCGTACAGCCCGTCGTCGGTGTCGCAGCAGCTGGCGCAACTGGAACGCGAGGCGGGCGTCAAGCTCCTGCAGAAGAGCGGCCGGCGCGTGCAGCTGACGCCGCAGGGTGAGCTGCTGGCGACGCGTGCCGCCGAACTCCTCGACAGCATGGAACGAGCCGAGGCCGAACTGGCCACGTCGCTCGACGCGGTGACCGGCACGGTGCGGCTGGCCGTGTTCCAGTCGGCGGCGCACGCGGTGATCCCTGAAGCGCTCTCACTTCTCCGGGAGGAACATCCGCAGTTGCGCGTGGAGATCGTCGAGCGGGAACCCGAAGCCGGTCTGTTCGACCTGGCCGCGCGCGACTTCGACCTCGTGCTCGCCGAACAGTACCCGGGCCACACCCGGCCGCACCTCGCCGACCTTGATCGGGAGTTCCTCGCGACCGATGTCCTGCGACTGGCGCTGCCACCGGCATCCGACGTGGCCTCCCTTGCGGATGCCGCCGCCCTCCCGTTCGTGATGGAACCGGAGGGCACCGTCGCGCGGCTCTGGGCGACGCAGCTGTGCCGGGCGACCGGCTTCGAGCCCGACGTGCGTTTCGAAACCGCCGACCTCATCGCCCACATCCGGCTGATCGAGTCGGGGAACGCCGTTGGCATGCTGCCCGACCTGGTCTGGTCGGGCCGCGACCCGGTACTGCGCCTCGTCGACCTGCCCGGAACGCCGTCGCGGACGGTGTTCACGTCGGCCAGGCGGGTGAGCGCCGACCGGCCCGCGGTGACGGCGGTGCGGGCGGCGCTCGCGCGGGCGACCGGGTTTCTGGTGCAGCCGGCCTGAATCGTCCCGTCGCGCGCACAACTCCGCCAGAACACCGCTCGCCCGGGACGGCACGCCGTCAATTGCTGCCCGAGGCGCCGACCGCACCCGATACCGGCGGAGTTATGCGCGCAGTGTGCTCAACGGTTCACCCCCCGCTACCTCGCACCAAAACGCCCCTCCGAACGCGCACAGGCGGAGTTGTGCGCGGAACCCCCGGCACCCTTCTTGAGACCGCGCTCGAGGGATGGGCGCGGACAGCCGGCGGGTCGCCTCACTCCGCCAATCTCGTCGGCTCCGCTGGCGCCCCCGCGGGAGCCCGGCTCTCCCTCGCACTTCCGCCGCGGATTGGCGGAGTTGTGCACGCCGCACACCGCGGCCCGCGTGGAAGAATCGCAGCATGACGACACTGCAGGGCTACGACGCCATCATCGTCGGCGGCGGTCACAACGGCCTCGTCGCCGCTGCGTACCTCGGCAAGGCGGGCAAGAAGGTGCTGCTGCTCGAACGACTGGATGCCGTCGGCGGCGCCGCCGTGTCGGCCCAGGCGTTCGAGGGGGTGGAGGCCTGGCTCTCCCGGTACTCGTACCTCGTCAGCCTGCTTCCGCAACGGATCATCGACGACCTCGGTCTCGACATCACGCTCGTCCGCCGGCGTTACGCCTCGTACACGCCCGATCCGGCCGACCCGTCCCGCGGGCTCCTCGTCGACAACGACGATGCCGAAGCGACCGCCGCCTCCTTCGCCCGGATCGGCGCCCCGGCCGACGAACATGAACTGTTCGAGCTGTTCTACGAGCACTGCCGGCGGCTCACCGAAGTGCTGTGGCCCACGATGACCGAGCCGTTGCCCACACGCTCCGAAGCGAAACGGATGGTGCTGGATGCCGGCGGCGCGAGCGAGTGGAAGGCCATGATCGAGACGCCCATCGGCGATGTCATCCGCCACCTGCACACCGACCTCGTGCGCGGCGTGCTGCTCACCGACGCGCTCATCGGCACGTTCGCCCGCGCCGACGACGAGGAGTTGCAGCAGAACATCTGCTTCCTCTACCACCTGATCGGCGGCGGCACCGGCGACTGGGACGTTCCGGTCGGCGGGATGGGGGCCGTGTCGAGCGAGCTCGCGCGGGCCGCCCGTGACGCGGGAGCAGAGATCACGACGAACGCCGACGTGACCGCCATCGACCCGGGCGGCACGGTGCGGTACCTGGTCGACGGGGCGGAACATGAGGCATCCGCCCACTGGATCCTCGCCAACGTCGCCCCGGCGACCCTCGCGACGCTCGTCGCCGCCGGGACGACGGTGTCGTCCGGACGTGAGCAGCTGGCCGCCGGCGAACCGTCGGCTGGCGTGTTCGAGGCGCGACCCTTCGCCGCCGGCCTGAAGCCGAACCACTCCCGCGAGGGCGCCCAGGTGAAGGTGAATCTCCTGCTCACGCGCCTGCCGCGGCTGCTCGACGACTCAGTCCGCCCGGAGGCGGCGTTCGGCGGGACCTTCCACATTCACGAGACGTTCACGCAACTCGACGACGCATACCTCGCAGCCGCCGGCGGGAGCATCCCGAGCCCGCTGCCGTGCGAGATCTACTGCCACTCCCTCGCCGACCCGACCATCCTCTCGCCCGAACTTCGCGAGGCCGGGGTGCAGACGCTGACCGTGTTCGGGCTGCACGTCCCGTCGCGGCTGGTCGACGCCTCGAACAACGACGAGATGCGTGCCCGGCTGCAGGACGCCGTGCTGGCGTCGCTCAACTCGGTGCTCGCCGAGCCGATCGAGGATGTCCTGCTGAAGGATGCCGCCGGCCGCCCCTGCATCGAAACGAAAACGACGCTCGACATCGAACAGGCCATCGGCATGCCGGGCGGCAACATCTTCCACGGCGGGCTCGACTGGCCGTTCCTCGAGGATGACGCACCCGTCGCGACGCCCGCCGAACGCTGGGGCGTGGCGACGCAGCATCCGCGGGTCGTGCTCTGCGGCTCCGGGGCACGCCGGGGTGGAGCGGTGTCGGGCATCGGCGGGCACAACGCGGCGATGGCGGTGCTCGAGAGCGAGTAGCCGCAGGTCACGCGCACCGAACGAAACGCGGCACGCCGGATGATTCGGTCCGGAGTGCGTGAAGTGGGGGACGGTGCGGAGATGGTCAGCGCGTGGCGGGTTTCGGCGCGGCGCGCAAGTGGATCCGCTTACCCTCCTTGCTGAAGATGGACAGTATCTCGACGGGCCCGGAGCCCGTGGCCGACAGCCAGTGCGGGATCCGGGTGTCGAACTCGGCCGCCTCCCCCTGCCCCAGCGTGACCTCCTGTTCGCCGATCACGAGCCGGAGTCGTCCGGAGAGCACATAGAGCCATTCATGACCGTCATGCACCTTCGGTTCGGGCACGGCGACGACGCCCGCCGGAGTCGCCGGCAGCGTGACCTTGTAGGTCTGCACCGGGCTGGACTCGGGCGAGAGCGTTTCGTACGTCGTCTCGCCGACCCGCCGCGTCGTGCGCGACACCCGCGGGTCCGGCGCCGCACGGGGCACGATGTCGTCGAGTTCCAGCCTCAGGGCCCGCGCGATGGGAATCACCAGTTCGAGGTTCGGGGCGCGCTTGCCCGCCTCCAGACGCGACAACGTGCTGGACGAGATTCCCGTGGTCTTCGAGAGTTCGGCGAGCGTCATGCTGCGCTTCTCTCTCCAGCTCTTGAGACGCGGGCCGATGAGGGCGAGGGAGTCGTCGGGCATGGTCCTCCGTTTTGCCGATTCAGCATCGATAGTTGCCATCACGATAGCAGGTCGGCACGCTGGAACCATGACCGATGAACCCACCTCTGCATTCACCCCCGCCTTCGACGGCCCGAGTTCCTCGATCTCCGACGTGCGCTGGGACGTTCTCATCGTCGGCGGCGGCTCCGCCGGGCTCAGCGCCGCGCTCATCCTCGCTCGCGCTCGTCGGCGTGTGCTCGTGCTCGACGCCCAGGCGCCCCGCAACAGGTTCGCGCCCCACATGCATGGCGTGCTCAGCCGCGACGGCTACTCGCCGCTCGACCTCGTCGCCGACGGCTACCGTGAAGTGCGGGCCGTCGGCGGCGTGATCGAGAATGCCCGCGTCGCGGAAACGCGCGCGATCCCCGACGGGTTCGAGGTCGTGACCGACGCCGGCGTCCGTGCCACGGCGCGCCGGCTCATCGTGGCCACGGGAGCCCGCGACCAGCTGCCCGACATCCCGGGCCTCGCCGACCAGTGGGGCCGCGGGGCCGTCGCGTGCCCGTACTGCGACGGGTATGAAGCGACCGGGCGCGCCATCGGCGTGCTCGCCGGCTCAGTCCAGGGACTGCACAAAGCCCACATGTTGCGGTCGTACTCGAGCGATATCACGGTCTTCACCGCACTCGCCGGACCGATCCCCGACACCGACAGGGCCGTACTCGAAGAACGTGGAATGCGGATCGAGCAGCGCGTCGTCACACGCGTCGTCACGGCCGGAGACGCCATCACGGGGCTCGGCCTCGCCGACGGCACGGTGGCACCGGTCGATGTGGTGTTCGCCGAGCCGGCCCTCGTCGCCCTGGACGAGCCGCTGAGGCAGCTCGGCGTCGAACGCACCGACACGCCGTTCGGCTCGTGGCCCGCAGTCGACGCGTTCGGCAGGACGAGCGTCCAAGGGGTCTGGGCGATCGGCAATGCGGCCAACCCGGCCGCGCTCGTTCCCATTGCGGCCGGGTCGGGCGCGACGGCGGCGCTCGCCCTCAACGGGGAGTTCGTAGCCGAGGAGGTCGCCGCGGCATCCGAGCGGGTGGGCGCGGCATCCGCCAGCGACGTGCCGTCCGACGGCGGTGACACAGCCCCCACCGGGCCGGCCGGGTTCTGGGAGGCGCACTACACCGCCAACCGCGGCGACACCGGGCAGGTGTGGAGCGGTCGGGTCAACGCGACCGTCGCGCAGGAGATCGCCGGCCTGGCGCCCGGGACAGCGCTCGAACTCGGATGCGGTGAAGGCGCGGATGCTCTCTGGCTCGCCACCCGGGGCTGGGCCGTGACGGCGATCGACATCTCGGCGACCGCCCTGGCTGTTGCCGAGGCGAAGGCCGCCCGGGATGGGCTCGCCGACCGGATCACGTGGGTGCAGGCCGACCTCGCGGACTGGCATCCGTCGGAAGAGTTCGACCTCGTGACCGCCGCGTTCCTGCACTCCCCGGTCGAGCTTGCCCGCGACGAGATCCTCCGGCGTGCTGCCGCGGCGGTGGCACCCGGTGGACGGCTGCTCGTCGTCGGGCACGGAGCCTTTCCGCCGGGCTCGGGCCACAGCGACCACGACGCCCCGCCCCTGCCGACACCCGACGAGGTGCTCGCGTCGCTTCGGCTGCCCGACGGCTGGGTGGTCGAGACCACCGGGCTCGTCGACCGGCTGGTGTCGGGGCGCGATGGTCACCCCGCCACCCTCGTCGACACGGTGCTGCGGGTGCGGCGGCAACGATAGGGCGTCAGTGCCTGCGGTGGTCCTGGATCGTGATCCGCGGCCCCCGCCGGGGCTTGGTGATTCCACTGAGCAGGATCAGCCGCAGCACGCGCTGGCGCTGCCCCGCCCACGGCGCGAGCAGCTCGAGCATGCCGTCGTCGTCCACCGGCGAGCCGGTCAGGGCCATCCCGACGGTCGACGCCAGGTGGTAGTCGCCCACGCTGACGGCATCCGGGTCGCCGTGCGCCCTGCTCGTCACTTCGGCGGCGGTCCATACACCGATCCCCGGCAGGCTGCGCAGGCGAACGGATGCCTCGGCCGCCTCGTCGAGGATGCTCCCCGCCCCCGTGACCGTCCGCTGCAGCGCGACCGCCACCCGCGACGCGCGCACCGCCGACTCCGACCGCTGCGGCCCGACGCCCGCGGTGTGCCACTCCCAGCTCGGGATGAGCCGCCAGGTGTCGGCGGCGGGCGCGACCACCATGCCGTCGGGCGCCGGCCCAGGGGCCGGCGAACCGTGCCTCCGCACGAGGAGCCGCCACGCCGCCCACGCCTCGACGGCGGTGACTTTCTGCTCGAGGATCGACGGCACGAGCATCTCGAAAACCAGCCGGTTGCGGCCGAGCCGCAGCCCCGGGTTACGGCGACGCACCTCGGTCAGCAGCGGGCTCGGCGACAGGTCGATGTCGCTCCAGTCGTCACGCGAGCCCAGCAGCTCGGGCACGCCGTCGAGTGCCCACTCGGCGCCGGGCCCCCAGGCCTCGGCCGCGATGCCGTCGGCATCCTGTTCGAGGTGGAGCGTCACCGGCCCGGTCGGCGCCCGCATGGTGATCCAGGCGCCTGTCGCAGTGCGCCGGAGACACGGCCCGTCGCCGCCGCGAGCCATCGGACTGAGGATCTTGTGCAGGTGAAGCGGATGCCGCGGAGCGTACCGGGCGCGACGAACCGGCATCCCTGGATCGACCGCCGGGTCTACAGCTGGGCCGTCCGCGTCGTCGGGGGCGACGCGGGGCGCGGTGCGTGCGTCCATTCCCTTCACACTACGTCAGCGCCACCGACATTTTCGTGCGGTCTCCTCGGCCTCCTCCACAACGCCATCTGGCGAACCCCCACTGTCCGCACGGGGACGGAGGTGGCAGCATGTGCTCATGACAGCGACGTCCGACGTGAAACTGCAGAACCCGGGCACCATCACGAACCCGGCGAGCGGGGCCGTGGCCGGAGAGGTCCACTGGACCGACCCCGCTGAGGTGCCTTCCCTGGCCGCCGCCCTCCGGGAGGCGCAGAAGGAGTGGGAGGGCCGCGGCCCGAAGGGTCGAAGGAAGGTGCTCGCCCGGTACGCGGTGTGGCTCGGCACGCACCGCGCCGAGATCGAGAGGCAACTGATCGAGGAGACCGGCAAGTCCGCCATGGACGCCGAGCAGGAGGTGCCGCTCATTCTGCTGATTCTCGCCTACTACGTGAAGACGATGGAGAAAGCGCTGGCGCCGGAGGACCGCCCGGCCGCGCTGCCCTACCTGGCCGTCAAGAAGGTCACCGTGTACTACCGGCCGTACCCGGTCGTCGGCATCACGGCTCCGTGGAACTACCCGGTCGCCCTCCTGCTGATGGACTGCATCAGTGCGCTCGCGGCGGGCTGCGCGGTGCTCCTCAAGCCCTCCGAGCGCACGCCGCTGACCGCCGAACTGCTGCTGAAGGGCTGGCGGGACTCCGGCGGACCCGAGATCGTCGCGATCGTGCAGGGGGCGCGGGAGGCCGTCGAGGCCGTGGTGGACAACGCCGACTTCGTCCAGTTCACCGGGTCGAGCGCGACCGGCGCCGTCGTGATGGCGCGCGCCGCCCGCAGGCTCACGCCGGTCAACCTCGAACTCGGCGGCAAGGACCCGATCATCGTGCTCGACGACGCTGACGTCGACCTTGCCGCGCACGCGGCCGTCTGGGGTTCGATGTTCAATGCCGGGCAGACCTGCGTATCGGTGGAACGGGCCTACGTCCTCGAGTCGGTGTACGACCGGTTCGTCGCCGCCGTGGTTCGCGATGTGACGAGACTTCGGACGGGTGCGGGCGACGGCTCCCACTTCGGCGCGCTGATTGACGAGCGCCAGCTCGCGGTGACCGAGCGCCACGTTCGGGATGCCGTGGCCGCCGGCGCGACGGTCCTGACCGGGGGTGCACGCCCCGACGGGCCCGGCACCTTCTACCCGCCCACCGTCCTGGTCGACGTCGACCACTCGATGGCGTGCATGACCGAGGAGACCTTCGGCCCGACGCTGCCGATCATGAAGGTCACGAGCGTCGAGGATGCCGTCCGGCTGGCCAACGACAGCGCCTACGGCCTCTCGGCGTCGGTGTTCTCTCGGAACGTCGACCGAGCCAGGGCGGTCGCGGTGCAACTGGAGTGCGGCGCGGTGAACATCAACGACGTGCTCACCAACCTGATGTGCACCACCGCGCCGATGGGCGGCTGGAAGAGCTCAGGGTTCGGGGTGCGGTTCGGCGGCGCCGACGGGCTGCGCAAGTTCTGCCGCCAGGAGGCCGTGGTCGCACCGCGCACCCGGGTCGGCGCAGGCAGCCTGTACTACGGCAACTCGCCGAAAGCACTCAGGCGCCTGAACCGGGTCCTGACCCGGCTGGCCATGATCGGTCCCCGGCGCGCGGCGAAGTAGGTCAGCGCGGGTCGACCGGAACCGCCCCGGGCCACTCGCTCGGGGCCGGGGCCGAGGTGGACGGCAGGGCGACGTCCTGACCCCACCGCGCCTGCCATTCCGGCAGGCGGAGCTCGGGCGGAACCGTGCCGATGGCGTCGATGAGTTCGTCGACCGAGACGGTTCCGCCGCGTCTCTTGAGGAACCGCGCGCGGATCACGGCCTGGGCGTAGATCTCACCGTCCACGACGATGCGCTGGTCGACGAAGACCGCCTTCTCGTCGTAGCCGGACACCCTCGTCTCGATGACGAATTTCTGCCAGAGGTTCAGCGACTTGCGGAACGTGATGGTCTCCGAGACGACGACCGGGTACCAGCCACGGCCCCGGAGGATGTCCCAGATACCGTTGCGGATGAGCAGGTCGAACCGGCCGAGGTCGAGCACCGACAGGTACACCCCGTTGTTCATGTGGCGGTTCAGGTCGAGGTCGGTCGGCAGCGTGCGCATCGGCAGCCGGCCGACGTCGTAGTGGCCGAGCGGTGTCCCCCGGCGCCCGGCCCGGGGGGACCGCCAGAACAGGAGCAGGGTGCGGAAGATCATATGCATTCGACGGATGCTACGCAGTCGCGCGCGACGCAGCATCCGCCCTGTAGATGACGGACAAGCCGCATCGACCGAACGGCGACGGCTCTGCACCGAGCCGACAACGGGTCAGTCGGGCAGGTGCCGCTCCTCGTGTCCGTTGTAGGCGGACAGCGGACGAATCAGCGCGTTGGATGCCGCCTGTTCCGCGATGTGAGCGGTCCAGCCGACGACCCTCGAGGCGACGAACAGCGGAGTGAAGGTCAGCGTGTCGAAACCCATCAGGTGATAGGCGGGACCGGACGGGTAGTCGAGGTTCGGCAGGATGTTCTTGCGCGATGTCATGGCCTGTTCGAGCGTGTCGTACAGCTCGAGCATGTCCTGGCGGCCGTAGTGCTCGACGAGGGTGTCGAGCGCCGCCTTCATCGTCGGCACGCGCGAGTCACCGTGCTTGTAGACGCGGTGCCCGAAGCCCATGATCTTGCGCTTTGAGGCGAGGGCCTCGTCGAGCCAGGCTTCCGCTTTGTCGGCGCTGCCGATCTCGTCGAACGTGTGCATGACCGCTTCGTTCGCACCACCGTGGAGAGGTCCCTTGAGCGCGCCGATCCCGCCGACCACAGCCGAGTACAGGTCGCTGAGCGTCGACGTGATGACGCGGGCGGTGAAGGTGGACGCGTTGAAGGAGTGCTCGGCGTAGAGGATCATCGAGACGTTGAAGGCGTCGACGACGACCTGGTCGGGGACTTCACCGAAACTCATCCAGAGGAAGTTCTCCGAGTAGCCGAGGTCGTCCCGCGGCGGCACGAGTTCCTCTCCGCGTCGGCGACGCTGGTCATAGGCGACGATCGCCGGGAGCTGGGCGTAGAGCCGGGCAGCCTTGTTGAGGTTGGACTCCTCGGTCGCCAGGTCGGCGTCCGGATCCGAGGCCCCGATGGCGCTGACCGCGGTACGGATGACGTCCATCGGGTGCGAGGTCGTGGGAATGAGGTCGACGACGGCGCGCACGTTGTCGTCGAGCGCGCGCTGCCCCCGTTCGACGCTCTCGAACTCGGCCAGTTCGGCATCCGTCGGGAGTTCGCCGTACCAGAGGAGGTAGGCGACCTGTTCGAAGCTGCAGCTCTTCGCGAGCTCCTGCACGGGGTACCCGCGGTAGAGCAGGGAGTTCGTGTCAGGGTTGACCTTCGAGACCGCCGTGTAGTCGACGACGACGCCCGCAAGACCCTTCTTGATGTCGGTTTCGGTCATTCCGTGCTCCTTTGCGTGAATAGCGGGCGCTGGGTACAGTCCACCCTATGTACTGGCGGCTCGGCCGCCTATGCCGGTGTGCGTCGTTCTTAGCGCGAAACCGTGAAGTTGAACACCGACGTGTCGAAGTGGTTGTAGCCCTCGTAGTCGATGAGCTCGTAGAGGTCGGCGCGGTGCTGCATCTCACCGAGCTTCGAGGTGAGCGACCCCTCCTCGGTCAGCGTGTCGAGCGCACGGCCCGCCGCACCCATCGCGATGCGGAGCAGCGACACCGGCCAGATCACGATGTTGATGCCGACGTCGGCGAGCTGCGCCGAGGTGAACAGCTCGCTCTTGCCGAACTCGGTCATGTTGGCCAGGATCGGCACGTCGACCGCGTCACGGATGGCCTCGAACTCGCTGAGGTCACGCATCGCCTCGGGGAAGATGGCATCGGCGCCGGCATCGACCAGCTTTTTGGCGCGATCGACGGCGGCATCGAGACCATCGACGGCACGGATGTCGGTGCGCGCCATGATCAGGAAGTTGTCGTCCCGTCGCGCGTCAGCGGCGGAGCGGATGCGCTTGAGCGCGGTGGATTCGTCGACGACCTGCTTGCCGTCGAGGTGCCCGCACCGCTTCGGATTGACCTGGTCCTCGATGTGCATGCCGGCGAGGCCGGCGTCCTCGAGTTCCTGGATCGTGCGGGCGACGTTCATCGGTTCGCCGAAGCCGGTGTCGGCGTCGACGAGCGCGGGAAGTTCGGTCATCCGGGCGATCTGCTTCGCCCGCCCGGCCACCTCGGTGAGCGTGGTGAGTCCGATGTCGGGCAAGCCCAGGTCGGCGCTGAGGACCGCTCCGGAGATGTAGACGCCGTCGAAGCCCTTCTGCTCGATCAGCCGGGCGGACAGCGGGTTGAACGCGCCCGGAAAACGCAGGAGCTCGCCGCTGGCGAGACGCTCGCGGAAGATCCGGCGCTTGTCCTCGGGTGTGGTTGTGGCGTACAGCATTAGAACAGTCCCTTCGGTGACGGCACGGAGGCGAGAACGCCGGGTGAGGCCTGGATGGTGAGACCGCCGAGTTCCTCGGCGGTGAGCTCGGGAAGGCGTTGGACCAGCCCGAGGAACCGTTCGATCTCGGCGGGTTCGAGAACGGGCTCCGCGAGGGTGCGGAACTTCGCGATGTAGTCCTCGCGGGCGAACGGCCGGGCACCGAGCGGGTGGGCGTCGGCGACGGCGATCTCGTCGACGAGAGTGGAGCCGTCCGTGAGGAAGATCTCCACGCGGCCGCCGAAGGCCTTCTCGGCCGGGTCGAGTGAGTGGTACCGGCGGGTCCATTCGGCGTCTTCTTCGGTGGTGACCGTGTTCCAGAGCGCGACGGTGTCTGGGCGCGCCGCCCGCTCGGGCGAGTAGGAGTCGACGTGGTGCCAGCTGCCGTCCTGCAGTGCGACGGTGAAGATGTAGGGGATCGAGTGGTCGAGTGTCTCGCGGGAGGCCGTCGGGTCGTACTTCTGCGGGTCGTTCGCACCGGAGCCGATGACGTAGTGCGTGTGGTGCGAGGTGTGGATCACGATGTGGTCGATCGCCCCCCGCTCGCCCTGGGCCTGCAGCAGTTCCGGGTGCTCGGAATGCAGCTTGCGGGCGAGGTCGATCCAGGCCTGCGCCTGGTACTCCGCCGAGTGCTCCTTCGTGTAGCTGTCGAGGATGGCGCGCTTCGGCTCGCCCTTCTCCGGAAGCGGCACCTCGTAGGAGGCGTCAGGGCCGTCGAGCAGCCAGGCGATGACGCCGTCTTCGCCTTCGTAGATCGGTTCGGGCGAGGTCTGGCCGCGCATCGCCCGGTCGACCGCTTCGACCGCCATCTTGCCGGCGAACGCGGGGGCGTGTGCCTTCCAGGTGGAGATCTGGCCCTTACGGGACTGGCGGGTGGCGGTCGTGGTGTGCAGCGCCTGGCCGACGGCCTGGAAGATGGTTTCGACGTCGAGGCCGAGCAGGGTGCCGATTCCGGCGGCGGCCGAAGGGCCGAGGTGGGCCACGTGGTCGATCTTGTGCTTGTGCAGGCTGATCGCCTTGACCAGGTCGACCTGGATCTCGTACCCGGTGGCGATGCCGCGCACGAGGTCGCGGCCGGTCGAACCGACGTGCTGGGCGACGGCGACGATCGGGGGGATGTTGTCGCCCGGGTGCGAGTACTCGGCCGCAAGGAACGTGTCGTGATAGTCGAGCTCGCGCACGGCGACGCCGTTGGCCCACGCCGCCCATTCCGGGCTGACGCGACGGGCGGCATCCGGCCCGAAGACCGTCGCCCCGTTGCCGCCTGTGGTGACCGGGTGGGCGAGGGCCTGGGCGCGGGCCGACACGACCGGCGCGCGGGTGAGGGATGCCGCGGCGACGGCGGCGTTGTCGATCACCCGGTTGATGATCATGTCGGTGACCTCGGCGGAGACCTCCACCGGGTCGGCCGCGACCTCGGCGATCGCCCACGCGAGCTGACCCGTGCGTTCCAGGTTCTCTTCGCTCTTGTGGACCCTCAGATGGTGGCTCTTCATGGTGTTCCCTTCGTGGAATTCGAGACGGCATCGCCGGTGGCGACGGCGTCGAGGAGGTTGGCGAGGCTCTTGCGCAGGTGCACGGCGGTGGCCTGGGCGGCGAGCATTTCGTCGCGGTCGAGGATGGCCTGGACGATGAGCAGGTGTTCGGACACCGACTCGGCCAGGCGGGACGGGTTGTCCTGTGCCAGGCGGCGGACGCGGGCGAGGTGGTTGCGCAGGCCGGCGAGGGAGGCCAGGAGGAACGGGTTGGCGATGGCGACATCGATCGCGGCGTCGAGGCGGGCGACAAGTTCGTAGTAGCCGCTCGCTCCATCGACGAGGCTGGCCGGCGCCGAGAGGAAGTCCTCGCGCAGCTGCTCGAAGGTCGCGGCGTCCCGTCGGCGGGCGGCGAGCCGCGCCGCCTGCGTTTCGAGGGCTTCGCGCAGCTCGAAGAGTTCGGGGAGGTTCGCGGGCGACACGTCGGTGACGACGCCGGCCCGGCCGCGCTGGGTGTCGACGAGACCTTCGGCCGCCAGGCGGGTGATGGCCTCGCGGAGCGGGGTCCGGGAGATGCCGAGCCGCTCCGACTGTTCGGTTTCGCCGAGGACGGTGCCGGGCACAAGGCGCCACTGAAGAATGTCTTCCTTCAGGACGTCGTAGGCCCGGTCGCTTGCTCGCACGGGATCAGCATACGCGCTTCGCGGGCCTTCGGTATACAGAGGCGGGGAAAAAGTCCGGTGGGGCGCGGGTTTCCCTGCACTCCGTATACCGGACTCAGTGTTTCGGGGGCTGGGATTGCAGGGCCGCCTCGGCGACGCCGGCGGGGACGGCCGCGAGGGTCGACGGCATCCACCGGGGGCTGCCGTCCCTGTCGAGGACCTGCGCGCGGATGCCCTCGGTCCAGTCCGGCTGGTCGGCCAGCCAGGACGCGACCCGGTATTCCAGCTCGAGAGACGCGCGCAGCGTGCCCAGCCGGCGTGCCTCCCGCACTGCGGCGAGGGCGACCGTGAGGGCGAGGGGCGAATACCTGGTGAGTTCGTCGGCGGCGTGGCGGGCATCCCGGTCGGCCTCCGAGCCGAGGCGCTCGAGGATGTCGGCGACGGAGTCGCCCGAATAGCAGCGGTCGATCCAGATCCTGCGCGCCAGGAGTTCCGACGGAGGCGGCGTCTCGTCGAACAACAGCACGATCTCGGCCGGGGAGCCGGGGTCGGCCCGCTCGCCGAGGGCCTGGTAGAGGTGTCGGAGCAGGTCGGAGGGGACGTAATAGTCCGCGAATCCGCACGCGACGGCATCCGGCCCGGTCATCGTCGCCCCGTTGAGCGCGAGGTACGTGCCGACGTGCCCGGGGGCACGGGAGAGGAGGTGGGTGCAGCCGGCGTCAGGGCTGAAGCCGACCCGGGTGTCGGGCATGGCGATGCGGCTGCGCTCGGTGACGATACGGATGCCCGCGTGCGCCGAGATGCCGACGCCACAGCCGAGGGTGAGGCCGTCCATGATCGAGACGATCGGTTTGGGGTACTCGGCGAGGGTCGCGCAGAGTTCGTACTCGTCGTACCAGAAGCGTCGCGAGAGGTCGTTGCGACCGGTGACAGCGTTGGCGTGCAGGACGCGAACGTCGCCGCCAGCGCTGAGCCCGTGCTCTCCTGCGCCGTCGAGGATGATGAGCGACACCTCAGGATCGGTCCGCCAGCGCTCGAGGGCGCCCAGGATGCCGAGGACCATCGCGTGAGTGATCACGTTGAGGTCGTCCGGGCGGTTCAGCGTGAGGTGCCCGACGCCGTCGCCCACG
The DNA here is from genome assembly GCF_040548835.1 of Mycetocola sp. 2940. Lineage (NCBI taxonomy): Bacteria > Bacillati > Actinomycetota > Actinomycetes > Micrococcales > Microbacteriaceae > Mycetocola > Mycetocola sp. 2940. The sequence goes on from NZ_JBEPSK010000003.1 coordinate 70,097, forward strand.
CTGGTGAGAAGTTCGTCCACACCCATCCCCCTCCCGTCTCCTCGAGCTTAACCCCGCGGTTCTCGCTTCGGACAGGTTCAGGCGATGCGCCAGGTGATTGGTCCGGAACGAGCGAAAACCGCGGAGGGGCGGTGCGTGATTCAGTCGCCTCCCCCACCGCCGTCGCCGCCACCACCACCGTCGCCCGAGCCTGGGTCGGAGTCGTCGGAATAGCCGCCACCGTCCCCGCCCGAACCATCCCGGCCGGCGGGGCCGCGCCTGCCCGTGCGGTATCCCTTATCGGGGCCAATGCGCCCGTTGAGAAAGAGGGTCCAGCCGAGGAACGCCACCAGGCCGCTCGCGGAAGCCATGCCGAGGATGGCGCCGCCGTGCGAGACATCCCAGGAGCCGCCGTCGGGCGGAAGCACGTCGATGCCGCCGAAGAGGAATGTGCCGACCAGGAGAATCGCGATCAGGGTGCCGATGACAAGCACGACGATGCCGAGAAGCATGAGTGCCAGCCGAAGCAGCAGCGGTCGAGAATCCATCGTCGGTGCTGCGACCCGTCTACCCATGGTCGAAAGCGTATCGGTCCCAGTGCCTCAGGCCGGTCGCTTCACCCGGACGAAAACACCCGGGGAACAGCGTTGGCTGGTCCGCGCCGATCCCTCCGGCGGCCCGGGATGCCGCTACAGGAAGATGTCGGGGAAGAGGTCCTTCTCGTCCACACCGGGCGAGTACCGCGAGAAGTCGGTGACCCCGGCGGCGATCAGCACGTCCTCGACGATGAGTGACTGGCCCGTGTACTCCCGCGCCGGTTTCGTGAGCACCTCGTAGGCGGCATCCGCGTAGATCTCGGGCGTGCGGCTCTTTGCGAGCAGGGCCTCCCCGCCGAGGATGTTGCCGACCGCAGCCGTCTTGATCGTGGTGCGCGGCCAGAGCGTGTTGGCGGCGATGCCATCGCGGGCGAACTCGGCGGCGAACCCGAGGGTCGCCAGCGACATGCCGTACTTGGCGAGGGTGTAACCGGTGTGGGCGCCGAGCCACTTGGGGTCGAGGTTGATCGGCGGGCTGAGCGAGAGGATGTGGGCGTTCTCGGCCGCTTTGAGATGCGGCAGGGCCGCCCGGGAGAGCATGAACGTGCCGCGCATGTTGACGTCCTGCATGAGGTCGAAGCGCTTGGGGTCGAGGTCGAGTGTGCGGGCGAGGCTGATCACGCTCGCGTTGTTGACGACGATGTCGATGCCGCCGAACGTCGACACCGCCTGGTCGACCGCGTTCGCGATGTCGCCGTCGTTGCGCACGTCGCCGACGACGGCGAGCGCCTGCCCGCCCGCCTTCTGGATGGCATCCGCAGCGGTGTGGATCGTTCCCTCGAGCCGCGGGTCGGGGATGTCTGTCTTGGCGAGCATCACGACGTTGGCGCCGTCGCGGGCGGCGCGGAGGGCGATGGCGAGCCCGATGCCGCGGCTCCCGCCAGACATGAGGAGGGTTTTGCCGTGGAGTGGTGCGGTCATGGGGTCTCTTTCGGTGGGAGGGTGCGGATGCTGCGGGGCCGGGTCATCCGTTCCGGTCGAGGTCACCCGGCGTACCGGGTGTTTCCGTCCGGAACGGGTGACCTGGCCGGTGCGGCCGAGACGCTAGCGGCGGGCGGAACGGGCGAGGAACGCGCCGATCCGCGCTTGGGCGTCGGGCGTCTCGAACGCCGCTCCGATGGTGCGGGCCTCGTCGTTGAGTGCGGCGCCGTAGTCGCGACCGACCCCGCCGCGGAGGAGTCGCTTCGCCTCTCCGAACGCTGCGGTGGCGCCGGTGAGCCAGCCGGCGGCGATCTCGCGGGCGCGGGCATCCGTCTCGCCGTCGGCGACGACCTCGGTGACGAGGCCCCAGTCCAGCGCCTCGGCCGCCGTGAGCAATCGGCTCGTGAGGGTGAGCTGCAGTGCACGACGCATGCCGACCGCCTCGGGCAGGAGTGTGGAGACTCCGCAGTCGGGGGTGAGGCCGACGTCGGCGTACTTGGAGACGAACCGGGCCGACTCGGCGGCGACGATGTAGTCGGCGACGAGCATGAAGCCGAGTCCGCCGCCGGCCACAGCGCCGTTCACGGCAGCGACGATCGGTTTCGGCATCGCGGCGAGCGTGCGGTGGCCGTCGTGGATGATGTCGGCGAAGGCCGCTATCGAGTTCACGCTGCCTCCCATGGCCGACATCTCGGCGACGTCGCCCCCGGCGCAGAACGCGGGGCCGACGGCGTCGAACAGGACGGCGCCGACGTCGGAACGGTCGGCCACCTCCGTCGCGATGTCCCGCCACGCCATGGCCGCCTCGGCGTTGATCGCGTTGAGGCGCTCCGGACGGTTGAGGGTGACGTGGGCGAGTCCGTCGTTCACGGTGAGAAGGATGCTGTCGGTCATGCGGTCACTTTCGGTGGAAGGTGGGTGGTGCGGGTCGAATTCACTCGTTACGGACCGATTCACCCGGCGCACCGGGTGTACCCGACCGGAACGTATGTTCTCGACCGGATGGGCGCCGCTACTTCGGCGCCATCCGGATGGCGCCGTCGAGCCTGATCGTCTCGCCGTTGAGGTAGGCGTTCTCGAGAATGTGCTGCACGAGCGCCGCATACTCGTCCGGGCGCCCGAGCCGGGACGGGAACGGCACCTGCTCGCCCAGCGAGTCCTGCGCCTCCTGCGGCAGGCCCTTGAGCATGGGGGTCTCCATGATGCCGGGGGCGATGGTGTTGACCCGGATGCCGTGGCGCGCGAACTCCCTCGCCAGCGGCAGCGTCATGGCGTGCACACCGCCCTTCGACGCCGCGTAGGCGGGCTGGCCGATCTGGCCGTCGAAGGCGGCGACGGATGCGGTGTTGATGATCACGCCGCGTTCGCCGTCGGCGTCGGGTTCCGATCCGGCCATCGCAGCGGCCGCGAGTCGGACGACGTTGAACGTCCCGATCAGGTTGATCTCGAGAACGCGGGTGAAGTTCTCGAGGGGCAGCGTGCCGTCCCGGCCGAGGACCTTGCCCGGGGTCGCGACCCCGGCGCAGTTGACGACGATCCGGAGGGGCGCGAGTGCGACCGCCGCGTCGACGGCCGCCTGCACCTCGCTGTCGTTCGACACGTCTGCGGGAACGAACCGGGCGTTCTCGCCCAGCCGCGCCGCGGCATCCGCACCGGGCGATGACGGCAGGTCGACGATGACGACCGACACGCCGGCCGCGGCAAGTCGGGTTGCGGTGGCGTTGCCGAGGCCGGATGCGCCCCCGGTGATGAGGGCGGATGCTCCGGGTAGCTTCATTGCTGGATCCTCACTGTGCTGGAGAGGGGTGTGTTGCGAGCCTAGGGGAGGCCGGGGAGCGCTTCACACCCGTTGTCGGGGCGGCTGTTCCCACGACGGTCGCCGCGCGGCGCTGTTGTGCCGTGTCTACAACGACGGTGGTGATGCTCAACAGGATCGGGCGCGGAATGTCGGGCACATTCTCCTGTCGAGCGTACGGACGCCGCCCAATCTCCTGTCAACCGTCCGCGCCAAGTCAAATCCGCTCGATGATGGTGGCGTTCGCCATGCCGCCGCCCTCGCACATCGTCTGCAGCCCGTACCGCCCGCCGCTCGTTCGAAGCGCGCTGACCAGGGTGGTGAGGAGTCGCGTTCCCGAGGCACCGAGCGGATGGCCGAGGGCGATCGCGCCGCCCCACGGGTTGAGCCGCGACGCGTCCACGTCGAATTCACGCTGCCACGCGAGCGGCACCGACGCGAAGGCTTCGTTGACCTCGAACACCTCGATGTCGTCGATCCGGATGCCGGTGCGGTCGAGCACGCGCCTGGTGGCCGGGAGGATGCCGGTGAGCATCTCGATCGGGTCGCTGCCGACCTGGGCGAAGCCGACGAATCGCGCGAGCGGCGTCAGGCCGAGCTCATCGGCTTTGTCCTCGCTCATGAGAAGGGCGGCGGATGCGCCGTCGGTGAGCGGCGACGAGTTGCCCGCCGTGATGTTCCAGCCGATCTCGGGAAAGCGCTCGGCGTACTCGTCGGTGCGGAACGCCGGCTGAAGACCGCCGAGGGCCTCCGCGGTCGTGCCTCGCCGCACCGTCTCGTCGACGCCGAACAGGGAGAGCCGGCCGTCGGCATCCGTCAGGGTGACCGGGATGACCTCGGGAACGAACAGGCCGCGGTCGATCGCCGACGACGCGCGGGCGTGGGACTGGGCCGCGTACGCGTCGAGCTCAGCCCGGCTGATGTTCCAGCGGGAGGCAATGAGTTCGGCGGAGATGCCCTGGTGCACGAGGCCGTCCGGGTAACGGTCGCGCAGCATCGGGCCGGCGACGTCCTCGCCGAGTGTCGAGTAGCCGATCGGCTGCCTGCTCATCTGCTCGACCCCGCAGGCGATGACGACGTCGTTCGTTCCGCTGAGGATCGACTGGGCCGCGAACTGCGCCGCCTGCTGGCTCGAGCCGCACTGCCGGTCGATCGTGGTTGCCGGGACGCTTTCGGGGAAGCCGGCAGCGAGCACCGCGTTCCGCGCGATGTTCGTCGATTGGCGCCCGGCCTGGGTGACGCAGCCGGCGATGACATCGTCGACGATGCCGGGGTCGATCCCCGCCCGGGCCACGAGGTGCTGCAGGGTCTGGGCGAGCAGGTCGACCGGGTGGATCGTGCTCAGCGCACCCCCCGGTTTGCCGCGCCCCGACGGCGTGCGCAGGGCGTCGATGATGACGGCGGATGACATGGCGCTCCGATCGATCGGTTCACGTCGAGCGTACGACGGATGCCGCCCGGCGGGCCAGCGGCATCCCCTTCTCACGCGGGCGATCCGGTGGCAGCGTTGGGGTCACGAGAGGAGAGGACATGGGAAACATCATCGTTCAGCAGGGCGTGAGCCTCGACGGGTATGCCGCGGACGCCCGCGGGGGGCTCAGCTTCTTTTCCGCGGTGGAGGACTGGACCGAGCCGGACACGGACCAACTGGACCAGCTCGACTCGATCTCGCACATGGTGCTCGGCGGCACCACGTACCGGGAGTTCGTCGGGTTCTGGCCGACGGAGCAGTCGCGCGACGAGATCATCGCCGACAAGCTCAACGCCCTCGACAAGGTCGTCTTCTCCCGAACGCTCGAGCGGGCCCCGTGGGGCGGGTACCCCGAAGGCCGCGTCGTCGACGGCGACCCCGCCACGACCCTGCGTTCTCTCGCCGAGACCGCGCCGGGCGACCTGATCGTCTGGGGCAGCCTGGAGCTGACCGACCAGTTGTTCCGCTCGGGAGGAGTCGACCAGGTGCAGCTCCGGATCTGCCCGGTAGCCATCGGGAGGGGTCGGCGCGTGTTCCCTGACGGGTTCGCGACCGCACTGCGGCTTCTGCGCTGCAGGACCTACGACTCCGGGCTGATCTGGGCGGACTACGCCCTCACCTGACCCGCACACGGACATTCAGCGGGCCTAAGCTGGCAGCAGAGAAGCCATGACACTCACGCCACCGGCCGTACCGCGCCTCGCCGCCACCATCGTGCTCGTGCGCGATGACCCCTTCGAGGTTCTCCTGGTGCGCCGCCATGAGAAGGCCGTGTTCGCATCAGCCCTCGTCTTTCCGGGCGGAGCGGTCGACGACGACGATGACTGTGACGAGTGGCTGCCCCTGCTGGGAAGCGGGGTCGAGCTGCCGCGGAACGAACGCGCCATCCGCATCGCCGGCATCCGGGAGGTGTTCGAAGAGACCGGCGTGCTGCTCGCGAGCCGCCCGGATGGTTCGGACGTGGAACAGCCGGAGCGCGCGACCGCCTCGTTTCTCGACGTGGTGCGGGCATCAGGAGGCCGGCTGATGCTCGACGACCTCCATCCGTTCGCGCACTGGATCACCCCGGAGGTTGCGCCCCGGCGCTTCGACACCCACTTCCTCCTGGCGCGGGCGCCGAAGGGCCAGCAACCGACGCCGGACGGCGCGGAGATCGTCGCCGTCGAATGGGCGCGACCGGCTGACGTCGTGCGGCGGGCGGAGCACAAGGAGCAGCCGCTCATGTTCCCCACCCTGCTGAACCTGATGCGCCTGGCCGAAAGCGAGGATGCGGCGAGCGCGATCGCCGCCGCACAGAACCGGCAGCCGTACACGGTGCTGGCCGCCATGGAGATCGGTGACGACGGATCGAAAAAGGTCGTGATTCCTGCCGAGGCCGGGTACGGCGTCACCGAGCACCCGTTCCCGTAGCGAGGCGCAGTGAGTCGTGCCGCGGCCCAGCCGCCGTTCCGGCCAGCCGCCGTTCAGGCCAGCGGGTAAAATCGACCCGTGGCCATTTCGAAGATCCTCCTCTACTACGTCTTCACGCCACTCGCCGACCCGGATGCCGTGCGGCTCTGGCAGCGGGACCTCGCGGAGTCGCTGAACCTGCGCGGGCGCATCTTGCTCTCCAGGGACGGCCTGAACGGCACGATCGGTGGCGAGCTCGGCGCCGTGAAGAAGTACCTCCGCAAGACCCGTGAGTACCCGGCGTTCAAGAACCTCGATGTGAAGTGGTCGGAGGGCACCGGTCTCGATGAGAGCGGTGCGAGCCTCGACTTTCCGCGGCTCGTGGTCAAGGTGCGCGACGAGATCGTCTCGTTCGGTGCGCCGGGCGAGCTCGAGGTGGACGAGAACGGCGTCGTCGGCGGCGGAACGAGGCTGCAGCCCGCCGAACTCCACGACCTCGTGGCGGAGCGCGGCGACGACGTCGTGTTCTTCGACGGCCGGAATGCGTTCGAAGCCGAGATCGGCCGGTTCAGGGACGCGGTCGTTCCCGACGTGTCGAACACGCGCGAGTTCGTGGCCGAACTCGACAGCGGAAAGTACGACCACCTCAAAGACAAACCGGTGGTCACGTACTGTACCGGAGGCATCCGGTGCGAGGTACTCTCCGGGCTGATGAAAAGCCGGGGCTTCGGTGAGGTCTACCAGCTCGAGGGCGGTGTCGTCCGCTACGGCGAGACGTACGGTGACGACGGCCTGTGGGAGGGGTCACTGTACGTCTTCGACAACCGCATGTCGATGGACTTCTCCGATCACACGGCCGTGATCGGCTCGTGTGCCGTTTGCGGTGTGGCATCCCGGCACATGCAGAATTGTGCGGATGCCTCCTGCCGCACCCAGCTCGTCCTCTGTGCCGACCACGCGGCCGCGGCGCCGCTCTGCGAGACGCACGCGGCCCTCGCGGGTTAGCCGTCGGTGCGGCCGTCGATCTGATCGTTGAGGATCTCGTCGGCGGCGTCCGGATCGGCGTCGTCGGCGTTGTAGTGCTCCTTGAGGACTTCGTTGTCGCCCTCGTAGTCCTGGCCGCGCTGCGCCGGCGACGAGACGATGTCTTCGCCGAAACCCTGGTCGACGAACTGGGCGTCGATCACCTCGGGCGTCGCGGCGAGGCCGTCGGGCAGGGCGTTCTTCGGGGAGCCGTTCTCGATGTCACTCATAGTGTTCCTCTCGTTGCGTACCCTTCGACGCTAGGCGGCCCGGCTCGACGCGGGCAAGGCCTTGCGTTCGGTTTGACACGGCGACGCCCCGCCTGCGTTCGATGTGGGCGGTGGTCTCTGCTGGCACGTCCTCCTGCGCGGATGCCGTCAGCACCGCACAAGGAAAACACCGCCAGATAAGGAAAGGATCAACAAACCTGTCCTTGCCTGAGGGCTTTTTCCTTCCCTCGTGTCGACGATCCGCTCACCCCTTAGGACCGACCTGCAGCCGTCCGCGGTCCACCCGCCACTTCGTCGCCGGCCTTTGCCGGCATCCGCGCCGCTTCGATCGCCGGCAGCACCAGCAGCACAGCCACGACTCCGAACGCCCAGCGGTAGCCGAGTTCGGGCGTGCCCGGGTCGACGGCATCCGCTGCGACGGTCGTAACCCGCACGACCAGCGCCGCGACCGCGATGCCGAGCCCGGTCGCCACCTGCTGCATCGTCGACGCGAGCGTGTTCGCCCGCGACGTCAGCGTCGGGGGCACATCGGCGAACTGCACCGAGTTGTATCCGCTGAACCCAATCGAGCGGAAGACTCCACTCGCGAAGAGCAGCAGAGCGGTCACCACGAGCGGAGTGCTCGGCGTGAGAAAGACGCAGCCGACGTACACCAGCGCGCCGCAGAGGTTCGCGCCCACGATCACGCGCCGAAAGCCGAACCGCCGGATCAGCGGGCTGGTCGCCGGTTTGATCAGGATGTTTCCGAGAAACACCGCCATCACCATGAGCCCCGCCTGCGACGCGCTCCAGCCGAACCCCGCCTGGAATAACAGCACGAACAGGAACGGTGCCGCACCGATGAGCAGACGGTAGACCCCACCGCCGACATTGCCGACCCGGAACGTCGCGATCCGCAACGCCGAGAGATCGAGAAGCGGATGCCGCGCGAACCGCAACCGCAGAAACGCCCCAGCCCCGACGAGACCGGCCAGGAGAAGCAACCCGGCGCTGAGCCGCCAGTCGGTCGGGTCTGCCCCGACCTGCTCCATGCCGAGCACGAGTGCAGCCAGGGCGACGCCGACGAGGAGGAAACCCCACCAGTCGAGGCCCTCCCTGCTCCGCTCGGCGAGAGCGGGCACGTATCTCAGGGCGGCCAGGAACGCGACGATTCCCAGCGGGATGTTGACGAGGAAGATCCATTCCCAGCCCACCGTGTCGGCGAGGATTCCTCCGAGCACCGGCGCGATCACGGGCGCGAGCAGGGCGGGCCAGGTCAGGTACGCTATCGCATTCAGCAGGTCGCCCTTGTTCACCGCGCGGAGCACCGCGAGCCGGCCGACCGGCACCATCATGGCGCCGCCGATACCCTGCAGCACCCGCATGACGCACAACATCGGCAGTGACGTGCTCACCGCACACAGGGCCGACGCGATCGTGAAGATCACGATGGCCATGCAGAAGATCCGTTTCGTGCCGAATCGGTCGGCCAGCCAGCCGCTGACCGGCACGCCGACGGCCAGCGCCAGAAGGTACGTCGTCATGGCGAGGTTGATGTCCACCGCGCGAACGCCGAAATCCGCCGCCATGGCGGGCGCCGCGGTCTGGATGATCGTGGCGTCGAGGATCTCCATGAACGCCGTCCCGGCGACGAGAAGCGCGAGAGGCCGGTTGAGGGTGGTCCCTGAGCGAGGCCGCCCGCGGCCGCGCTGAAGGGTGGATGATCGGGGCATCCCCCCATTCTGCCCCGGCCGCGCCCCTAGGCTGGGCGCATGACGACCACGTTCCGGGCCTGGCTGGTTTCGAAAGAAACGGATGCCTCCGGCACCGCCACGCAGACAGCATCCGTTCACGGCTTCACCGACGACGACCTGGGAGCGGGCGACACCACCGTCTCGGTGCAGTACTCGAGCATCAATTACAAGGACGGACTCGCCCTCTGCGGCCGGCCGGGTGTGGTGAGAAACTGGCCACTCGTCGCGGGGATCGACCTCGTCGGCACCGTCGAGTCTTCGGACTCGGCCGGATGGGCGCCGGGCGACACCGTCCTGCTGAACGGCGCGGGGTTGGGCGAGAGCCTGCACGGCGGTCTGGCGCAGCGCGCCCGCATCGACGGATCGCGCCTGGTTCGGGTTCCGGATGCTCTCGGCCCACTCCGGGCCGCCGCGATCGGCACGGCCGGATTCACGGCGATGCTGTCGGTGATGGCTGTGGAGCGCCACGGGGTCTCCCCCGGCGACGGGCCCGTACTCGTCACCGGCGCGGCCGGAGGTGTCGGATCGGTCGCCGTCGCGCTTCTCAGCCGGCTCGGGTTCGAGGTCGTTGCCTCAACGGGACGTGCCGACACCGAGCGCGAGTACCTGACGATGCTGGGCGCGACGGAGATCCTCGACCGCGGCACGCTCTCGGAACCGGGCAAACCGATGCAGTCGCAGCGCTACGCCGCCGTCGTCGACGCGGTCGGAAGCCACACCCTCGTCAACGCCATCGCCCAGCTGACCTCCGGCGGTGTGGCGACCGCCTGCGGTCTCGCCCAGGGAACCGACCTGCCGGCGACGGTTCTGCCGTTCATTCTCCGCGGCGTCAGCCTCGTCGGCATCAACTCGGTGGAAGCGCCCCTCGGGTTACGGCAGGAGGCGTGGAGCCGGCTGGAGCGCGACCTCGATCCCGAACTGCTCGACGGAATGATCGAGGTGATCCCCCTCGACGCCGCGAAAGACAGCGCTGAGCGCATCCTTGCCGGCGGTGTTCGAGGGCGAACCGTCGTCGACGTGAACGCCTGAGTCGACCGTCAGCGGCCCGCTCGGGGATCTCGCGCGGGTGAGCTCGCCACACGCGGCTGAAACTGCACCCGCGCGCGACGAAAAGACCCGCGCCGGGGCTCGGCACCAGCACCCCGAGCCCGACGGGACGGCGAACCGCTGCTGGCTCGGATGCGGACGCGGATGCGACCGGCAGCTCTCCAGAAAGACGCGCGCGGGTGGATTCGCGGCCCGCGGCTGAAAGTGCACCCGCGTGCGGCGAAAAGACCCGCGCGGGCGCGTCGGCAGCGGCCTGCCGCTTGCACCCGCCGCGATGGGCCGCGACGGCCTAGACCGAGTCGGTGGGGGCGGATGCCGTGTCGGCGGGGGCGGATGCCGTGTCGGCGGGGGCGGGCGCGCCGGTGGGGGCGGGCGCGCCGGTGGGGTCGGGCGCGCCGGCGGCCGGAGTCGTTTTCGGCGTCGTCTTCGGGCGGCGCGGTGCGCGGGTCCTGGCCGCAGCCGTTGCCGTTTCGGGTGTCACGACGGCGGTGGCATCCGGTGTCACGTCTGTCGGGGCCGGCGTGCTGTCGGCGGCCGGGGCGTCGGCATCGGTTTTCGGCTTCACGACGCGCTTGGGCTTCGGCGTCACCTGCGGGGTCGTCTTGCGCGCGCGGGGCGACTTCTTCGCCGGCTTCGCGTCGAGCTGAAGCTTGGAGACGAGCTCCATACCGTGCTTCGTCGTGATGATCAGCCGCGAGAACTCCTCGTCGGCGACGTCGATCACGACCGAGGGTTTGGTGCCCTTGAGCACGAGGAAGTCCTTGCCCCCGTGGAACTTCCACTGGCCGACCGCGAGGGTCAGGGGAATCGCCGTCCCGGGCGCCCGGATGCCGCGCACCCAGATCCACGGATCGTCTGTCAGCGTGGCCGAGCGGATGGACGAACGCGGCACCACGATGTTCTCCCGGCGAAGCGAGAGCGTCTTTTCAGCGGTCGACAAAATGACTTCAAGACGATCGGAGTGCAGCAGGAGTCGAGCCATCCCCCTAGTCTGCCAGTGACCTCCGACAATTCCGGTGGTGAAACCTCACAACGAGGTAACGTCCGCCTTGTCGGTGGTTCTCACCGACTGACCGGGTCGCCGCCATTTCCGTCCAGCCATGCGATGTCGCTCCGGGTGGGAGCTGACTCCCAGTCGCCCTGGGCAAGGCACGCGAAAGCACCGCACCGCACTGCCAGGTCGAGCCGGGCTCCCGCGTCCCCACCGCGGGTCCATTCGACCAGCCACCCCGCCGCGAACGCATCACCCGCTCCCACGGTGTCGACCACCGTGACGGCGATCGCAGACCGCTGCGTGGCGGCACCCTCCCGACACTTCTCGAGCGCGCCACGTTCACCGAGCTTGACGACAGCATGCTGTGGACCAAGCGCAAGGATGGCGTCGAGTTGCCTCTGCGGGTCTGCATGACCCGTGAGTATGGCCGCTTCGTCGTCACCGGCGAAAACGACGTCGGCGCGCTCGGCAAGACCCCGATACGACCGCGTGACGGCATCGAGGTCGTCAACGAGAGAGCTGCGATGGTTCACATCGAAGGCCACCAGCGTCCCCGCAGACTTCGCGTAATCAATGGCGGCGTGAGCTGCGGCCAGTGGGCTCGCGCCGAGGGCGGCCGAGATGCCGGTGATATAGAGCACTTTCGCATCGGCGACAGCGTCCGGTGCGACGTCAGATGGACTGAGTCGACTTCCTGCGTGCCCCCGGCGGTAGTAGGTGATGCGGCTCGCGCCGGGGTACGGCCGTTCTTTCAGCATGAGAGCCGTCGGTGCGTCGGTGTCGCGGGTTGGATGGACGGATACTCCCTCGGCGCGCAGTTCGCGGACGATGAGGTCACCAATAGCATCGGAGCCGACCCTGCCGATCCACGCGGCTGCCGCTCCGAGTCGCTGGACCCCGATGGCCACGTTGCTTTCGGCGCCTCCGAAGGTGAGCCGCAGTTCCCCGCCGAGGGAGAGGCGCCCCGCTCGATCGCTCACAATGAGTCCCAGGCTTTCCCCAAGAACGACCACATCGTGTTTCCGGGTGGCAGGAAATGACGTCATGAGGAGGCCCCAACTGCTTCGCGCGCGCGCTCGGCAACCGCGCTCGCACCCTGCGCCGCGGGCTGGACGATCCAGCTCCCGCTCACAGCGAATACGGCGGGATGCGCCAGGTGTGCCGCGAGGTTCGCAGGACCGACGCCACCGGACGGCATGAACTTGACGTCACGGAAAACGGCCGAGTATGCCTCGATCAGCGCGACCCCGCCGAACACGCCAGCAGGAAAGAGTTTGACGCGTGTCAGCCCTGCCGCGCGCGCGGACTGGATCTCTGTCGGAGTAAGGACACCCGGCACGATCGGAAGATTCGCACCGCGCACGTATTTCACCACCTCCAGATCAAGACCCGGCGTGACGATGAACGCCGCTCCCGCGTCGATCGCATCGCGCGCCTGGTCAATCGAAAGCACCGTGCCGGCACCGACCAGGATGTCTCCTCGGTCCGCAAGCCGCCTGAGCGCCGGCAATCCGAAGTCGCTTCGCAACGCAACCTCGACGACCGGAAGTCCACCGGAGACGAGGCCGTCGCCGATCGCATCGACAACCCCGGGGTCTGAGATGGATGCAAGCGGCACCACCCGATGGCTGAAAAGCGGGTGCTCCCGCTCATCGCTCATCGCCCCATCCATCCGCCATCGACCGGAAGGACGACGCCTGACACATAATCGGATGCTCGGCTCGCCAGGAACACCGCGGCTCCTCCAAGGTCGCTGGCTTCGCCCCACCTGGCAGCGGGGATACGGGACAGAATCGATTGTGAGCGCTCCGGATCGTCGCGAAGCGCTTCGGTGTTGTCGGTCGAAATGTATCCTGGCGCGATCGCGTTCACGTTGACCCCGCGCGACGCCCACTCGTTGGCAAGCGCTTTCGTGAGACCACCGATCGCAGACTTCGTCGCCGCGTACCCGGGAACCGTCACTCCACCCTGGAAGCTGAGCAGACTCGCGGTGAAAATGATCTTTCCGCCCCCACGCTCGATCATCTGGCGTCCGACGTGCTGGGTGAGCACGAACTGGCTGTTCAGATTGACGTCGATCACCTCATCCCACCATTCGAGTGGATGCTCCGCGGCCGGTGCGCGCCGGATCGTGCCCGCATTGTTCACGAGGATGTCGGTGCGCGCGGCGACGTCCTGACCGAACGCGGTCACAGCGTCCCGGTCGCGGAAGTCCACGCCGTGACCTTCGAATGAACGGCCGAGTTCTCGTACTCTGCGGCCGATTGCACCGCCGTCAGCTTCCTGGCCGGCGGATGCGGCGATGATGTCTGCGCCGGCGACGGCGAGGGCTTCGGCCATCGCAAAGCCGATGCCGCGACGTGCTCCGGTGACGACCGCCGTCTTTCCGGTGAGGTCGAACGGGTTGGTGTTCATGTGTGCTCCTGGATCTCTTCGCTGGCGCTGGTCAGTTCTGGACGTCCACAAGCACCTTCAGGGCTTGCGCTGTGGTGAGGGTCTCGAAAGCTTCGAGGGTGCGGGCAAGGGGGACTGTCGCGCTGATGAGTTCGTCGGCGGGCACGAGCCCGCTGCGGATCAACTCGATGGCGTGGTCGAAATCTTCTCGCTCGTAGACGCGAGCGCCGATGAGCTCAAGCTCGCGCCAGAACACCCGATGCAAGTCGATGGGAACGGGCTGCGGGTGGATGGCGACCATGACAACGCGGCCGCGGGTGCGGGCGTGGCGAACAGCGTCCAGCGCCGTGGCGGCCACCCCGGCTACCTCGAAGACGACATCGGCGCCAGCGCCGGAGGTGTGTTCGCTCACGATGGCGCCAAGGTCGTCGGCGATCGGGTCGACGACGGTTGCTCCATGCCTGGCCGCGAAAGCGCGGCGGTCGGCGTTGGGCTCAGCGAGGATGACTTTCGCTCCGACCTGGGCGCTGACCAGTGCGATGAGTTGGCCGATCGGTCCGCCGCCGATGACGAGGGCAGTCTCTCCTGCGGCGAGACGAGACCGGCGCACGTCGTGCGACGCCACGGCGAGCGGTTCGACGAGAGCGGCGTGCTGGAGGGAGACACCGGCCGGTATGGGCACGACTATCGACGCGGGGACCGTCCAGAGTTCCTGGAGTGCACCGGTCGTCTCGATGCCGACGAAGTTGAGCCGGTGACAGATGTGAGCGTGTCCGGCACGACAGGCGGGGCAGTCACCGCACCAGTCCAGCGGCATCACGGTGACCGTGTCACCCGGGCGAACGGAATCGACGCCGGCTCCGACCGCTTCGACCGTGCCGCTCATCTCGTGCCCGATGGGCTGCGGTGCGTTGACCCGGTGGTCCATGTGGCCGTGGAGGATGTGCAGGTCCGTGCCGCAAATACCGACGTACGCGACCCGGATCTGAACAAGACCTTCATCCGGCGGGAAGGCAGGACTGCTGCCCAATTCGATGTGGCCGCTCTTCGTGTAATTCGCCGCTCGACCGCCGCCTGCATATCGTGTCATTGCCATGAGAATTCCTCGCTCGATGATTCCGCAGGCATGCTGCCGGCGAATTCGGTTTGGTCTCTTTGAGTTCCGTGTGGCGAAACTCGGTTCCGTTTCTGTATAGTAGCCCAAGATCGAACGGCCGGCGCAGTGGTGACCGGTTCCGACTCAATGAGGAGATTTCACATGCACAAGCGATTTGTTGGTGCCATCGGCGCCACGGCAGTTCTCGCGCTGGGCCTTGTCGGCTGCGCCTCCGGAGGAGACGCAGACGCAGACGCGGGCGCGGACACCGGCGGCAAGGCGCGGGTGTTTCGCGTCGCATTCAATCAGAACGAATCGCACCCGCAGGCGCAGGCCATTCTCGAGCTTTCCGACAAGCTGGAGGAGGCGACCGATGGTCAGTACTCCCTCGAGTTGTACGCAGACGGCACGTTGGGCGCACAGGAGGCGACCATCGAGCAGGTTCAGTCGGGAACGATCGACTTCGCTTTCGTCGCCGGCTCGTTGCTCGAAAGCTTCAATCCCGACTTCTCGGTAGTGAACCTGCCATACATGTACGAGTCGCCTGAGCACCAGATGGAAGTGCTCAATGACCGCGACGTTGTCGGCGACCTCTACGATTCGCTCGACGCGGACAATCTGACGCTTCTTGCCGCGTTCCACGGTGGAGTGCGCAACGTCTACACCGACAAGCCGATCAAGACGCCGGCGGATCTCGCCAGCTCCAAGGTCCGCGTCATCGGATCGGAAACCAACGTACGGATGATGGAACTCATGGGTGGTATCGGCACCCCGATGGCACAGGACGAGGTCTATACAGCCATCCAGTCGGGTGTCCTCGACGGGGCGGAGAACAACGAGTTGATCTACTCGTCGCTTGCTCACGACGAAACGGCTCCCTTCTACTCGTACACACAGCACCTGATGATGCCCGACTACTTCGTCGCCAGTCCGACCGTGTGGGATGGCCTGGACGAGGAGACCCGCGGGCTCTTCGAGGATCTCCTCGACGAAGCGGTTGACGATGAACTGGAAGCATTCGATGCCGCGGTCAAGGCCGCCGTCGCCGACGCTGAGGACGCGGGCGCAACTTTCGTCAAGGCGGATGTCGATGCCTTCCGCAAGGCTGTCCTCCCACTGCACGAGGAGCTCATCACCACTCCTGCATCCCAGGAGATCTACGACGCCATCGACGCCGCGCGCGGCTGATACGTCCGTCTGAGGGAAGAGTAAGTCCATGACCACATTTCGCGCCTGGCTCGACCGAGTGTTGCGAGTTCTCTGCGTCGTCCTGTTCGCGGCGCTCGTGCTGCTCGTCGTCTGGCAGGTTTTCACACGTCTGGTCTTGAACGACCCGAGCGCCTGGAGTGAAGAAGCCGCCAGATACACGTTCGTGTGGGTCAGCCTGATCGGGGTCGCGATTGCGATCGGCGAGAAGGCCGACGTGGTCATGGACTTCCTCGTCGAGAAGCTTCCCGTCGCCTTGCAACGGGTCGCCGACATCCTCGCGTACCTGTCGGTGTTCGCTTTCGTCGGCTATGTGATGATCTACGGCGGAATCAAACAGTCGGCGATGGCGTGGACTCAGACCAATCCGTTGCTCCCGTTCACCCAGGGGCAGCTCTACCTGGCTCTGCCGATCGCCGGCGTCTTGATTGCTTTCTATCTTGTGCTGCACATCTCTCACGCCCTTTCTCCGGCCTACAAGGGTCGCGAAGGGTTTCACGAAGACCTGGAGGCGGCAACCGCATGATCGATCCTCTTGTCCTGAGCGCCATCCTGATCGGCGGGCTCATCATCCTGCTCGCCATCGGGGCACCGGTATCGATCGCCATCGGGTTGCCGTCGGCGGTATGCATGCTGCTGCTGGCCGGCTTCGACAACGGCGCGACGACGTCCGTCCAACAGATGTTCCGTGGGGCGAACTCGTTCGCGTTGCTCGCGATCCCCTTCTTCGTTCTCGCGGGGGCGATCATGAACACCGGCGGAATCGCCGCGAGGCTCATCAATCTGGCGCGAGTCTTGGTTGGTCGAACCCCGGCGGCGCTCATGCACAGCAATGTCATCGCCAACGCGATCTTCGGGACCGTCTCCGGATCGGCCGTTGCGACGGCCGCTGCGGTGGGTTCGACGATGACGCCCATGCTTCGAAAAGAGGGTTACAACCCGGCGATGGCGGCAGCGGTCAACGTCAGCTCAGCCCCGGCGGGAATGCTCATTCCCCCGAGCAACACGCTCATCGTGTACTCGCTGGCCGCGGGTGGGACCTCGATCGGTGCCCTCTTCGTAGCTGGATACATCCCCGGTCTGCTCTGGGCCCTGGCGTGCACCGTAACGGTCTTCTTCTATGCCCGACGCCACCCAGAGCTCAAGGGGACGCCGTTTCCCGGGTGGACGGTGTTCTTCACCACCGTCCTCCGGGCTCTGCCGTCCCTCGGCCTCATCGTCGTCGCCATCGGCGGCATCATCGCCGGGTTTTTCACCCCTACCGAAGGCTCAGCGATCGCGGTGGTCTACGCGCTTGCGCTCTCAATGATCTACGGCACGGTCAAGCTGCGGGATATCCCGGGAATCCTCTTCGACGCCTGCCGCACCAGTTCGATCGTCATCTTCCTGATCGCAGTGTCTTCGATCATGGGGTACGTGATGACTTACGCGCGGCTACCGCAGCTGATCGCTGAGACGCTGTTCGGATGGACCGACTCGAAGGTGGTCGTGCTTCTGATCATGATGCTCGTGCTGCTCGTCATCGGAATCCCGCTTGACCCGACTCCGGCGCTGCTCATTTTCGTTCCGATCTTCCTGCCGATCGCGGTCTCCTACGGCGTGGATCCCATCCACTTCGGAATCATGATGGTCTTCAACCTCTCGATCGCCGTCATCTCCCCGCCGTCTGCGCCGGTGCTGTTCGTGGGCACGCAAGTGGCGAAAGTCAGGCTCGAGCCGGTCATCGCCAAAATGGTCCCCTTCCTGCTGCTGTTGGTCGCGATGCTGTTTGTCGTGGTGTTCGTGCCCGAGCTCTCGATGTGGTTGCCGCGCCTGCTCGGTCTCGCCAACTAACGCCCCAGCACATGCCTTTCGAACCGATCGTCCTTGGAGGACTCATGTCATCACTAATGCGCGGCCCCGTCGCCGCTGAACAGATCCCCGGCTTCTCACAACAGGACCTGCGGGATCGCTTCCTCGTGGAGCGCCTGCTCGTGCCGGGCGAGTTGATCGCCGTTCCGACGCACTACGACCGGGTGGTCGCCGTCGGCGCGGTGCCGACGGCTTCGCCCATCGAACTCAGGCCGATTCCGGAGATCCGCTCAGAGTATTTTCTGGAGCACCGCGAGATCGGGATCGTCAACGTCGGCGCGGCCGGCGCGGTGCGGGCAGACGGCACCGACTATCGAATGGAACCCGAGGCGGTCCTCTACCTGGGCCGCGGAACCCGACAGGTCGTCTTCACGTCAGACGACCCGACAGTCCCGGCCAAGTTCTACGGATTCTCCGCGCCCGCGCACACGGCGTTCCCCAACATGCTCGCAGGACCCGACGAAGGTACTGTTCGCGAGCTCGGCGATCAACTCACCTCCAACTCCCGCACGCTTCGGCAGGTCATTCACGAGAACGGCATCCGTAGCTGCCAGGTGGTCATGGGAGTGACCCGCCTGCACCCTGGGAACATGTGGAACACCTTGCCGTCGCATACCCACGAGCGCCGCTCCGAGTTCTACCTGTATTTCGACGTGGCCGCGGACGCACGGGTGCTGCACCTCATGGGCGAGCCCAGCGAGACGCGTCACCTCCTCGTCGCGAACGACGACCTGGTCATGTCGCCGAGCTGGTCGATCCATTCCGGTGTTGGTTCGCGCGCGTATGCATTCGTATGGGCGATGGCAGGGGAGAATCAGTCGTTCGACGACATGGATCATGTGCAGATCACCGAGCTGGTGTAAAAGTAGAGGTGACTGACAGGGAGAGCTGAATGGAGTCGTCGACGGGGGCGCACGCGTCAGTGTCCAACGCGAACCAGAAGACGCTGCGCGTGCTCGAGGTGGCATTGCTCAACGAGCGCTTCACCGACATCGTGACCGAAACGGGCCTCCCGAAATCGACCGTGCATCGAATCCTCGCGTCCCTGATCGAGGAGGGATTCCTCTCTGGTGATGCCGAACGCGGCTACCATGGGGGCTCCCGGTTCATGGCATTGGCGGGGCGGGTACTTTCACGCGTCGATATCTCGCGCATCGCTGCGCCGGTCGTCGATCAACTCGTTGCTGAGGTGGACTGCACCGTGCACGTCGGGACGCTTTCTGGCGATGAGATGGTCTACGTGATCCGCACGGATTCGTCGAAGCCATACCGCATGCGTTCACGAGTCGGCCTGGCCATTCCCCTGCACTCGACGGGGATGGGGAAGGCCGTCATGGCGTTCTGGCCGGACGACCGGATAGCCTCGTATGCCTCACGGACAGGCCTGCCCGCCCGAACCGACTCGACGATCACCGATCTCGGGCGGCTTCGTGACGCGCTCGCTGACGTCAGAGAGAGGGGCTACGCGCTCGATCTCGGCGAGAACGAACCGGGGACCGTCTGCGTGTCCGCCCCGATCTCTGACCACACCGGTGAAGTTTCGCACGGCCTGTCTGTCTCGTCGATTGCTCTCGAGCATCCCGGACAATCGATCGAAGAATTCGCACCACAGGCAGTTGCGGCCGCGAACGAGATCTCCCGGCTGTTGGGCGGTACGCGCTGACTCCAGACGGGGCAGGTCGGCTGACCGCCGAACGGGGAACCGGTCAGGCCAGTTTCGCTGCTGCGGCCGCGCGGGCCGCCGCCGGGAGCGCCTCGACGATCCGCGAGATCACGCGCTCGTCGTGCGCTGCCGAGACGAACCACGCCTCGAAGACGCTCGGCGGCAGCGAGACTCCGCCGTCAAGCATGGCGTGGAAGAACGGCGCGTACCGCCAGGCCTCCTGCGCCTGCGCCTGCGCGTAGTTACGGGGTCGCTCCTCGGCGAAGACGAAGCTGAACAGGTTTCCTGCGCGCTGCACGACGTGAGCGACGCCTTCCTGGCTGAGCGCGTCGGACACGGCCTGGGACAGCACGGCGGATGCCTCATCCAGGCGCTCATACACAGCTGGGGTGGCTCGCTCGAGAGTGGCGAGTCCTGCCGCGACGGCGACGGGGTTCCCCGACAGCGTCCCGGCCTGGTACACCGGGCCCTGGGGAGCGAGGTAGTCCATGATGTCGGCGCGCCCACCCAATGCCGCGAGCGGCATACCTCCGCCGATGACCTTGCCGAAGGCGAACAGGTCGGGCGAGTAGAGCGGGCCGTCGGCGAGCGAGAGGCCCCAGTAGCCCGAGGAACTCACGCGGAACCCGGTGAGCACCTCGTCGAGGATCACGAGGGCCCCATGCTCGTGCGCGAGTTCGACCAGCGCGGCGTTGAAGCCCTTCTCGGGCGCGAGCACGCCCATGTTGGCGGCCGCCGCCTCGGTGATGACGGCGGCGATCGAATCGCCCCGTTCGGCGAACACGACCCGGAGAGCGTCGAGGTCGTTGTACGGCAGAACCAGGGTCTGGGCGGCGATCGCGGCAGGTACGCCGGCCGAGCCAGGCAGGGCGAGCGTGGCGAGGCCTGAACCGGCTTCGGCGAGGAGTCCGTCCGAGTGGCCGTGGTAGTGCCCGGCGAACTTGACGAGGAGGTCACGGCCGGTGAAACCGCGGGCGAGCCGGATGGCCGTCATCGTGGCCTCAGTGCCGGTGGACACCAGCCGGAGCTTCTCGATCGGCGACATCCCGACGGCCGACACCCGCTCCTTGACCAGCTCGGCCAGTTCCGTCTCCGCCGGCGTCGATGCGCCGAAGGAAAGGCCGCGGGCGGCAGCCTCCTGAACGGCGCGCACCACCTCCGGGTGGGCGTGGCCGAGGATGGCGGGGCCCCAGGAACCGACGAGGTCCACGTATTCGGTGCCGTCGGCATCCGTCACCGTGGCACCGGATGCCTTCACGAGGAAGCGGGGGGTGCCGCCGACGGAGCCGAACGCCCGCACCGGGGAGTTCACCCCGCCGGGGATGGAAAGCTTCGCGCGGGTGAAGAGGTCGTCGTTGTTCATCGCAGCCACCCCGCCAGTTCGGTCGCCCAGTAGGTCAGGACGACATCGGCCCCCGCCCGGCGAATGCCGACGACGGACTCCTCGATGGCGCGGCGCCTGTCAATCCAGCCGTTCTGCGCGGCCGCCTCGATCATCGCGTACTCCCCGGAGACCTGGTATGCCCAGACTGGAATGTCGCTCATCGCGGCCACATCGGCGAGCACGTCGAGGTAGCTGCCTGCTGGCTTCACCATGACGATGTCGGCGCCCTCGGACATATCGAGGGTGGCCTCGCGCATGCCCTCCCTGCGGTTGGCCGGGTCGAGCTGGTAGCTGCGGCGGTCGCCGCGAAGCTGGGAGTCGACGGCCTCGCGGAACGGACCGTAGAACGCCGAGGCGTACTTGGCGGAGTAGGCGAGGATCGCGGTGTCGACGAAGCCGGCTTCGTCGAGGGCGCTGCGGACGGCGTCGACCTGCCCGTCCATCATGCCGCTCAGGCCCAATATGCTCGAGCCGGCATCCGCCTGGACCAGTGCCATGTCGACGTAGCGTTCGAGGGTCGCGTCGTTGTCGACCCGGCCCGACTCGTCGAGCACGCCACAGTGGCCGTGGTCGGTGAATTCGTCGAGGCAGAGGTCGGTCTGCACGACGAGAGCGTCGCCGACTTCGGCGACGAGAGCAGCGGTCGCCACGTTGAGGATGCCGTGAGGGTCGGTGGCACCGGACCCGACGGCATCGCGCACGGCGGGAATCCCGAACAGCATGACGCCGCCGACACCGGCCTCCGCGGCATCCGTCGCCGCCCGTTTGAGCGAATCGAGGGTGTGCTGCGAGACGCCCGGCATCGAGCTGATCGGCACGGCGTCTTTCACGCCCTCGCGGACGAAGAGCGGAAGGACCAGCTCGGCCGGATGCACCCGGGTCTCGGAGACGAGGCGGCGCATGGCGGGGGTCTGACGGAGTCTACGGGGACGAATCGAGGGTACGTTCACCCGTTCAGCCTACGCGTCGACGGCTGTACGCCGCAGAACGGTGGGTCAGTCCTCGACCGCCACGTCGAGCGCCTTCGGCGCGTCGCCGGACTCGACGAGGGCGACCATACTGTCGAGCAGGGCGGCAACCGTCTGGTGCCGGGAGACCACGTGGACGGCGAGACCGAAATCGGCGGCGTCCTTGGCCGTCCTCGGACCGATGGCGGCGACGAGGGTCGACTCCGGCAGTGTGCCGAACTGTTCGACGACCTGCTGCGCCACGCTGCCGCTCGTGACGAGGATGCCGTTGATCCGTCCGGAGCGCACGTCCTCAATGACCTTCTCTGAAACCGGTTCGCCGACGGTGCGATAGGCGACCACCGATTCGACGTCGTGCCCGGCGTGAATGAGACCCTCGGTCAGGAGGGGCTTGGCGATCTCGGAGCGCAGGGTGAGGAACCGTTTCGGTTTCGGCTCGAGCTTCGTGAGTTCCGAGACCATGCCCTTGGCGGAGTTGTCCTTGGCCGGCACGAGGTCGACGCGGTAGCCGACGGCCTGGAGTGCGGCGGCGGTCGTCTCACCGACGGCGGCGACCCGGGTGCGCTCGGGGATGCGGACACCCTGGGAGTACATGACGTCGACAGTCGTCGCACTCGTCACGGTGAGCCAGTCGAACGCGCCGTTGGCGAGCGCCGCGAGGGCGGCGGTCAGCCGCTCGGGGTCGTTGGTCGGCGCGAAGTTGATCATCGGCGCCACGACGGGGGTCGCCCCGCGGGCCCGGAGGTCGGCGGCGACACTGTCACCCCACGGCCCGCCGCGAGGCACAAGAATGCGCCAGCCCTTCAGCGGCTTGGACGGTACGGGTGTGGACATTATTACTGCCTTCAGCTCTGCCTGAGGGGTGCGAGGGTGGCCGCGCCCTGGGCCAGCAGGTCGTCGGCCAGGGCACTGCCGACGGTCTCTGCCGTCCCTATGATGTCGTGTACGGCTGAGGTCGCGAAATCGGCCCGCCGGTTGAGCCTGAGCGTACCCGATCCGTCGGGCGCGTAGACGGCTGCGTTGAGATCGATCCCGTCCGGGGTGACGACGGCGTGCGCGCCGATCGGGGCGGCGCAGCCGGCTTCGAGCTTTGCGAGGATGGCCCGCTCCGCTGTTGCGGCGGCGCGGGTGGCCGGATGCTCGATCGCTGCGAGAGCGTCGAGGATGTCAGCGTGCCCCTCCTGATCGTCGAAGATGGCCGTGCGGACCTCGATGGCCAGTGCACCCTGCGCGGGTGCGGTCGGCCAAACGTCCAGCTCGAAGAACTCGGTGACCGCATCGAGCCGGCCCAGCCGGCCCAGCCCGGCAGCGGCGAGCACGACGGCATCCAGTTCGCCGGAGGAGACGAAGCCCAGACGGGTTCCGACGTTTCCCCGGATATCCACGATCTGGAGGTCGGGACGCTGGGCGGCGAGCTGCGCGGCCCGACGGGGTGATCCCGTTCCCACCCGCGCACCGACGGGCAGCGTGGCGAGGGTGAGGCCGTCCCGCGCGCAGAGCGTGTCGCGGGCGTCGGCGCGCACCGGAACGGCGCCCACCCGCAGCCCGGCATAGGCGACCGTCGGCAGGTCCTTCATCGAGTGCACGACGAGGTCGCACTCGCCGCGGAGCAGAAACTCGCGCAGGGCGGAGGCGAACACACCGGTCCCGCCGAGGCTCGACAGCGACTCCCGCGACACGTCACCGTGGGTGGTCACGGGGACGAGCTCGGTGTCCACACCTGTCGCGGCCTCGATCGCCCGCGCGATGTCGCCGGTCTGTGCCATCGCGAGGGCGCTGCCCCGCGTACCGATCCGCAGGGTCATGGCTGCAATCCGGCGAGTGCCGGCTTGAACCCGAGGCGCACGTTCTCGCAGCATCCTGGCCGGCACACGTCATACCAGGGCCCGAGATCGGTCAACGCCGGACGCTCAGCGACGGGCGTGCCGTCGCGACGCTCGAGAACGAGATCGATGAGGCCGGTGACGTAAGCGGCGTGCGTGCCGGGCGTGGGAACGCGTACCGAGTAGAGCTTGTTCTCCTCGGCGGACTCGGTGGCCTCGTTGTCGAGGTCCCAGAGCACTTCCATGTGGTCACTCACGAAACCCAGCGGCACGATGACGACGGCACGGATGCCACGGGCAGGCAACTGGGCGATGGCGTCGTTGATGTCCGGCTCGAGCCACGGCATGCTCGGCGGGCCCGAGCGGGACTGGTAGACGAGCTGCCAGGCCAGTTCGCCGTCGAGGGCGAGTTCACGCTTCACTGACTCGATCACGACCTCGGCCACGGCGTTGTGCTGCGCGGCGTACGCGCCCCCCTCACCGAAACCGCGTTCTGCGGGGCCGGACTTCGCGGCATCCGTCGACGGGATCGAGTGGGTGGAGAAGAGGATCTCGACCTCGGAGAACAGGTCGATCCCGGGGTTGTCGCGCTGGATCTGCGTCAGTCCGTCGCGAACGCCGTCGATGAACGGGGTGACGAAGCCGGGGTGGTCGAAGAACTGGCGCACCTTGTCGATCGCGATGTGCCCGAACAGGCTCGTCTCGTCGAGGGCGATGGCGAAGTCCTCGCGGTACTGCCGGCAGCTCGAGTACGACGAGTACGCGCTCGTGGCGATTGCGATGAGCTTCGTATAGCCGCGGTCGTTGGCCTCGACGAGAGCGTCGCGCAGGTACGGGTCCCAGTTGCGGTTGCCCCACAGCACCGGCAGGTCGATCCCGCGCGAGGCCAGCTCGGCCTCGAGCGCGGCCTTGAGTTGCCGGTTCTGGTCGTTGATCGGGCTCACTCCGCCGAAGTGACGGTAGTGGGTCGCGACCTCCTCGAGGCGTTCCTCGGGGATCCCGCGCCCGCGGGTGACGTTGCGCAGGAACGGGATGACGTCATCCTGCCCCTCCGGGCCGCCGAAGCCGGCGAGAAGAATCGCGTCGTAGGCGACGGGCACCTCGATGTGCGGGTCGCCGGATGCTGCGGCATCCGTCGCACCGAGAACGGCTTCGGTCACTGCAGGACCTCCGGGATCTCGCTGGTGGCGATGCGGCGGCCCGTGTAGAACGGGACCTCCTCGCGGACGTGCCTGCGGGCATCCGTCGCGCGGAGGTCACGCATGAGGTCGACGAGTTCGAGCAGGTCGTCGGACTCGATCGGGAGGATCCACTCGTAGTCGCCGAGCGCGAACGCGGAGACGGTGTTCGCGATGGCGCCGCGGAACGCTGCCCCCTTGCGGCCGTGGTCGGCGAGCATCTTGCTGCGTTCCTCGTCCGGAAGGAGGTACCACTCGTAGCTGCGCACGAACGGGTAGACGGTGAGCCAGCCCTTCGGCTCGATGCCGCGCAGGAACCCGGGGATGTGGCGCTTGTTGAACTCGGCCTCGCGGTGCACGCCCATCGCGTTCCAGGTGGGGAGCAGGTGCCGCAGGATGCTGGTGCGGCGGAGCACACGGAGGGCACGCTGGAGACTGTCGGCGGTGTCGCCGTGCAGCCAGATCATGAGGTCGGCGTCTGAGCGTAGGCCGGAGACGTCGTAGAAGCCGCGAATGGTCACCCCATCAGCCTCGATGCGCGAGACAGCGCCGTCGAGTTCGAAGACGGCGTGCTCGCTGAGCGGGGCTCGATGTTCGGGGTCGCGGCGGAGAACGGCCCAGAGCGTGAAGCCTGTGGGGTTCTCTTCGGGTTCGGGGTTGTGCATGGTCGATGGTGCCTCGGCAGAGGCCGGGTGAGTCATACCTAACATCATCACTCTTTCTCCTCCACTACCCAAATTGCTTCACCGTGGAAGCGAAGCTTTCTCAGCGAAGCAGATCGCCCTTCGACAGGCTCAGGACCCGCATCCGGCACGCTGCCGGATCGTATCGAGATTTTCGCTGCGAGACCCGCCCCCACCAACGCGAGATAAGGAAAAAGCCGCCAGATAAGGACGCGAACGCCGAGGCATCCTTTCCTCGCGCCTTTTTCCCTGTGCCGCGCTGACCCGACACCGTCAAGCGGATGCCGCCGCGCGGCTCGGCCGAGGAACTAGCGCGTCGCGATCGCCCGCGCCACGGCCCAGGCCACGGTCCCTGCCACGGCTGCAACCGCGGCGATGCCACCGATGAAGGCAGCAGGGCTCTCGCGCTGCAGTTTCGCAGCCGCGACCTTGCCGCGGGCAATGGCACGCGACACCTTACGGGGGACGTTGAGCTTGTCCTCGATCGCGTTGAGCGTCGACACCAGTTCGGCTCGTGCCTGCTCGGGCGACGAGGGCGTCGACGGAACAGGGTATGCAGGATTAATAGCGGTCATATTCTCCCTCTCCCTTCACAGCGCGGATGTCTTTCTTCACGCTTTCGATCGGATTCGGGTCGGAACTGAGCTTCTTGAAGTAGCTCACTCCGATGAGCGCAAGCACGGCCGCGATCAGCAGGAACACGACGAACACGATCAGCGCGGCGAGCCACGCCGGCATCACGAGTGACAGCGCCAGGATCCCGACGGCGACGAGGATGCCGACCGCGAAGAACACGAAGATGAGCGCGAGCACCATGAAGATTGCGCCCTTGCCCGCGTACGAGCCGAGATGCTGGGCCTTGGTCTTGAGTTGGTCGATCTCGGCCTGAATCAGGTTGGTCAGCAGACCGGGCAGGTTCCCGATCAGGGTGGCCAGCGATTCCCGGTTCTTGTCGCTCACGGTGCGATCCGTCATGAAAGAACTCTCCGACGTCTAGTTGGTGGTGCTCGGGTTCGATGTGCCCGTCTGCCCCGGGATCGGGGGCGTGTAGGAGGAGGCGTCCGCCGGGGTCGGGGCTCCGGTCGACCAGGACGAATCCTGGGTGGACTTGCCCTTGGTGTTGATGGCGTCCGAAACCTTCTTCACGCCGGCGACAACCGCAGCAGGAAGCTCGCTGGCTCGTGACTTGGCAAAGTCTTCGACGAGTTCGACCTTCTCCTGGACGGCGTCGGTCTCCCACACCTTGAGCCAGTTTTTCTTGATCTGCTCGTACCGTGCACGTCCCGCACGGGATCCGAGCACGTATCCGGTGGCCAGACCGGCCACAAAAATCAGCTTGCCCCTCATATTCACTCCGTTTCGTCGCGCTACCAGCTTGACCAGCGTAGACCCTAAGCGCCCGTTTCGTCCGGACTGGTTTTGTCCATGCCGATTCTGGTATGCCCGTCGCCCAGCACGTCGTGTTCCAGATAGAACGACGCCACGAGGTGCCGAATCCGTGCGGACGCGGCCAGCGCGTCAGGCACAACGGATGCCAGTCCCGTGCCCGAGAGCCAGGCCCCCGTGAGATCCACGTCGCCGACGGCGAGCGCTGCGGTCCGCAGCGATTCCGCGCGTTCCCGCTGGCCGATCGCCGCACCAGGCAGCGTGCCTCGCCACACCGTCCGCTCGAAGCCAGCCACGCTCGACGGGTCGAGGCGCACGCCGAGGATGCCAGAGGCATCCTGGAGCGCAATCGCCAGCGCCTCTCCGTCGTCGAGATCGGTCGTCGGGTTCGCGGCGCCCTGCCTGCCGTAGGACAGCCGAATCACGTGGCGGTGAGGATGCTGCGCGGCGGCTTCGGCGCGCAACCATCCCCACTTGGCGGTGGAGTGGGTCAGGGCCTTGGCGACGACGCCGGAACGGGGCGACTCGGCCACGAGGACCCCGGTTCCGCGGGGCGCGGCATCGAGCTCCTCCGCGTCGAGAACGAGGGTGATCAGTTCGACGGTGGGCGTCTCGGCCGGTTCGGCAGCGAACTCGGGGGCGAACGGCGCGAGCAGTCGGAGCGCTTCGGCTTCGGGTGTCGCGACGATCACGTAGTCGGCGGTGAGGACCCGCTCGTCGTCGAGGGTGACCTGCCAGCCTGCGGCCTCACCCGGATCGTCTGAAGCAGGGACCCGGGCGAGCCCGGTCACGCCGAGGCCGAGCAGCAGCTCCCCCTCGCGGCTGCGGAGCTCAGCGACGAGGGCGTCGATGAGCGTCGACATGCCGCCGCGCAGGCCTTCCACGGCGGAGCCGGCCGCGCCGGCCGGGGCGTCGGCACGAAGCAGGGCGACAGCGCCCGAGAGCGAGCCGGCCACCGTCAGGGCCCGGTTCAGCCCCGGCGCCGCGCGGGTGACGTCGAGGTCGTGCGGGTCAGCGGAATACACACCGCGGGTGACGGGGGCGACGAGAGACTCGAGAACCGCCTTGCCCATCCGGCGCTCCACGAGGTCGCCCAGGTTGTGCTCGCGCCCGATGGTGAGCACGGGAAGGATGCGGTCCAGGTACGCCCGG
This sequence comes from Mycetocola sp. 2940, assembly GCF_040548835.1. NCBI lineage: Bacteria > Bacillati > Actinomycetota > Actinomycetes > Micrococcales > Microbacteriaceae > Mycetocola > Mycetocola sp. 2940. The sequence goes on from NZ_JBEPSK010000003.1 coordinate 98,059, forward strand.
GTCGCACCGCGCCAGCCGATCACGCGCCGTACATCGTCGGCGAGCGGATTCGACGGAATGCCGAGCAGCCCGGCCTTCGGCAGCGGGACCGACCGGCCGTCGGCAAGGCGCACCCAGGCGCCGGCGGCAGCGGGCCGCACCACGGCGTCGGCCAGCCCAAGGCTGTCGATGAGCGCCCGGACCGTTCCACCCCGCGTGGCGTAGCTTTCGGCGCCGGTGTCGACGCGGATGCCGGCCACGGTCGCGGTCGCGACGTTGCCGCCCGCCGACGGGGCACGGTCGACGACCGTCACCCGGATGCCGACCCGGGCGCAGTCGAGCGCCGCGACAAGTCCGGCGACGCCGCCGCCGATCACCAGAACGTGACGCGGTTCGATCATTGCGCGTGCACGAATTCCACGAGGCGGGTGAGGACGGCCGGGTCGGTTTCGGGCGGAACGCCGTGGCCCAGGTTGAGCACGTGGGAGGGCGCGCTGGCGCCGCGCGCCAGCACATCGCGCACGTGCGCTTCGAGCACCGGCCACGGCGCGGCCAGGAGTGCCGGGTCGATGTTGCCCTGGACGGGAACGACCCCGCCGAGCCGGCGCGACGCCTCATCGAGCGGAACCCGGTAGTCGACGCCGACGACGTCAGCGCCGATGTCGTGCATGGCCTTGAGCAGCTCGCCCGTCCCCACGCCGAAGTGCACGATCGGCACCGAGTGGACCGGAGCGTGCAGGTCCAGCTCGGTGGGTTCGGTGGTGTAGCTGAGGTCGCGCACGTGCTCGAGGGCGCGGGCGGATGCCGGTGCCACGTGGCGCACATAGTCGTCGAGCGAGAGCGCCCCGGCCCACGAATCAAACAGCTGCGCGGCTGAGGCGCCGGCGAGCACCTGGGCGCGGAGGAACCGGCCGGTGACTTCGGCGACCCACTCCATGAGCCGGGACCATGCCTCCGGTTCGGCGTGCATGAGGGTGCGGGCGTGGATGTGATCCTTCGACGGCCCGCCCTCCACGAGGTACGCGGCGAGGGTGAACGGCGCACCGGCGAAGCCGATGAGCGGGGTCTTCCCGAGTTCAGCGACGGTGAGGCGCACAGCCTCGACGACCGGCGCGAGGCCCTCGTCGAGAACCGCCGGGTCGAGCGCGATGAGCTCGTCGACATCGGCGGCCGTGCGGACCGCCTTGCCGAGCACGGGACCCTTGCCGGGCACGATCTCGACATCGACGCCCACCTGCTTGAGCGGGACGACGATGTCGCTGAAGAAGATGCCGGCGTCGACTCCGTGCCTGCGCACCGGCTGCAGGGTGATCTCGCTGGCGAGCTCAGGTGTGAGGCACGCGTCGAGCATCGCGTTCCCGACCCGCAGTTCGCGGTACTCGGGCAGCGAGCGCCCGGCCTGGCGCATGAACCACACCGGCGTCACCTCTGGCCGGGTGCCGCCGTAGGCGGTGATCAGCCGGGAGTCGTGGGTGAGTCCTGCTTCGAGCGGGTGGTTCTGAGAGAGCTGCACCCTCTCATTGTGTCAAAGTTCATTGTGTTCACGGTCGTTGCCCAACGTCGGCAAGGTCGCACCTGTCGGCCGTCCGAATTCCCGGACGGACGGCGTGCTCACCACACCGTCGCCAGCTCCGCCTGGGCGGAATGTCGCCGAAACCATCCGACTGAGACCGCCTCGGCATGGACGCGGACGGTGCTGTTCCCGCTGGGAGCTCCCCCGCAAGCCCCGCCAAAGCGGAGACTCCGGGCGTAGGGTCGCCCCATGACAGCGAAGCGCATCCTCGTCACCGGCTCAACGGGTTACGTCGGCGGCCGGCTGGTGCCCCGGCTCCTCGCCGCCGGGCACGAGGTGCGGGTCCTCGTCCGCACCCCCGAGAAACTCCGCGACGTTCCGTGGGCCGGTCAGGTCGAGATCGTCGAGGGGACGCTCCAGGACAGGGATGCGACGTCCCGCGCCTGCGAGGGCATCGACGTCGTCTACTACCTCGTCCACTCGATGACGGGCCGGGGCAATTTCGAGACGGAAGAGCGCACGGCGGCCGAGAGCGTGGCATCCGCCGCCCGGGACGCCGGGGTCGGGCGCATCATCTACCTTGGCGGTCTCCACCCGGATTCCACGGACCTGTCACGCCACCTGCGCTCCCGGGTGCTCGTCGGCAGGACGCTGCTCGAGTCCGGCGTGCCGACCGTCGCCTTCCAGGCCGGCGTCGTCATCGGATCGGGGTCGACCTCGTTCGAGATGATCCGGCATCTCACCGAGGTCCTTCCGTACATGCCTGCGCCGAAGTGGGTGCGCAACCGGATCCAGCCGATCGCGATCCGGGACGTACTGCACTACCTCCTCGCGGCGATCGACCTGCCGCCCGAGATCAACCGGACCTTCGACATCGGCGGCCCGGACATCCTCCGCTACGGGCAGATGATGAACGGCTACGCGGTCGAAGCGGGGCTCCCGCAGCGCGCCATCGCCGCCCTGCCGGTGCTCACCCCGTGGCTCGCGTCGCAGTGGGTGAACCTCGTCACGCCGATCCCGCGCTCGATCGCCGTGCCGATCGTCGAGTCCCTCCAGTTCGACTGTGTCATGCGCGAGCACGACATCGACGAGGTCATCCCTCCCCCGGAGGGCGGACTCACCGGCTATCGCCGCGCCGTGCAGCTGGCGCTGGCGAAGATGCGCGACGGCGACGTCGAGACCAGCTGGCAGAACGCGTCGGTCGACGGCGCACCGAGCGACCCACTTCCGAGCGACCCCGACTGGGCCGGGCACACGGTCTTCACCGATCTGAAGGTGCGCGAGACGGATGCCTCGACGGCGCAACTCTGGACGGTCATCGAGGGAATCGGTGGCGACAACGGCTGGTACTCGTTCCCCCTCGCCTGGGCGCTCCGCGGCTGGCTCGACAAGCTCGTCGGCGGTGTGGGACTTCGCCGCGGCCGGCGGCACGCCCAGGAACTGCAGACCGGTGATGCGCTGGACTTCTGGCGGGTGGAGGCTCTCGAGCACGAGCGCCGGCTGCGGCTCCGCGCCGAGATGCGGGTTCCTGGCAAGGCCTGGCTCGAGATGGAGATCGAACCCCGGCCGGAGGGCGGCTCCCGTTACCGCCAGCGCGCCGTGTTCTTCCCGATGGGCCTGTCCGGGCGGCTGTACTGGTTCGCCATCCTGCCGTTCCACGGCATCATTTTCAACGGAATGGCGAACCGCATCACGCTCGAGGCGGAGACCCGCCCGGCCTGACCGTCAGGCGCAGGCACTCCACAAGCCGCGCCCGCCGGTCTGCGCCTCGACGCCGAGGGCATCGAATCCGGCCTTCCGCGAATGGGAGTCCCGATACGGTTCAGCGAATCCGCCGCTGAGCAGGAGCACCTCGACCGAGTTCCACGTGCCGGCATCCGCCACCCAGACGTACCGGAGCAGCCGGCCGTAACGGTCGGTGTCGGCCTGGCTCGGATCGGGGTCGAGACTCACCGTTCGGCCGGCGAGGAGGCCGGTGAGGTAAGCGGATGCCTCGGGGCCGAAGCACTCGACCGGTGCGTTCGGCGCGACGGTCTCGGGAGTGTCGACGCCGACAAGCCGCACCCGTTCGTCGCCGTTGCCGCGATCGACCACGAGCGTGTCGCCGTCGACCACCCGCACCACTGTCGCCGTCTGGGCCGAGGCGGACGGAGCCGTGGGAAGCCCGGCGGGAAGGACCCCGGGCTCGACCGGGGGCGCCTGCGATGGGGCAGGAATCCCGTGAATCGGGACATCCAGCCAGGTGCAGACGAGAAGAGCGGCGATCGCGAGGACGCCGGCGATCAGGATCAGTTTCAGTCTTCGGAGCATGGTTCCTCCCTGGACTGCTGCCCTCCGAGCCTACGGCCCCTCCTCGTCCACCGCCGACACGGCGCTGAGGTCCGTCAGGAACCTGATCACGACCTCGCGCTCGTCTGGACTGAGCCGTGCCGCTGCTTCGAACCGGCGGGCGTGGATCCGGCCGACGCTCTCGCGGGCGTCGGTGCGCGTGGCATCCGTCACCGTGATCATCAGCGCCCGGCGGTCGGTCGGGTGCGGCGAGCGGCGTATGTGCCCGGCCCGCTCCAGCCGGTCGAGAAGCTTCGTCGTCGACGCCGTCGAGATCCGCAACGTCTCGGCGAGCAGACCAGGCGTCACTACCGCGCCGGCGTTGCGCGACGCCATGAGAAAACGGAGGGCCTTCATGTCTGTTGCGTTGAGCTTCATGTGCCTCTGCGAGGCCTCGCTCATCGCCTGTTCCGCGTCGCGCCAGGCGCGCAGGGCGGCAAGCACACTGACGACGGAGTCAACCTCGGCATCATCCATCGACGCGCGTTTCACGAGGTCCTGGGTGGGGTCGATGACGCGCGGATCGAGCATCCATTCCCCGGAGCCGGGAGGTGTGCGATCGGAGGTCATTCCGCTAGTCTACGAGAAAGAGCCGTGCTAATCTATTTACTCGCCTAGCTAGATATACCGGAGAATCATGCCCGTTCAGGAGACGACCGAACGCGTCGTGCTTCTCGATGCCCATGGTGACCCCATCGGCTCTGACTTCAAGTCGACCGTGCACACCGAAGACACCCCGCTTCACCTCGCCTTCTCCTGCCATGTCGTGAACGCGGCAGGGCAGGTGCTCGTCACCCGCCGGGCACTCGGGAAGAAGACCTGGCCGGGCGTCTGGACGAACTCGTTCTGCGGACACCCCCAACCCGACGAGGACTCCGCGGATTCTGTCGCCCGACGCGCGGCCCACGAGCTCGGCCTCACTCTCACCCGCCTGGAGCTCGTCCTCCCCGAGTTCCGGTACCGCGCCGTCGACGCATCCGGGGTCGTTGAGAACGAGATCTGCCCGGTCTACGTGGCACGCGTCGACGCCGACCCGATCCCCAACCCCCACGAGGTGATGGACGTCGCGTGGGTCGACCCGATCGCCCTGGGCGAATCGGTCGCCCGCACGCCGTGGGTGTTCAGCCCCTGGCTGGTGCTCCAGGCCGAGCAGCTCGAGTTGCTCGGCGGAACGGCGCCCGCATGACCGTTCTCACCGACTTCGCCGGCACCGGCGTGCACGAGGCGGTCCAGGACCGCCTCGATGCCTTCTTCACCGATCGGATCAGCCTCGCGGCGGCGTACGGCGACAATTACCGCCTGCTCTGGGAGGCGGCACGGTCCGCCAGCCGGGGCGGCAAGATGTTCCGCCCCGCCCTCGTCGTGGGCGTCTACCGCGACCTCGGCGGCTCCGACGACGACTCCGCACTGCGCATCGCCACCGCTTTCGAGTTGCTGCACACGGCCTTCCTGCTGCACGACGACGTGATCGACCGCGATCTCATCCGCCGCGGCGTGCCGAACCTGGCCGGCTCGTTCGCCGCGGATGCCACGGCGCGCGGTGCGACGGAGGCCGCGGCCGAGACGTGGGGGCAGGCATCCGCGATCCTCGCCGGCGACCTGCTCATCCAGGCGGCGCAGGGATTCCTGGCCCGGCTGAGCGTCTCGGCCGGGATACGCGCAGACCTGCTCGACCTGTTCGACCGGAGCATCTTCGTCACCGCCGCCGGCGAACTGGCCGACGTCGCGTTCAGCGCCGGCGTGCGCCTGCCGTCTCTCGTCGACGTGATGGCGATGACCGAGCAGAAGACCGCGAGCTACTCGTTCGAAGCGCCGCTCAAAGCGGGCGCCATCCTCGCGGGAGCCGACGCCGAGACGCTGACGATCCTCGGCGAGTTCGGCCGGCTCGTCGGCGTCGCTTTCCAGCTCCGTGATGACCAGCTCGGCGTCTTCGGTGACGCGCAGGTCACGGGGAAGAGCGTCCTCAACGACCTCCGCAACCGCAAGGAGACGCCGCTCATCGCACACGCCCGCTCCACGCCGCGGTGGGCGCAGATCGAGGAGGCCCTCGAGATCCTCGGAACCTCCGACTCAGACGGCACCAGCGTGCGTGCCGCCCTTGAGGAGTGCGGCGCCCGCACCTTCGTCGATTCCCTGATCGACGACCACGTGGCTCGCGCCCAAAGCCTTCTCGACGACTCCGGCCTCCCGGCAACCCTGCGAGGTCACCTGCGCGACGTCGCCAGGCACGCGGTGGTGCGCGCCGCATGAGGCAACGAAAGCCGGTCGCAGTCAGCGACCTCTCCCTGTACTCGCGTGTTGCCCACCGGAGCTCCTCACGGATCATCCGCGATTACTCGACGTCGTTCGGCCTGGCGTCGCGGTTGCTGTCCGCAGACGTCCGCACGCGCGTCGAAGACATCTACGCGCTGGTCCGAGTGGCCGACGAGGTCGTCGACGGCGCCGCCGAGCAGGCCGGCCTCGGACTCGACCGCCAGCGTGCGCTCCTCGACGCCCTCGAGGCTGAGACGGATGCCGCGCTGGGCGACGGCTACAGCACCAACCTCGTCGTCCACGCATTCGCCATCACGGCGCGCGAGAGTGGCATCGGCGCCGACCTCACCGCGCCGTTCTTCGCCTCTATGCGGCGGGACCTCAGCCCGGTGGACTTCACCGAGGACGAACTGCGCGAGTACATCTACGGCTCGGCCGAGGTGGTCGGACTGATGTGCCTGCGGGTGTTCCTCCGCGGCCGTGCGATCGACGAATCGCAGCGCTTCCGGCTCGAGGCGGGGGCTCGACGGCTCGGCGCCGCCTTCCAGAAGATCAACTTCCTTCGTGACCTCGCGACCGACTGGAGCACCCTCGGGCGCAGTTACTTTCCCGGTATCGACCCCGGCCACCTGACCGAGGAGCAGAAGCTCGCGCTCGTCGCCGACATCGAGGCGGACCTGAACGCGGCCGGTTCGGTCATCCCCGACCTGCCGCCGAACTGCCGTCGAGCGGTCGCCGCCGCCCACGGCCTGTTCCGGGTGCTGACCGAACGAGTGAAGGCCACCCCGGCCGAGGATCTCCTGGCCGCACGGGTACGGGTTCCCGCCCGCACGAAGCTCGCTGTCCTCGCCCGCACGCTGATGCCGGCCCGGTCGCTGTGACGGGCGCTGGGACGGGCGCCGGCCGCTCGGCCATCGTGATCGGCGGAGGCATCGCGGGCCTCGCCACCGCCGGGCTCCTGGCGAAGGACGGCTTCGCGGTCACCCTGCTCGAAGCGCGGAGCGAGCTCGGCGGCCGTGCGGGCAGCTGGGAGAAGGACGGCTTCCGGTTCGACACCGGTCCCAGCTGGTATCTCATGCCCGAGGTCTTCGACCACTTCTTCCGGCTGATGGGAAGCTCGGCCGACCGCGAACTCTCGCTGACGAAGCTCGACCCCGGTTATCGGGTGTTCTTCGAAAGGCACGACGACCCGATCGACATCGCCGCCGATCGGAACACCAACCTCGACACCTTCGAACGGGTGCAACCGGGCGGGCGGGCCGCGCTCAGCCGCTACCTGGCATCCGCCCGCGACACCTACGAGATCGCCCTCAAGCGCTTTCTCTACAGCACCTTCCAGTCGTACCGCACCGCCCTGACCCGCGACGTGATCGGCCGTACCGGGCGGCTGGCCCGGCTTCTGCTGCAGCCCCTCGACACCCTGACCTCCCGCTCGTTCTCCGACCCGCGGCTCCGCCAGATCCTCGGCTACCCGGCCGTGTTCCTCGGCTCGTCGCCGTTCGTCGCCCCGAGCCTCTACCACCTGATGAGCCACCTCGACCTCGAGGACGGCGTGTACTACCCGCGCGGTGGCTTCACCGACATCATCACGCGCATCGCCCGCCTCGCGACGGATGCCGGGGTGACCGTGACGACGGATGCCACGGTGACCGCGATCACGACGGACGGCTGGAGGCGGGCCAAGGCGACAGGGGTGCGCTACACCGACGCCGCCGGCGTCGGGAACCACCTCGACGCCGATCTCGTCGTCTCGGCCGCAGACCTGCACCACACCGAGACGACGCTCCTGCCCGAGCACCTGCAGAGTTACCCCGAGAGCTGGTGGGCGAACCGCGTCCCCGGGCCCGGCGCCGTGCTCGTCATGCTCGGCGTGCGGGGCGCGCTGCCCGAGCTCGCCCACCACAGCCTGTTCTTCACCGAGGACTGGCACGACAACTTCGACCGCATCTTCGGCGCTGAGACGTCGATCCCGTCGCCGGCGTCGATCTACGTCTGCCGCCCCAGCGCCACCGACGATTCGGTCGCCCCGGCCGGGCACGAGAACCTGTTCGTGCTCGTGCCGGTTCCCTCCGACCCCGGCATCGGAGTCGGGGGCGAGGACCGCGCGGGATCCCCGGTCGTCGAAGAGGTCGCTGACGACGTCATCGCGCAGATCGCGACCTGGGCGGGAATTCCCGACCTCGCCGACCGGATCGTCGTGCGCAGGACGGTCGGACCGCAGGACTTCCGCGACGACCTGAACTCGTGGCGGGGAACGTCCCTCGGCCCGGCGCACACCCTCCGGCAGAGTGCGTTCCTGCGCGGCAGGAACGTCTCGTCGAAGGTCGACGGCCTCTACTATGCCGGCGGCACCACCGTTCCCGGCATCGGACTGCCGATGTGCCTGATCAGTGCCGAACTCGTGCTCAAGCGCCTCCGCGGCGACCTCAGCACCGGCCCCCTGCCCGAGCCGCGATGAGCGTCGTCTACCTGCTCGTGCTGCTCGCCTCGATCGGCTGCATGGTGCTGCTCGACCGTCGCTTCTCACTGTTCTTCTGGAGGGATGCCCGCCGCGCGACGTTCGTGCTCCTCGCCGGCGTCCTTTTCTTCGTGCTCTGGGACCTGCTCGGCATCGGCCTCGGCATCTTCTACCGCGGTGAGACATCGTTCATGACCGGACTCGTCGTCGCCCCCGAATTGCCCGTCGAGGAACTCTTCTTCCTTGCCTTCCTCTGCTACCTGACGATGGTCCTGCTCACCGGTGCGGACCTGCTGCTGCGGGCGGTGCGCCGATGACCTACGTCACCCTGAGCCTCGTGTTCCTGGCCGTCGCCGCCGCGGTGCTCGCGGTCGCCCTGCTCACCGCCAGCGACCGCCGACGGCTCGTGGCCCGCTGGTGGCTGCCCGCCGTGGCCACCGCCATCGCCCTGGCGGTCCTCACCGCTGTGTTCGACAACGTCATGATCGCAACGGGCCTCATGGTCTACGAACCGGCCCACCTCGTCGGCATCCTGATCGGCGGGGCCCCGATCGAGGACTTCGCCTACCCGTTCGCCGGCCTTCTGCTCCTGCCGGCCGTCTGGCTGCTTCTCGGCCGCACTCGAAAGGACGCCGGTGACGATCAATAGCCCCGCACGGATCGCCGGGCAGCTGCTGCTCTCATCGCGGCCGCTGAGCTGGATCAACACGGCGTTCCCGTTCGCTGCCGCCTACGTCCTCACCAGCGGATCTGTCGACCTCGCGCTCATCGTCGGAACGATCTTCTTCCTCGTGCCGTACAACCTGGCGATGTACGGCATCAACGATGTCTTCGACTACGAGTCGGACCTTGCCAACCCGCGCAAGGGCGGGGTCGAAGGGGCCGTGCTCGACCGCAGCCTGCACCGCTGGACCCTCGCCGCCGCGGCCGTCACCTGCATCCCGTTCGTCGTGGTCCTCGTGCTGCTCGGCGGCCCGGCATCCTGGCTCGTCCTCGGCGTCAGCCTCTTCGCGGTGATCGCATACTCGGCGCCCGGCCTGCGGTTCAAGGAACGACCGTTCCTCGACTCGATCACGTCGAGCACGCACTTCGTCAGCCCGGCCGTGTACGGGCTCGTGCTCGCCGGCGCGACGTTCACCCCGCAGCTGGTCGCTGTCCTCGCGGCGTTCTTTCTCTGGGGCATGGCGAGCCACGCCTTCGGCGCGGTGCAGGACATCCTTCCCGACCGTGAGGGCGGGATCGCCTCGATCGCCACGGTGCTGGGGGCGTCGGCGACGGTGCGCTTCGCGCTCGGCGCGTGGACGGTCGCCGGCCTGCTCATGCTTCTCACCGAGTGGCCGGGCCCGCTGGGTGCGTTCCTCGCGCTCCCCTACATCCTCGCCGCCCTGCCGTACCGCTCACTCAGCGATGCGGACTCCGAGCGGGCGAACCGTGGCTGGAAGCACTTCCTCTGGCTGAACTACCTCGTGGGGTTCCTCGTCACGATGCTGCTGATTGCGTGGTCGTTCCTCAGCGCATGACGCGGTCGGCTCGGTGACCGAACCAGGCGGCGCATAACTCCGCCGGAACGCACGCCCGGCGGCATCCGACCCGCAGAACTGTGCGGCCCAGCACCGGCCCCCGCCCATCCGAGGCGGAGTGATGCGCCGGCAAGACACCGGCCCGGATGCGCCCTGAGCGGACGCGCGTCGACCTGGGCCCGAGCACTCGATCGGGGACGGTATCCTTGTCTGGTGCTCATGTGTCTGACGGCGAGTCACAAAAACGCCTCCTTCGACCTCCTCGAGCGTCTCTCCGGGGGCGCCGGGCTCGTTGCCGAACGCATCACCGGTCACTCGGAGTGCGTCTCCGGAGCCGTCGTCATCGCGACCTGCAACCGTTTCGAGGCGTACATCGACCTCGATGAACCGCTCACGGCAGGCCAGCAGGTGGGCGTCGAAGCCGCGACGGCCGCGATCAGCGCCGCCTCCGGCATCCCGGCCGAGGAACTGCGTTCGACCTGGAACGTCCACACCAACGAAGACGCCGCCCGGCACCTCTTCGCCGTGTCGGCGGGTCTCGAATCCGTCGTCGTGGGCGAGGGCGAGATCGCCGGCCAGGTGCGCCGTTCGCTGGAGTCCGCGCGCGAGGCCGGTACGACGACGAGCGACCTGGAGCGGCTGTTCCAGCGCGCCTCGCAGACCTCCCGCGGGGTGAAGAACAACACCCCGCTGGGCCGGGCGGGCCGCTCGATCGTGCGCCTCGCCCTCGACCTCGCCGAAAGCCGCATCGTGGACTGGTCCGCGGTCCGCGTGCTGCTCATCGGCACCGGCGCGTACGCCGGCGCAAGCCTCGCCGCGCTCCGCAACCGCGGCGTCACCGACGTCGCCGTGTACTCACCTTCCGGCCGCGCAGCAGGTTTCGCGGCCAGCCACGCCATTCGCGCCGTCGAAGCGGACGCCTTCCCCCGCGAAGCCGCTGAGGCGACCATCGTTGTGACCTGCACGACGGCATCCGGATTCGTGCTCGACGCCGCCCTGCTCACCGCCGGGCGCCGGGCATCGCTCGAGTCGCTGCCCCCCTTCGCCCACGATGGCACCCCGGGCTGCCCCGTACACACCGACGCGAACCAGCTGGTCATCGACCTCGGCCTTCCCCGCAACGTCGACCCCGACGTCGCCGGTGTCCACGGCGTCGATCTGCTCGACCTCGAGACCATCCGCATCCACGCTCCGCTCGAGGAGTTGCAGGCGACCGATCACGCGCACGAGATCGTGGATCGCGCCGCGCGCAAATTCGCCGCCGTCACCGACGAGCAGAGCCTCGCCCCCGCCGTCGTCGCCCTGCGCAGGCACGCGCAGGAACTCCTCGAGTCCGAGATCGCCCGAGTAGCCCCGCGCGACCCCGACGGGGTCGCCGCCCAGGCGCTGCGGCACATGGTGGGCCGGCTTCTGCACGCTCCGACGGTTCGTGCCCGCGACCTGGCCCGCGCGGGCGACGCCCAGCGTTACATCGATGCCCTCGACGCGCTGTTCGGCCTCGCCGTGGAATCGGAAGCCGTCGTCGATCTCGACGCGAGCGAAGAGGCATCCTGAACTGACAGGCTGCTCGCCGCTCGACAGGACCAGTCGTACGCAACCAGCCGGTTTTTCCTGTTCAGCGTACGCTTCGGCCGTTTCCTCCTGTTGTAGGTGCACAAACAAAGAACGCCCGCACCACGAAACCGTGGCGCGGGCGTTCGTGAAGCGTTCTAGTACGTCTCGAAGCCGGTCGTTCCGGCGGAGCCGAGGATCGCGAAGAACGCGATGATCGCAATGATGTAGCCGATCGTGGAGAGTGCGCCGATCACGATACCGACGATGGCGAGGACCTTGCCCTGCTCGCCGGTCCGCTTGATCTGGTTCAGCGAGATGATGCCGAGGACGATCGAGATGATCGCGAAGCCAAGAATGGAGCTCACGAGGGTGATGATCGCGAGGACGTTCCACTTCTGCGACTGCTGGCCGGGCTGGCCGTAAGCCGGGACACCGTACTGGGGTGCCTGCTGCGGAGCGTTGTACTGCGGAGCGCCGTACTGCGGAGCCTGCTGCGGGTTCTGACCGTAGGGCGGGTTTGAGCCGGCCGGGGGTACTGGCGGAATGTTGTTCTCAGTCATAGTGCTCCTTCGTAAGCCGGATTCCATGCTGGCAGTCCGGCCATACGAGTGTCAATTGCCGCGGCAGCCCCGAAGTGGGCAGAACTACCCGCCCCAGGCTCGGGCGAAGGCCGCCCCCGGAGCCGGGAACGGCCTTCTGGTGGAACGGGACTCGGGCTACGCGCCCCTGAGCCGCTCGGCGAGGTACAGGTAGAGCTTGTCGACCGGCACCCGTTCCTGGGCCATGGTGTCGCGGTCGCGCACGGTGACCGCGTGGTCCTCGAGGGAGTCGAAGTCGACCGTGACGCAGTACGGCGTGCCGACTTCGTCCTGGCGGCGGTAGCGGCGGCCGATGGCGCCGGCGTCGTCGAAGTCGATGTTCCAGGTCTCCCGCAGTTCGGCCGCGATCTTCTTCGCGATCGGCGAGAGTGCTTCGTTGCGGCTGAGCGGAAGGACCGCGGCCTTCACGGGCGCGAGGCGCGGGTCGAGCTTGAGCACCGTGCGCTTGTCGGTGCCGCCCTTCGCGTTCGGCACTTCCTCCTCGTGGTACGCGTCGACGAGGAACGCCATGAGCGAGCGGGTCAGTCCGGCCGCGGGCTCGATGACGTAGGGAACCCAGCGTTCGTTCTTGCCCTGGTCGAAGAAGGACAGGTCCTTGCCCGAGTGCTCGGCGTGGGTGGTGAGGTCGAAGTCGGTGCGGTTCGCCACACCCTCGAGCTCGCCCCAGTCGCCGCCGACGAAACCGAACTTGTACTCGATGTCGACGGTGCGCTTCGAGTAGTGCGAGAGCTTGTCCTCGGGGTGCTCGAACAGGCGCAGGTTCTCGGGGTCGATGCCGAGGTCGGTGTACCAGGCGAACCGGTAGTCGATCCAGTACTGGTGCCACTCTTCGTCCGAGCCGGGCTCGACGAAGAACTCGAGTTCCATCTGTTCGAACTCACGGGTGCGGAAGATGAAGTTTCCGGGTGTGATCTCGTTGCGGAAGCTCTTGCCGATCTGGCCGACACCGAACGGCGGCTTGATGCGGGCGGCCTGCAGCACGTTGGCGAAGTTGACGAAGATGCCCTGGGCGGTTTCGGGGCGCAGGTAATGCATGCCCGACTCGTCTTCGACCGGGCCGAGATAGGTCTTGAGCATCATGTTGAAGTCGCGCGGAGGCGTCCACTCACCGCGGGTGCCGCAGTTGGGGCAGGCGATCTCGAGCATCCCGGTCTCCGGGGCACGCCCCTTCTTCTCTTCGAACGCTTCGAGGAGGTGGTCCTCGCGGAACCGCTTGTGGCAGCTGAGGCATTCGACGAGCGGGTCGGTGAAGACACCGACGTGGCCGGATGCTTCCCAGACCTTCTTGGGCAGGATCACGCTGGAGTCGAGGCCGACCACATCATCACGGCGGGTGACCATGTACTTCCACCACTGGCGCTTGATGTTCTCCTTGAGCTCCACACCGAGAGGCCCGTAATCCCAGGCGGATCTCGAACCTCCGTAGATCTCACCGGCCTGGAAGACGAATCCGCGATGGCGGGCGAGGGCGATGACTGAGTCGAGACGGCTGGATGCGGCCACTGTGGCTCCTGATGCAAAAAAGAGGCCCGTGCCGGCTGCACGGACGCCTCTCCAGCTTAGCCGCGCCTCTCCGGCCCGGCTGCCGGGCCCCTGCGGTGGATCCGTCAACCCTCAGGGTGCTGCCCGGGAGGGCTCCGTAGACTGACGGGATGTCCACCCCGCACACCTCCGCGTTCCGGTCGCGCGAGCGCGTCACGGTGATCGCGGAGAGCGGCATCCGGACCGGGCCCAGCTTCATCCTGCTGCACGGCATCGGCATGGGCCGGCGCTACTGGGGAACCCTCACCGACACGCTGGGCCGGCACGGGCGGGTCTACGCGCTCGACCTCCCCGGTTTCGGCGACGCGCCCGAGCCGGAGGCACCCCTCGACCTGCGCCAGTCGGGCGACCTCATCGCTGAACTGGTGGAACGCCTGCGAATCCCGAACCCGGTGCTCGTGGGCCATTCCATGGGTGCGCAGGTCGCTGTCGAGGCGGCGGCGCGGCATCCGGAGCTCTTTGAGCGGATTGTCCTGATCAGCCCAACGGTCAACCCGGAGGAACGTGGCGCCCGGGTCCAGGCGCTGCGGCTGCTGCAGGACCTCTGGGGCGCACAGGTCCGCGTTCTCGGGTTCGGTCTCGTGTACTACCTGAAGGCCGGGCCGCGCTGGTATTTCAAGACGCTGCGCACGATGATGGAGCACCGGGTCGAGGAGACCTTGCCTCGGGTGTTGGCAGACACGCTTGTCGTGCGGGGCAGCGAGGACCGGCTCTGCCCGAAGAGCTGGGTCGACCGGATCGTCGCAACGGTTCCGCGGTGCCGGCTCGTGCAGGTACCCGGGACCGGACACGAGGTCATGATGACCAACGGTAAGACGGTGGGCAGCCTGATCGCCCGCCACGCGGAGGGACGACGGTGAACAAACTGCTGCACAACCTCGGGGTGTGGGCGATGGACTACGTCGATGCCGGCCTCGTGCACGCCCGATCGATCCTGGCCTGGTCGGTGCCGCCCGAGTTCAGCACCGGCGACCCCGGCAAGCCCACGATCGTGCTGATCCCCGGGGTGTACGAACGGTGGAGCTTTCTGCGCCCGATCGCCGAGCGCCTCAACGCGGCCGGCTACCCGATCAGCGTGGTGCACGGGCTGGGCTACAACCGCCGCCCGATCGTCGAGACTTCGGAGCGGCTCGCGCGGGCACTGTCGCTCGTCTCGGCGAATCCGGCGGGCCGGTTGATCGTCGCGCACAGCAAGGGCGGCCTCGTGGGCAAGCACATGCTGGTGTCGTTCTCCGAGGACCTCCACCTGCGCGGGCTGGTCGCTGTGTGCACGCCGTTCGCCGGCTCGCGCTATGCCCGCTATGTGCTCGGGCAGACCCTTCGGGCGTTCATTCCGACGCACGAGACCATCGTCAGCCTCGGGAGCAACACGAGCGTCAACGCCAAGATCGTCTCGATCTTCGGCGGATTCGACCCGCACGTGCCGGACGGCAGCGTGCTCATCGGCGCGACGAACGTGAAGCTTCCCGTCGACGGCCACTTCCGGATTCTGCACCGGCAGGAGACGCTGGATGCCGTCACAGATGCTGTCGACCTGCTCGTGCGCTCATCGGCAGCCTCGGCTGTGCTCGGCGCGGTCGCCGGCGACGGCACTGGCGAGCACACGGCGTGAGCGCGCTCCCCGACATCTCGGTGGCGGCCGTCGCGCTGATCCGCGACCGCCGGATGCTCATGGTCACCGCACGCAATCGTGACGTGCTCTACCTGCCCGGCGGCAAGGTGGACCCGGGCGAGTCCGCGGCGGATGCTGCCGCCCGCGAAACCCGCGAAGAGGTGGCCGTCGAACTCGTGGCCGACACCGTGCGCGAACTGTTCACCGTGGTGACCCAGGCGCATGGCGAACCCGATGGGCGCCAGGTGCGCATGGTCGTCTTCGCGGCGGAAACCGATGGCGAACCGCAGCCGAGCGCCGAGGTCAGCGAAGTGCACTGGGTGACGACCGCTGATGCGCACCGCTGCCCACCGGCCGGCACAGACGTGCTGAGGCGCCTGGCCGCGATGGGCCTCATCGACTGAGCCGTACTCACGCGGTCTCCGGCTGCGGACGATTTGTACGACCGGGGCAGAGTGATCTGCAATCCGTCCGGTCGTGCGAATGTCTCCGACGTTTTGCGAACAGCCCCGGGCGACGCCCGGGGCTGCCCTCGCGCAACGTCAGACGGCGACCGGCTCCGGCGCAGCGACAACGGCAGCGCGACGGCGGCGGGCGCTGGCGATCAGTTCGTCGACGCTGAACGTGCCAGGGCCGATGAGTGCGATCGCGATGGCGGCGGCAGCGAGCAGCAGCACGAATTCGTAACCGCCGGCGTCGACGAAGAAGCCGAGGGCGGCATGGAACGTCGCGATGGCCACGATCATGTTGATCGTCAGCAGGGCAGCGATGATGCGGGTGAACGCTCCGACGATCAGGAGCACGCCGCCGACGAGTTCGAGCAGCGACACGGCGGGAGCCGCGACCGCGGCCAGAGGAATACCGAGGCTTTCGAAGAAGCCCTGAACGCCGGGGAACGTCTGCTCGAAGGTCTTCTGCGCGCCGTGCAGGACGAAGATGATGCCGACGACGACGCGGAGGAGCGTGAGGCCGATGGTCTGGCGGAGGGCGGAGCGGAAGGCAGGCATAGCGGAGTTCCTTTTCGTTGCACAATCGTTCCCGCCAGGGGCGAGAACTTGAAGCTACAACTATATCTGGACCTCGGGTGGGTGACAAATCGACGGATGCCCCGTCACGAATTCACCCGTTGCGGACGAGAACACCCGGCGCACCGAGTGAACCGGTCCGGAGTAAGTGAATACGTGGCGTGGCCGCCCCAGTTGGTCACCGGGGTCCGTCGAGCTCCTGAAACACCGTGATCTGCAGGTCCGGGGCCTCGAGCCGCGCGTTCAGCGACCGCCACGGCGTCTCGGTCGGCTCGGCGACGAGCGTTGCACCAGCCGCGGTGAGGGTCTCGGTCGTGCCGGCGGCATCCGTCACCTCGAAGGCGAGCCTGAACTTCGGGGCGACCGGCCGACCCACCTCGACGTCATCGATCAGGCGCTTCTGCGCCGGGTTGATGATCTCGAGGGTCGCGCGGCCGGCATCGAGGATCATCACGCGGGCATCGCCCTCGCCCTGGAACGCGGCCTCCTCGTCGAGCCCGAGCGCGTCACGGTAGAACGCGACGGCAGCGTCGTAATCGTCGGCCTCGACCACCAGCCGCATCTGCAGAACCTTACCCATGGTGTCCCCACTTCTTGAACCGGTGCCTGGTGCAACCGCAAACGCGACCGCACCCTTCCCTCGAGCGCTTGCTCCGCCGAAAAGGGTCACGAACTCGAAGAAAATCCAGCCGTTCTCGACCGAGCACGGCGCGAACAGCCGTTTGTGACCGAGGAGGGCGACAGCAGCCGGACGTCAGTGGATGTACTCCACCACGTCGAGGCCGACGGTGTGCATGGCGTCGTACACGGCGAGCCTCGTCGACAGGTCGGTGTCGGCGAACGACACGGCGACGGCGTAGGCAACCCCGGCCCGCGGCCCGCGCACCACCCCGGCGTCGGCGCGAATGCCGGGGTCCGCCCCGGTCTTGTTGAACATCTGGAGGCCGTGATCCCCGGCGCGGTGCGACAGCGGATCCATGCCGAACGCGGAGGCCACCATCGACAGGTCTGCGTTGAGCGACAACCAGCCGGCCACGCGCTGGCTCGTGGACTGGTCGACGATCTCACCCCGGGCAAGAGCCGAGAACAGCCAGGCGATCTCCTTCATCGAGCCGACCGACAGATGCGGGGCATCGTCGGGCCCGCGCTGGTCGCGCACACGGTCGAGGAGCGCTGTGCGCTTGAGCCCGATCGCCTCGGCTCGCTTGCGAACGGAGTCGAGCCCGATCAGTCGCAGCAGCACGTTGGTGGCGAGGTTGTCGCTCGTCGCACCGATCAGGGCGGCGAGGTCAGCGACCGGCAGGGAAGGGGCCTGCAGGTGCTGCCAGATCCCGGAGTCGCCGACGGAATCGTTCGACTCACGGTCGAGGATGGTGAGCGCCGCAAACTCGGTGTCGGCCAGGCGCGCGGCGACGTCCACAAGCAGCAGGACCTTGCCGATCGATGCGGTCGGCATGACGACGTAGTCGTCGACGCTCAGCAGTTCCGCACCCGTGGAGAGATCGGTGACCCGGGCAGAGACCTGCACGCCGTTCCTGGCGAGGAAACCGAGCGCTTTCAGGCTCCGCGAGAACGTCTCAGCGGGTTCAGCCGCTCGGTGCCGGGCGCGTCGACGTTCGCGTTGCCGAATCCGGCCACGCGGCTGCGGTGCAGCAGGGTGTTGCGTCGACGGTGCCACTGGCTTGATCTTCCGTAGAGTGACCGGCAGTGTCGCGGAAATCGCGCCGATCACAGATTGCTCTGGTCCGGCCTGAAAAACGGATGTCCGCCCCTCACGGGAAGCACGGACGATCGGAAGTGGCCGTCCTCTCAGTATCGCAGACTTGCCACGGCCAGGGCAGGAAACTACCAGATGGTGACCCGCTGCGACGGGTCGAGCCAGAGAGCGTCGGCGGGCGTGACGTCGAAGGTCTCGTAGAACTCATCGATGTTGCGGACGATCTGGTTGCAGCGGAACTCGTTGGGCGAGTGCGGGTCGATCGCCAGCAGCCGGATCACCTCGGCGTCACGGGCTTTCTGCTGCCAGGCCTGGGCCCAGGACAGGAAGAATCGTTCGGCACCGGTGAGGCCGTCGATCACCGGCGGCTCCTGCCCTCGGAGGGAGATGAGGTAGGCCTTCCAGGCGATCGACAGGCCGCCGAGGTCGCCGATGTTCTCGCCGATCGTGAGGGCACCGTTGACGTGGTGGTCGGGCACCTGGGCAGGCGCGAGCGAGTTGAACTGGGCGATCAGCGAGGCGGTCCGCTTCTCGAACGCCTTGCGGTCCCGGGCGGTCCACCAGTCGGTGAGTTTGCCGTTCCCGTCGTACTTCGACCCCTGGTCGTCGAAGCCGTGCCCGATCTCGTGCCCGATCACGGCGCCGATCGCGCCGTAGTTCGCCGCGGCATCCCGGCCCTCTTCGAAGAAAGGGAACTGGAGGATCGCCGCGGGGAACACGATCTCGTTGAATCCCGGGTTGTAGTAGGCGTTGATCGTCTGGGGAGTCATGAACCACTCCTCGCGATCGAGCGGCTTGCCGATCTTGCCGAGCTCGCGATTGAACTCGAACAGGCTGGCCCGTCGGACGTTGCCGAGCAGGTCGGTGCGCTGCACGTCGAGGCTCGAGTAGTCGCGCCACTTCGACGGAAAACCGATCTTGGGCGTGAACTTCTCGAGCTTCTCGAGCGCGCGCTTGCGGGTGTCGTTGCCCATCCAGTCGAGCTTCGAGATCGACTGGCGGTACGCCTCGACCAGGTTGGCGACGAGCACGTCCATCGACACCTTTGCCGCCGACGGGAAGTGCCGGTCGACGTAGATCTTGCCGACGGCCTCGCCGAGCACGCTCTCGACGAGCGAGACCCCGCGCTTCCAGCGGTCGCGAATCTCCGGCGTACCGGAGAGAGTGCGGCCGTAGAAGGCGAAGTTGGATGCCACGAATTCGTTCGAGAGATAGGGCGCGGCGCCGTGGATCACCTTCCAGGCGAGCCAGTCCTTCCAGGCTTCGAGCTTCGATGGCACCAGGAGCGTGCCGAGCCCGGTGAAGAAGCTGGGCTGGCGGACGACGATCTCATCGAAGGCGCCCTCCGGCGCCCCGAGGGCCTGGAGCCAGGCGTCGAGAAGCGCGCGATCTCCGGCCCCGCTGGCGAAGAGGCCGGCCGCTTCGTTCCAGGTGTGCAGGTTGTAGGTGGCTTCGCTGTCGCGGGAACGGACGTTGTCCCAGTGCACGGCGGCGATCGCGGTTTCGATGTCGAACACGTGCTGGGCGCGGGCGGCGGCGGGCCGGAACTGCGTTCCTCCCGGGAGCCCTTCGGCCACGAGCTCGAACAACTGCTCGACGTGGGAGACGTACGCGGTGCGGATCGACGCGAACTTGTCGTCGCGGTAGTAGCTCTCGTCGGGCAGGGAAATGCCGCCCTGCTCGAGGAGCACGAGATACCGCTCGGGGTTTCCCGGGTCGTTGTCGACGTAGAGCTGGAAGAACCCGCTCACGCCCGCCCGGTCCAGCTGCGCCGTGGTGCGCACGAGCTGCTCGATCGACCCGATGTTGTCGATCGCGGCGAGCTGGCCGGCGATGGGCGTCGCGCCGAGCGCCTCGACCAGGCTCTCGTCCATGAAGCTCGCGTAGAGGTCGCCGACCTTGCGCTGCTCCGGGTCGGTGTTCTCGTCGTCCGGGGCATCCTGCGCTTCGAGGATGATCGCTTGGACCGCCTTCTCCGCCTCTTCCGCGAGCATGTGGAACGAACCCCACCGTGCCTTATCCGCCGGAATCTCGGTTCGTGCGAGCCACTTGCCGTTGACGTGCCGGTACAAATCGTCTTGCGGCCGAACGGTCTGGTCGAGTTCGCCGAGAGAGATGCCGGAGGGAAGAGCAACGTCAGTCATGCCTCCACCATAGGAGACTGCGGGCGGTTCCGGGCGGTCAATTCTCGACTCGCCCTGCAGCATCCGCCGCAGGGCGAGTGGGTCCGGCGTCTAGAGCGCAGCAGCCCCCGCCTCGGCGACCGAGTGGTCCTGGTCGCCCGAGCCTCCGCTGACACCGATCGCGCCGACCACCTGGCCCTCGCGCGTGAGAGGGATGCCACCCGCAAAGATCAGACCCGGCCCGAATTGCAACCCGCCGTGTCGTCAGGTGGACTCCACATCCCTGCGCCGGAACAGGATGAATGCTGCGCCGCCGGCCAGTAGCGCCAGCCCCGCCATCACGATCCCCCCGCTCCAGTCGGTGTCCGCGCCGGACGGCACGGGGCTGTGGCTGAACGGAGAGAGCTCAGCCGTCCAGTCCGGCAGCCCGACGAGGGCACCGAAGATGCCGAGAAAGACCGAGAGCACCAGCAGTCCCCAGCCGAGCCCGGCGGTGAGCCGCGGCACGACCGACCAGACGAGCGCCACGACCGCGAGGAAGAGCAAGGCCGCCGGAAGCTGGGCGAAGGCCGCCACCACCGAGTCCTCGATGCTCTCCTCCGGCGCCCCGACCGTGAGGGCCGCGAGAACGGATGCCGTCGCGCCGGTCGCGAGGACGAGCACGACCGCGATGGCCCCGATTCCGATGTACGACCCTGCCCAGTGGTCCCGCGACACCGGTGTTGCCAGAACGAGCTCCCCGCCGACGTGCGACTCCTCCTGCCGCATCCGGACGATGGCCTGGATGGCGCAGCCGGCCGCGACCACGCCGATGATCGTGAAGATGACCGAGATGAAGGCTTCGGTCAGGGTGTCGCCGCCCCGCGAGAGCCGGGCAAGTTGGTCGGCGATCGGGCTGTTTCCCAGGTCGGATGTCGCCACTGCCGTTCCGAGCGATCCACCGAAGACCCCGAATGCGGCTGCCCCGACGCACCATGCGACAGTCGAGGGCCACTGCAACCGCCAGGCCAGCCCGAACGGGCCGGCGAGGGTCGGCAGGGCCGTCGTCCGGCCCGAATTGGTCGCCAGGACGCTGGCGCCGGTGTCCCTGCGCGCCATGATGAGCACCGCGACGCCCACGAACACGCCCGCGGCAGCGAGGCTCAGCAGAAGCGGCGCAAGGGTGTCCTCGGTGAACGGCCGCGTCTTCTGGGCCCAGCCGATCGGTGACAGCCAGGCCAGCCAGGAGCTCTCGACGCTCAGCCCGTCATCGGACACGGTTCCGAAGGCATCCGCGATCCCGCGCAGCAGGTAACTGAAGAGGACGGCTCCGACGGCGAGGCCGTTCGCTGCCCGGGCACTCGGCATGAGTTCGGATGCCACACCGCCGACGGTGAGGAAGACGACCCCGATGGCGGCGAGCGCCAGGCCCGTGACGACCGAGCCGGCTGGGTCCTGACCGGCGAGAAGAAGGCATCCGGCGACCGCGACCGCCAGCACGGCGTTCACGAGGAGGCCGTACAGGAGCGTTGCCAGCGGCGGGAACGCCCTGGCAGCGGGGGTCGACGCGACGAGGTCGGCCCGCCCGCTCTCCTCCTCGGCGCGCAGGTGGCGGACCGCCAGGAACGTGTTCATGAGGCCGACCAGCACCCCGAGAAAGGCGAGGACCGTGAAGATCAGGACCGCAGCGGCGCCTGTGCCTTGCGGCACGCCACGGATGAACATGATCGCCGGGTTCGCCGAGGCGAGTCGAACGAGGAGCGTCCGCTCGGTCACGTCACCGAACGTGTCCTGGAGGGCGAGCGCCGAGAACAGGAGAAGGGCCGCGATCGACGCCAGCCACACCGGGATCTGGATCCTGTCACGTCTGATCCGATGACGGATGAGGATCGCGAGGGTGGTCATCGCCCGACCCGGCTGTGGCGCGCGGCGCGGCGCGTCTGGCGGGCGACATCGGTCGAGAGGTCGCCGTAGTGGCTGAGGAACAGCTCCTCGAGCGACGGCGGGGTGACGGTGAGGCCGCGGACCCGGAGCTGTGCCAGGGTCGGCAGCACGTCGACGAGCTCGTCGCTGTCCGCGGTGAACCGCGCGCGCGGTCCGTCGATCACGAGGTCGTGGCTGCCTGGGATGTCACGCAGGTCGGCCTCGGCGAGGCCGTCCAGGGAGAAGGCGACCTCGGTGCGGGTGAGGTGCCGCAGGTCGGCAAGTGTGCCGGTCTCGACGATGCGGCCGGCGCGGATGATGCTGACCCGGTCACAGAGCTGCTCGACCTCGCTGAGGATGTGGCTGGAGAGAAGAGCGGTGGCTCCGTCGGCCACGACGGCGGAGAGTTCCCGGCGGAAGACCGCTTCCATCAGGGGGTCGAGCCCCGCGGTGGGTTCGTCGAGCAGGTACAGGCTGGCCGGCGTCGCCAGGGCGGCGATGAGGGCGACCTTCTGGCGGTTCCCGGTCGAATACGTGTGGCCCTTGCGGCTCGGATCGAACTGGAAGGCCTCGGTGAGGTGCTCCCGTCGCGCCGCGTATTGCACCGGGTCGTCGATGCCCCGGAGCCGGCTGAGCAGGTCGATCGCCTCGCCACCGGTCAGGGTGGGCCAGAGGGCGACGCCGCCGGGGACGTAGGCGATTTTGCGGTGGAGTGCCACGGCATCCGTCCAGGGATTCCTGTCGAGCACCGTCACGCTGCCGGAGGTGGCCCGGGCCAGGCCGAGGAGGATGCGGATCGTCGTCGACTTGCCCGCGCCGTTCGGGCCGAGGAAACCGTGGATCTCGCCCGTCGTCACGGTGAGGTCGAGGCCGTCGAGGGCTCGCGTCCTGCCGTAGTACTTCCGCAGGTCCTGGGCTGAGATCACCGTACTCATGCTGCGGACATTACGCCTGTACTTCGGCGTTGTTAAGGGGTTGCAGGGCTCACGTCGACGAGGCAGAACGGATGCCCGGCGGGGTCGAGATAGACCCGGAAATCGGCTTCGCGGTAGCCGGCATCCGTCGCCCCGAGCGCGAGGACCTGCTCCTCGGCGGCATCGAGGTCGTCGACCCTCACGTCGAGGTGCATCTGCTGGGGCACGAGCTGTCCGGGCCACTGTGGCGGGGTGTACGGGTCGACGAGCTGGAAGGCGACCCGGGCGGTTCCCGGGCCGGTGGAGATGGCGACCCAGTCGACCTCGTCGGAGACGCGGTCCATGCCGAGCAGCTCCTGGTAGAACGAGGCGAGTTCGTCGGGATTCGGGCAGTCGATGACGACGCTCCGCAGTTGTCCGATCATGGCCGCGAGACTACCCGGGCCGGGGTTCGGCGCGGAAGCCCTCGGATCGAGTCGCCACAGCCACGAGTCGAGTCGCCACACAATGCTGTTTTGGCTCTCGAGTGGCCGAACTCTGTCGTCCACCGATCCGCGGGAGCGCAATACGTGGCACATCGATCGAGGTGAGACGCCCCTGGGGATAGGCTCGCTCTGGTGACCACCGTGAACCGCGACATCCTGCGCCTCGCGGTCCCCACTCTCGGCGCGCTGATCGCCGAACCGCTGTTCCTGCTCGCCGATTCGGCCATGGTGGGGCACCTCGGCATCACGCCGCTGGCCGGGCTCGGCATCGCGGGCGTCGTGATCCAGACCATCATCGGGCTCATGGTGTTCCTCGCCTACGCGACGACGCCGGCGGTCGCCCGGCGGCTCGGTGCCGGCGACGAGCGCGGGGCGGTCTCGGTCGGCATCGACGGGTTGTGGCTCGCGCTCGGCCTCGGCCTGGTGCTCGGCGTCTCCGGCTGGTTCGCCACACCTCTCCTCGTCGCACCGTTCGGGGCGTCGCCGGAGGTGACGGAGCAGGCATCCATCTATCTCTCGATCTCGATGGCCGGGCTTCCGGCGATGCTCCTCGTGTTCGCGGCGACGGGGCTGCTGCGCGGGCTGCAGGACACCCGCACCCCGCTTCTTGTCGCGACGGCCGGATTCGCGGCGAACATCGCGCTCAACTTCGTGCTCATCTATCAGCTCGAGTTCGGCATCGCCGGGGCGGCCCTGGGCACGGTGCTCGCGCAGTGGGGCATGGTGATCGCCTACCTCGCTGTGGTGCTGCGCCACGCGCGCCGCACGGGCGCGACGGTCCGGCCGCACCGGGAGGGCATCTCAGGGTCGGCACTCTCGGGCGGCTGGCTGTTCGTGCGCACGGTGAGCCTGCGCGCCGCGATCCTCCTGGCCACGTTCGTCGCGACGAGCCTGGGCACCGCGGAACTGGCCGGGTTCCAGATCGTGATGACCCTGTTCACCCTCACCGCCTTCGCGCTCGACGCGCTCGCGATCGCCGCGCAGGCGCTCATCGGCAAGGGCCTCGGTGCCGCCGACACGACCCTCGTTCGCGCGATCCTCGCCCGGTGCCTGCAGTGGGGGGTCGGTGCAGGACTCGTGCTCGGCCTCCTCGTGATCGCCACCTCGGGCGTCGCCGGGCTGCTGTTCACCGGCGACCCGGAACTGGCCCGGCTGCTGATGCCAAGCCTCGTGATCCTCGGCATCAGCACCCCGCTGGCCGGGTTCGTCTTCGTGCTCGACGGGGTGCTGATCGGAGCCGGTGACGCGCGGTATCTCGCGCTCACGGGCATCCTGAACGTCGCGGTGTTCGTGCCGCTGGCCCTGTGGGTTCTCATGGCAGCGCCCTCGGATGCCATGGGCCTCTCCCTGCTCACCGCTGCGTTCGCGATCGGGTACCTCGGCGCGCGCGCGGTGACGCTCGGGCTGCGGGCCCGCACGACGGCGTGGATGCGCACGGGCGCCTAACGTCTGCGGCTTGTGCGTCGCCGCCCGACCGGAGGGACCGGGCCTGGCGCACCCCCAACAGGAGGAAGTGGCCGGATTCTCCCTCTGCATCCTGTTGGGCGTTCGGGAGGAGGAGACGGTGCTGGCAGACTCGAGCTATGGCTCCCCGGATCGTCGTCGCGCATGGCTACCTCGCCTCACCCGAGAAGCACTGGTTCCCGTGGCTCGTCGGGCAGTTCGATGAGGGCGTCGTGCAGGTGCCTGCCCTGCCGAACTCGACCAGGCCCCAGCCCGGGCCGTGGCTCGAGACGCTGCGGGATGCCGTCGGCGAGGTCGACGACGACACGATCCTGATCGGCCACAGCCTGGGGTCGGTCACCACGCTCCGGCTGCTCGATACCCTGCCGGGTCCGTGGTCGCTCCGCGGGCTCGTCCTCGTGGCCGGGTTCGCCCAGCCGCTGCCGAACCTCCGCAAACTCGACGCGTTCACGGCGGCACCGCTCGACTTCGCGTCGATTCGCGCGGGCGCACCTCGGCGGCACGTGTTCGGGTCGGACGACGACACCACCGTCGCGCCGCCGATCACCGCGGCCCTGGCCCGGAGCCTGGACGCCCCGCTGACGATCATCCCGGGCGGCGGTCACTTCGTGGAACGGCAGGGCTGCCGCTCTCTCCCCGAGCTTCTGCCGGTGCTCGACGCGATGCTCGCGGCGCCGGACGTCGTGCGCGACGAGGGATGACCGCGCGGGTGGCTCTGCCGGGCGCGCGTGAACCCGCACCCGCGCGCTGCAAAAACGCCAGCGGGCGGCTGAACCCGTCGCATCCGCTGCCGCAGCATCCACCGATCGGTTGATGCCGGATTCAGCCGGATCACCGCTACCAGGGCATGCGCAACGCGGGCACGCTGGAAGCATGAACCAGCACGCTACAAGCACTCCCATCGTCGAGGTCGAAAACCTCGGCAAGCGCTACGGCAGCCTCGCCGCCGTCGACGACGTGAGCTTCGACATCTGTCGCGGTGAGACCTTTGCCCTCCTCGGCCCCAACGGAGCCGGCAAGTCGACCACCATCGAGATCCTCGAGGGGTACCGGGACCGCACGAGCGGAACCGTCCGCGTGCTCGGCGTCGACCCGCAGAAGGCCGACCTCGCCTGGAAGGCGCGGCTCGGCATCGTGCTCCAGTCGAGCGCCGAAGCAGCGCACGTCACCGTTCGCGAGCAGGTCGAGCAGTTCGCTGCCTACTACGACCGCCCCCGGAACGTCGACGAGGTGATTGCGGCCGTCGGGCTCACCGAGAAGGCGAAGACCCGCATCGGCAAGCTCTCCGGCGGCCAGCGCCGTCGCGTCGACGTCGCGCTCGGGGTGATCGGCCGGCCACAACTGCTCTTCCTCGACGAGCCGACCACCGGTTTCGACCCTGAGGCCCGCCGCCAGTTCTGGCAGCTCATCCGCTCGCTCAAGGCCGACGGTACGACCATCCTGCTCACCACCCACTACCTCGACGAAGCCGCCCAGCTCGCCGATCGAGTCGCCGTCATCGCGGCAGGCCGGCTCGTCGAGATCGGACCGGTCGACACCATCGGCGGAGCGGATGCCAGGACTCCGGTCGTCCGCTGGCGCGACGAATCCGGGCTGCACGAGAAACGCACATCCGAACCCGCCGCCTTCGCCGCGCGCCTCCACGCAGCCACCGACGGTGAGCCGCGCGACCTCGAGATCCTCCGGCCGACCCTCGAGGACATCTACCTCGGCCTCGTCGGGGCCAGCCGCGTTCCGTCCACCGCGCTCATTCCAGGAGAAACAGCACATGTCTGAGCAAACACTCACCAGGCCCGTCTCCACCGGGCTCCCCGCCCTCTCACGCGGTCGCGGCATCCGCCTCGGCCTGAAACGCATCGCCTACGAGATCCGGGTCTACTTCCGGGTGGGAGACCAGGTCTTCTTCACCTTCCTCTTCCCGATCGTCATGCTCTCGATCTTCGCCACGGCGTTCTCGACGAGCGGCAACGTCGGCACGAACCCCGACGGCAGCGGTGGCATCAGCCAGGGCGCCTACTTCCTGCCCGGGATGATCGCCGCAGGCATTCTGCTCTCCGGGGTGCAAAACCTCGCCACCGACATCGCCATGGAGAAGAGCGACGGCACGCTGAAACGGCTGGGCGGCTCGCCCCTGCCGGTGATGAGCTACTTCCTGGGCAAGATGGGCCAGGTCTTCGTGACCTCATTCGCCCAGCTCGTGCTGCTCCTGCTGGTCGCGAGCGTGGTCTTCGGCATTGAGCTGCCGACCGAACCCGAGAAGTGGCTGACGCTCGCCTGGCTCTACCTGCTCGGCATCGTCACCTCGGCCGTGCTCGGCATCGCGCTGTCGTCCGTTCCGCGAACGGGCAAGAGTGCGACGGCCGTGGTCATCCCCATCGTGCTCGTGCTGCAGTTCATCTCCGGGGTCTACCTGATGTTCACGATGCTTCCGGAATGGCTGCAGAACATCGCAAGCCTGTTCCCGCTCAAGTGGCTGGCGCAGGGGATGCGGTCGGTGTTCCTGCCCGAGAGCTTCGCCGCCCTGGAGCAGAACGGCACGTGGGACCTCGGCTGGGTCGCCGTCAACCTGCTCGTCTGGTGCGTCGTCGGGCTCGTGCTCTGCCGGCTCACCTTCCGCTGGATCCGCAAGGACAGCTGATCGCTGCCCAGGTCATCCGTTGCGGACGAGAACACCCGGCGTACCGGGTGACCTCGTCCGCTTCGGGTGATCTCGCCCAGTACCGCCGACCGAAATACGAGAGAGTAGTTTCGTGACCAATCCGAAGTGGTGGGATATCGCGGTGACGGCGACCCTCCTGATCGTCGGCACGACCGTGGCGATCGCCGATGACGGCCCCGACCGGTGGGCCGCCTGGATCGCCCTCGCCCTGATCGGCGTCCTCTATGCCGCCTTCGGCCGCAGGCTCATCGGCGCTGGGGACCGCGAGCCGCCCCCGACGTCGATGGCGCCGAGCATCGCCCTGCAGGTGGGCCTCATCCTCATTCTCGCCGTCGGCGCGGCCTTCCAACCGAACATCGTCACGGCGCAGGTCATCGTCTACCCGCTGCTCTGGGTGGTCTCGCTCACCAGGAAACAGGCCGTGCTCGCCAACATCGGTGCGTCCGTCACGATCACCGTCGGCTTCATCATCGGCATCGACGAGGGCGCGGCGGGGATTCTCCAGGGCCTCTTCATCGGTGGCCTCTCGCTCGGCTTCAGCCTCGCCCTCGGTCTCTGGATCACGAACATCGCCGAGTACGGCGAGGAACGCCAGCGCCTGCTCGACGACCTGCAGGCCGCCCAGGGCGAGCTTGCGGCGCTGAGCCGGGATGCCGGTGCCACCGCCGAGCGGGAACGCATCGCCCGCGAAATCCACGACACGATCGCCCAGAGCCTCACGAGCGTCGTCATGCTCGCGCAGCGCGCACGGCTCGAACAGCCGACCGCGGACTCCACCCTCGAGATGATCGAGTCGACCGCCCGCGAAGCCCTCAGCGAAGCCCGCTCGCTCGTCGCCGCCAATGCCGGTCTCCCGCAGCGCGACGCCTCGCTCGCCGACACCCTCGCCCGACTCGGCGAGCGCTTCACCCGCGAGACCGGCGTCACCGTGACGACCGAAGCGTCGCCCACCGAACTGCCCCGCGACGTCGAGGTCGTGCTGCTGCGGTGCGTGCAGGAGGGACTCGCCAACGTGCGCAAGCACGCGAACGCGCGCGCGGCATCCGTCACCATCACCCAATCCGACACGAGCGTTCGCCTGCGGGTCGCGGACAACGGCCGCGGGCTGGGCGGATTCCAGCCCGGCGACGAACACGGGTTCGGCCTCAGCGGCATGCGCGACCGGGTGGGCCTGGTCGGCGGATCGCTGACCGTGGCGGATGCCACAAGCGGCTCAGGCACGGAGCTCACCGTCGACATCCCCCTCGTGAAGGACACAGCATCGTGACCGTTCGACCCATCCGGGTGATCGTCGCCGACGACCACCCCATCGTGCGCTCAGGGATCGCCGCCCTGCTCGCCCTCGCCGACGACATCGACGTGGTCGCCGAGGCGGCGAGCGGGGCGGAGGCGGTTGCCCTCGCCCAGGAGCACCGGCCGGATCTCGTGCTCATGGACCTCCGGATGCCGGTGGCGGACGGGCCCGAGATCGACGGCGCGGCGGCGACCGCGCTCATCATCGAATCAGTGCCAGGCACCCGCGTGCTCATCCTCACCACCTACGAGACCGACGACCACATCCTCGGTGCGATCGAAGCCGGCGCCAGCGGCTACCTGCTCAAGGCCGCGCCGCAGGAGGAGATCCTCGCCGGAGTGCGGAGCGTCGTGGGCGGACAGACCGTTCTCGCACCCGCGATCGCGGCGAAGCTCGTCGCGCGGATGCGCCAGGAGGCGTCCCCTCCGCGCCCGAAGCTCAGCGCACGGGAACTCGACGTGCTCCGCCTGGTCGCGGCGGGCAACAGCAACCCCGCCATCGCCGGACGCCTGTTCATCAGCGAGGCGACGGTGAAGACGCACCTGCTGCACGTGTTCGAAAAACTCGGTGTTTCTGACCGCACCCGCGCCGTCACCCTCGCGCTCGAACTCGGCCTGCTCTGACGTCGACGCCGCTCGCGAGAAGCCAGAAACGCACCAAAACCTGCTCAGAACGCGGCGTTTCGGTGCTTGATGGTATCTCGTTGCTTGCGGCCACCTCGCTAGCATGAGGCATGCACCCACTCGAGTTCCGCGAGCCGATCGAGACCGAACGTCTGGTCCTCCGCCTCGAAACGGATGCCGACACCGACGCGATCCACTCGTGGCAGTCGCGGGCGGATGTCTGCCAGTACCTCCTCTATGAACCGCGCGACCGCGCGACGGTCGCCACACGGATCGCGGAGGATGCCCAGCGCACCCGGCTCGAGGAGAACGGTGATTACCTGCAGCTCGCCGTCGAGCGCCGGTGCGACGACCGCGTGATCGGTCAGATGTACTTCACCGTCGACAACGCCGAGTACTCGACCCTCGAGATCGGCTGGGTCTTCCACCCGGATGTCGCGGGGCAGGGGTACGCCGCCGAATCGGCACGGGCGCTCCTCGCGCTCGGCTTCGAGACGATGGGCGCGCACCGGATCATCGCGTCCCTCACGCCGGAGAACACGGCATCCGTTCGCCTCTGCCTGCGACTGGGCATGCGCGAAGAGGCGCACTTCGTCGAGGACATGTTCATCAAGGGCCGCTGGGAGGACACCGGCATCTACGCCATCCTCGAGCGCGAGTGGTCAGCGATCCCAGCGTAGTAACGTGCGGCGCCGCACGACGTTCACCGCCCGGTCACCGCCTGCCCTACTCCCGCTGCCTGCAGAATGAGGTCGCGAACACTCGCGGCTGGCACCGTTTCGGATGCCGAGTCCCAGAACGCCAGCCCGGCATCCGAGCAGAGCAGCAGCGGCGTATCGGCGTTCGAGTTCGGCAGTCGCCCGTGTGTGCCGCGCACCCATGACGGATCCAGCGGGACGACGTTCATCGCGTAGCGCAGCCCCGCCTTCTTGCGCAGGAGCCCCACCCCTGCCTTCGCCTTCGCGAGCCTGTCCGCGGGGTCGAAGAACAGTTCAGCGGGGTCGTACCCGGGCTTGCGGTGGATGTCCACGCCCCGGGCGAACTCAGGTGCCCTGTCGTCGTCGAGCCAGTAGTAATAGGTGAACCATGCCCCCGGTTGCGCGATCGCCACGAGTTCTCCGGATCGCTCGTGGTCGAGGCCGTATCTCGCCTGGGCTTCGCGGTCGAGCACCTCGTCGACGCCGGGCACGTGCCGCAGAAGATCCCGCACCCGGGGAACGTCGCGGGGGTCGGCGACATAGACATGGGCGACCTGGTGGTCGGCCACGGCGAAAGCACGCGAGGTCCACGGGTCGAGTTGCTCGAGCCCGGCCTGGGTGTACACCTCCAGCAACCCCTCGGCACGGAGCACCCGGTTGATGTCGACCGGCTGCGTGGCCGGCGCGATCCCGTACTCCGCGAGCGCGAGGACGGTGACGCCGGCGGCCAGCGCGTCATCCAGCAGCGGGGCCAGCGCGGTATCGAGTTCGGCGGCCGCGCGATCGGCCTCGGGCGAGTCCGGACCGAAGCGCTGGAGGTCGTAGTCGAGGTGGGGCAGGTAGGCCATCACGAGGTCCGACCGCTCCTCACGCATGATCTTGCGCGTGGCATCGACGATCCACTGACTCGACCGCAACGAAGCCGTCGGGCCCCAGTACTGGAAGAGGGGAAACTCGCCGAGGGCGCCCGTCAGCTCGTCGTGCAGGGCGGCCGGGCGCACGTAGCAGTCCGGCGACTTGCGCCCGTCGGCGTGGTAGATCGGGCGGGGCGTGACGGTGATGTCCGTTGTCGCGCCCATCGCGTACCACCAGCCGATGTTCGCGGCAGTGAAGTCGGCGCGAGCCCGCCGCGCCGTCTCCCACACCTTCTCGCCCTGCACGAGGGCGTTGTGCTGGCGCCAGAGGTGCACCTCGCCCACGTCGCGAAAATACCAGCCGTTCCCGACGATCCCATGCCTGGCCGGGGACAGGCCGGTGAGGATCGTCGACTGGACGCTGCAGGTCACGGCCGGGAGAACGGTGACCAGCCGGGCTTGGGCCCCGGAGGCGGCCAGGGCGCTGAGCCGCGGCATGCACGCGAGAGCGCGCGTGGTCAGCCCGACAACGTCGAGGAGGAGTACCGATGTCATGACGGCACGCCCGCCATTCCGGGGACGGATGTCCCGGGAGGGGCGACGGCGAGCCCGAGCAGCTCGGTAGCGGCCCACCGAACCTCGCCGGCGATGCCTGCGACCAGGTCGTCGACACCGTCGGGCAACACACTCCACGTGTAGGTTTCGACGTCGAGGTGCGCCTCATCCCCATGGGGAATGCTCCTGACCGCATCGAGCGCCGCCCTGAGCACCTCGGTGGTGGCGGTCAACGGCGCCCGCGGCGCGAGGTGGAGAGGCACATGGAAGTGCACCCGCCACGGCCCGCGAGCCGGAAGTCCGTCGAGGGCCTCCGGCAGGTCGTCGACGGCGAGAACGTTTCCGTCGGCAGACAGCTCGCGCGTCTGGTGCAGGTAACGCTGTTCGACGAACGCCGCCACCGCATCACGGCTCGCTGGGTCCGCGGGATCGGCGACGTGCAGCGCGGCCGACGCCTGCACCTTCACCACCCGGAGTCCCGCGTCGGCGATCAGGCGCACCGCCGCCGCGGGGTCGGCGAACGACACCGCGAGGTGACAGGTGTCGAGGCAGATGCCGACGAACTCGGGGTCGATGCCGTCGTCGCCGGTGCGGGCGGCGAGCCACTCGACGACATCGGTCACGGTGTCGAGCACACAGCCAGGCTCCGGCTCGATGGCGATCCGCACCGTACGCCCTGTCTCCTCGCGGAGGACGCGGAGGCCATCTGACACCGACTTCAGCGCGGCTGATGCCCGGCTGTCCGCGTCCGCGGTCCACGGCTCACGCCAGCCGAGCGGGAGGGTCGAGATGCTGCCGTCGGCACCCTCCGGCAGGAGCGCGGCGAGGACGTCGGCGCAGTCGAGCGTGTACGCGGCCCGACGCGGGTCCGTCCAGTCGGGAAGGTAGACGTCGAGCTTCACGACGTCGGCGTGGAACGCGGCATAGGGGAATGCGTTGATCGTGCGGAGCACGAGCGCGTTGGCTTCGAGACGCTCCCGCAGCAACTCCCTGTCCTCCCTGCTCTCCGCGAGTTGCCGTGCGAGGTCGGCGGGCAACCACAGGCCGACGCCCAGCTCAGGGAGCCCTGCCGCCCGCCGTGCCGGCCCGGCGAAGGCATCGAGTTGCTCGAGTACGCCGGCGAGATCCTCGGCCGGGTGCACGTTCGTGCAGTAGGAAAGCTCCATCAGATCCTCGCTCCTCGCAGTACGGAATTGCCCTCGAAGGTCACGCCCGCGAGCGGTGGTTCGGCTGCCGCGAACCCCGGCACCGGGTCGAGGTGCAGGCGACCGCTCTGGCCGAAGAAGAACACCGGGTTCTGCCAGAGCACGACATCGACATCGTGTTCGGTGAATCCGGCGTCGAGCATGGCCAGTCCGGCCTTGTGGGTCTTGAGCGGGTCGGAGTGCCCCCAATCGGCTGCCGAGTTCACGAGCACGCGCTCCGTTCCGTACTCGCGCAGAATCGCGACGAGGCGCTGCTCGTCCATCTTCGTGTCGGGGTAGATCGAGAATCCCATCCAGCAGCCGCTGTCGGCCACGGCGCCGACCGTCGTCTCGTTGAGGTGATCGACCACGACCATGCCAGGGGCGAGTCCCGATTCACGCACGACGTCGAGTGTTCGGGCTGTTCCAGCGGCTTTGTCCCGGTGCGGGGTGTGCACCATCGCCGGCAGCGCGAACGTCCTGGCCATGGCGAGCTGCGCGGCGAACACCTCGTCTTCCTCAGGAGTCATCGAGTCGTAGCCGACCTC
Source organism: Mycetocola sp. 2940 (assembly GCF_040548835.1). Classification (NCBI taxonomy): domain Bacteria; kingdom Bacillati; phylum Actinomycetota; class Actinomycetes; order Micrococcales; family Microbacteriaceae; genus Mycetocola; species Mycetocola sp. 2940. The sequence continues at coordinate 131,462 of NZ_JBEPSK010000003.1, forward strand.
GCCAACCGCAACCACGCCATCCTTGGCGAGATAGCGGGGCAGAACCTCGAGAACCTCGCGGCACCGGGGGTCGTTGGCTTCTTTCGGGTTGAGGGCGATCGTGCAGTGATGCCGGATGCCGTACTGGGCTGCGCGGAATCGCTCCCAGCCGATGAGCGCGTCGAAGTAGTCGGTGAAACTGCCGACACTCGTGCGTGGCTGGCCCAGCCAGAACGCGGGTTCCACAACGGCCCGGACACCTGCCCCGTACATCGCTGTGTAGTCGTCGGTCGTGCGCGAGCTCATGTGGATGTGGGGATCGAAGATTCGCACTGTTAGCCTCCTGGCTGGGTTGTGGCGGCGAGCCGCGCAATGTCGGTGCTGATGGAACGACCCGCCGCTCGCCGCTCAGCGATGAGGGCGGAGGCCATGCGGGCGAGCTCGGCGTCGCCGCGTCGGTCGACGTCGGACACCGCTGTCAGCGGGACGCCCATGAAGACCGCCTTGAGCACGCCGTGGCGCCAGCCGTACTGGTCGATGTACCTGCCGCTGAAAGCGCCAAGGGCCGCAGCGACCAGCCGCGGGTCGTTCGTGCGGAGCGCATCGGCGACGAGGTCCAGTCCCGTCGCGATCACGGGCTCCGCGGGGGTCATCGCGGCGTTGAGGCCCCTGAGCACTCCGCGTCGTTCCGCGTCATCGCCGAATCGGTACAGCTCGCGGAGCATCCGTGCCGCATCGTGCGGCGGAACGGCGGCCAGCAGTGCCTGCACCAGGCGTTCCCGGGCGCGGTCGTCGACGGTACCGTGCACGAGTCCGAGTGGGTCTGAATCCGGCTTGATCGGTTCCCGCCCTACGGCCCGCCCGGCTGCAGGGAAGAGACCCGCGATCCGCCCGGGATCGGCCTCCACCTCCCGGACTCCGTCCTCGACCCAGGTGTTCGTCATCGTGCCTCCCATGCCCGGTGGAGCTCCCGCATGCTTCGGGCGGCAACGCCCGGCGCGTCATGCGAGTGTCGCGGCAGTTCCACGGCCGCGATGCCCCGATATCCGATGTCGTGCAGTGTGTTCAGTGCTGCGGTCAGGTCCAGTCGGCCGAGGCCCAGTTCGAGGTGCTCGTGCACCCCCGGCAGCATGTCGTCGACCTGCACATTGACGAGCAGGCTTCCTGCGGACCGCAGGGCGTCGACGACGCCTCCCGGTTCGACCGCAACGCAGTGGCCGAGGTCGACCGTGATGCCGAACGACCGTGGCGAGCCGAGTTCCTGGCGCAGGCGCAGGGCGTCGGCGACGGTCTCGACGAGCATGCCGGGTTCGGGTTCGAACCCGAGCACGACGCCGGATGCCTCGGCGTACTCGACGAGGCGGAGCATTCGCTCCCGGAGCAGGAGCCACCCTTCCGCGGGTGCGACATCCTCCGGCAGCACGCCGGACCACAGCGAGACGCAGTCGGCACGCAGAACCGCTGCGATGTCGATCGCCCGGCGGAGGAATCGCATCCGCGGTTCGGCGGCGAGATCGACGAGGGTGGGCCGGTGCTTGAGGAACGGGTCGAGCAGGTAGCGGCTGCCTGTCTCGACCACCACGCGCCAGTCGAGTTCGTCGAGACGCCGCCGCAATCGGGCCGCCGCCTCCAGCGCGTCCTCGGCTAACGGATCCAGGTGCGGGTGGCCGAGAGTCAGGGCCAGCGCCCCATATCCGCTCGACTCGAGTACCTGGATGACGTCGTCGAGGGTGTGGTCGGCGAAACCGTTGGTGCCGTAGCCGAGGGTGAAGCTGGCTTCGGGCAGCGGACCTAGGCGCTGGCCGGTGGCCAGTGGCGCCACCGTCACGTCAGGTCACCCGCTGCGCGCCGCGCCGACAGCGCACGACGGACCTGGTCGAGGACCGCGAGGGCCGCAGCAGGAGCGAGAGCACCCGTGCGGGCGACCAGAGCCGCCTGCAACGGGATCATGGCACCGATGCCTGAGCGCGTGGCCGTGCGCACATTGGCCGCAGACGGTTCCGCGAGGACCTTCATCTGACTCGGCAGCGCTTCGGCGAGGTACGCGACTGCTCCCGTCGCGCCGCCCAGTCCGGCCAGGACGGTGCGGGTGTCGGCACGTCCCCCGCCGGTTGCGGGGCTGACGACGCCACCGAGCGCAGCGCCCAACGCGGTCGCCGCCGTGACGGCGATACTCCTCCTGGCGGCCGCCGGTGTGCCGCCATGGACCTCACCGCGGGACTGGGCGGTGAGGCCGACGGTGTGGAGCGCGATCACGCCGGCAGCCGGCAGCGCGGCGCGGGCGCCTCCCGCGCCCATCAGGACGTCGAGCCCACGGCAGGCCGCCATCGAGATCGGCCCGGCTGGAGTCGACTTCGCCGCGAGGTTATACAGGCAGATCGCCCCGGCCAGGGGCGTGGCCACAGCCAACGCCCGCGGGCCCCCGCCCGCTGCGGCGAGGCCGAGACCTGCGGCCAGGCAACCGCACGCCACCGCGAGAGCCTGCCGCGGCGAGATGCGCCCGGACGGGATGGGCCGCTCCGGCCGCTCGACGGCATCCAGGGTCCTGTCGGCGTAGTCGTTCAGGGCCATCCCGCCGCTGTAGAGAAAAACGGATGCGACGGGCAACAGCCAGCGGCGGGGTCCGAACGGCAACGCGGCGGCGTGCGCCCCCGCCATCGTGTCGCCGAGAACCGTGAGAGCGGCTGGCGCGCGCACCAGCTCGAGCACCGTGGAAAGGGCGCTCACAACACGGCCGCCATCGACCGCGCCCATTCGTGCAGCTCCGTCGTCTGCTGGGCGAAGTCGTGAACCTCGCTGCCCCAGGGGTCCTTGAAGAAGAACCCCAGTTCGGCGATCGCGCCAGCCTGCCCTGTGGCACTCGCCAGCGCCAGCAGGCGCGCGAGGTCCAGAACGAGAGGTGCGGCGAGCATCGAGTCGTAGGCGCTCCACGTGGTCTGCAACGTGATGCGCGAGGAGAGGAATCCCTCGGCATGGACGTGGTCCCAGGCCGTCTTGATGTCGCCGAGGTCCGGCACGTTGTCGATGTGGAGGGGAGCGACGATGTGATCGCCGACGAGGCTCTTGAGTCCGCGGGTCTTCGATGCCAGTTTGCTCCGTACGGCCTCGGGGTCCGCGAGGGTCGCACCGTCGCCGCCGCCGAGGAGGTTCGTTCCCGCCCACGACAGCACGCGCATGCCGCGCGCGTTGAACATGGGGCCGAGAACGGTGCGCAGAAGAGTTTCGCCTGTCTTGCCGTCCTGTCCGGCGAAGGGGATTCCTGCTTTCTCCGCGAGGTCGTGGAGCACGGGGAGACTCATGCCGGCCGACGGCGTGAAGCAGGCATAGGCGCTCCCCGATTCGATCGCCGCAAGCGCCGCGACGGCACTCGGCGGCAACACGGCCTTCGTCGGGTCGGCCAGTGCGGCCGCAAGAAGGTCGGGGTCGTGGTACTCGTCGCGGTCGGCCGGGAGCGGTTCCGTCGACGAGACGTCGATGACGACGACGCGGCCGAGGGCATGGCGCTCGCGGAACGAGACGATGTCGGCGGCGAGGCGTTCTACCACGTCGATCTGGGCGCCGGCGTGAGCGGTCGGGTCATAACCGGGGCGGATCTCCGCGTCTGTGCTCGCCAGCTCGTCGCGAACCGCCGCGACGTAGCGCGGTGGGATCATGCCGCCCTCGGTGAGCCGGGCCGCGCGATCGGTGAGGCTGACCGTGCTCACGTCGTGTCCGCCGAGCACGAGCTCGGCGAAGCGGGGCAGGGGCACCGACGCGAAGTCCTCCGCGGCCGTCGCGCAGCCCGTGGGTGGAGCGACCCCCGTCGCCACCGCGTGCAGCCCGACGGCCACGGTGGCGCCGACCGATCCGCGCGCGCCGATCAGCCAGATACCGACGCGCCCTCTCGACCAGTCGGCGTTCTCCGTCGTCTCAGGCAGTGCGGGGTTGGCGATCAGGGTCATGTCGTTCCTCCAGGTGGTATCGGTGAATTCATCGGGTCCGCTCCCGCATGCCGCGGGCAAGCCGCGTCAGATGCCCTGCGAGTGCAGCGGGGCAGGCCTGAGCGAGAAGGATGCCGCGTTCGAGGTGTTCGTCGACCGTACGGAGCACAGCGTCGCGCGCGCCCGTCCGGGAAACGATCTCGCGCACGGCGGAGACGTCGTCCTCGGTCGCTTCTGCGAAGCCGAGCAGCCGGTCCAGCACCTCCCGGTCGGACGCGTCCGACCGGGAGTACGCTTCGCGAATGTGCTCGGTGCGTTTGCCCCGTTGCACGTCGGAGAGAACCGACTTGCCGGTGCGCGCGGCCGAGCCGAACAATCCGAGGTCATCGTCGACAAGCTGGTAGGCGATGCCGAGCGCAATTCCGATGCTGTGCAGCCGGTCCAGAACCGACTCCGATGTGACGCCGGCCGCGATCGCGCCGAGACGCAGGGGCAGTGCAACGCTGTAGCACGCTGTTTTGAGTTCGGCGATACGGAGCGGCTCGGCCTGTTCGGGCGGAGTGACTTCGGATCGCACGTCGATCAGCTCGCCGGCAATCGTGCGCTCGAGGGCGGATGCCGTCTCGGTCGCCAGTCGCAGTCGCACGTCACCGGGGGCGGAAACCGTCAGCAGGGCCAGGAGCGCGGCGTTCAAGGTCAGGTCGCCTGCGAGCATGCCTGCGGCTGTCGCCTGCCTGTCGGCGTCCGCGGCCGAGAGCCCGGCTGTCCGCCCCGCTTCCGCGACCCGGGCGATCAGGTTGGCTCGTCCGTGTCGCATGCGGTCGCCGTCGATGATGTCGTCGTGGATGCACAGGCCCACGTGGAGCAGCTGCATGGCGCCGGCCACTTCACCGAGCAGGTGCGGGTCGTTCCCGCCCAGTCCGAGAAACGCGGCGGCCACGAGCTGCGGACGCAGGTACTTGCCGCCGTCCGAGGCCTCCGCCGCATCGATCAGTTCCGTCAGCGCCGGCCCGCCGTCCGCACATCGTTCGCGAACCCCCTGCCACCGTTGGGACGTCTGACGCGGTGCGCTCTCGGCGAAAACCTTGATCTCGGACTCGAGTCGTGCGACCCCGCCGGCGTCGGGCGTCTCAGGAGTCCGGGACCCGTTCGGGCTCCGGACAGAAGTAATTCGCAACTCTCTGTGCTCCTCGTCGATGTTGGCTGGCGCGCGACTGAAAGTCGGGCGTCGTGCACGCGTGAGTTGAAACCGACAGGGGGCCCGACGGCTGGGGCATGGCCGTAATCTGATGTTGCCTCACGTATTGACGCTCAGCCTAGGACCAGCCGCCCCGGGGCGCCCGCCCCAGCCCGAGGGCCATAAGGCATCGGACTCGATGCGCCAGACAGCCCGGTGAGGCCGCGTCCCACGCGGCCCGCTGAGTGGGCTCTCCCGCGATCGCCCTTTTCGGGATCAGGAGCTGAGGGGCGATGATGAAACCATGAGTACCCCCCGCTCGGCGGCGATCGCCGGAACACGCGTCAAGGCCTGGATCGCCCATCCGCGTCTCCTTCTCGCCGCCAAGACCGCCATCGCCGTCGGCCTCGCCTGGTTTCTCGCCCACCTGGTGCCCGGCGTCGCCGACGACTATCCGTATTACGCGCCGCTCGGTGCGCTCATCAGCGTGTCTCCCACGCTGATGACCTCGGTGAAACGCGGCGCCCAGACTCTCGCGGCCCTCGCCATCGGCATCCTTCTTGCCGGCGCCATCATCATCTTCTGGGAACCGAACGTGTTCTCGATCTCCCTCGTCGTCGGGGTCGGCGTGCTCATCGCTGGGAGCCGCTGGCTCACCGCTGGAGGGGAGTATGTGGCTGTCGCCGCCCTCTTCGTTCTGATCATCGGCGGCCAGGACGCCGATGATTACTCCGTCGGCTACCTCGTGCAAATGGCCGTCGGGATCGCCGTGGGGCTCGGCGTCAACCTGCTCATTCTGCCCCCGCTGAACACGACGTCAGCGGTCCTCCGGCTCGCTGGGTTCCGGTCGCTGCTCTCGGACCACCTGCACGACATCGGCAAGGCGCTCATCGAGACCTGGCCGCCGGTGCACGAAGACTGGGCCGGCCGCAGCGGCACCCTCACCGAGACGGCCGACCGCGTGCGCGAGGCCGTTACGCAGGCTGATGAGAGCCGCAAGCTCAACCCGAGGGCCAGGCTTCACCAGCGCAATCTCGAGAAGGACTACGAGGACCTCGCGGACCTCGAAACGATGACCTTCCATGTGCGCGACCTCACCCAGGTCCTCGCCGCAGCCATCTGGGAAAGCCCGTTCCCTGCCGAACTTCCACAGGACCTGCGTGAGCCGCTGAGCGACACCATCCACGCCGTGGCCGACGTGCTCACGCTGCGAAACGCCGACGAGGACCTCAGCGAGGGGGTCGATGCCGCTGACGACGCACTGCGCACCCTGCTCGAACGACTCGACCAGCAACGCGACGTGGATCCCTCCGCGCTCAGCCCCACGGCATCCGTCGCCATGGACCTTCGCCGCATCCTCGCCATCATGCAGGGCTCGTCGACGACGGCGAACGCCTAGCCATCCCGCTCAGGCCGGCGCCGGGCCTGTCGTGTCTCCGGGCTGGAACTGCACGTCGAAGCTCACAGGGGCGGGAGAACGCCCGGCGAGCAGCTCGACGATGGCGCGACCCGCCGCCGCTCCCTTGCCTTGCGACGGCTGCCACACGGTGGTGAGCGATCGCTCGAGGCCATCCACCCGGATGCCGTCGAAGCCGACGACGCTGAGATCCTCCGGCACACGAAGGCCGAGCTCGTCGGCCGCAGCGAGCACCCCGGCAGCGAGGAGATCGCTCTGGGCGAGGATCGCGGTCGGACGGTCGGCCTGCGGCACGTCGAGCAGGGCAAGGGCCGCTTCCCGGCCGGCGTCACTCCTGCTGCCTTCGGCGATCCAGCCGCCGACTCCCGGGAAAACGTTGCGAGCCCCGGCGATGCGCTCGACGGTCGTCGTGACGGAGGCACCCGCTTCGCGTTCGGGCGTGAGCGGGCCGACCGTGCGATCCCGGTCGATGGCGAGGGTGACGAGCGCGACCCGGGTGTGCCCGAGATCCCGGAGGTGTTCGGCCAGCAGCCTCACGCCGCCGCGGTTGTCGACACTGATCGTGTGCACGTCGGCGTCGGCCGGCCCCTCGATCTGGACGATCGGGATGTTGCGACGCCTCAGCGCCTCGAGCGTTGCCAGCGCATCGGCGTTGCAGCCGACGAGCACGACCGCGTCGACAGGGGCATCCGTGACGCTCACGTAGCCGCTGCCGGGATCGTGGTCGGGCAGCAGCAGCAGCCCGGCTCCGATCGCGCTGATCTCCTCCGCCAGGCCGTCGAGGGTCTGGATGAGCACCGGGTCACGGAAGGACACGCCGATCCGTGCCGGGATGACGGCGCCGATGATCCCGCTCCGGCCCCGGCGAAGCGACTGGGCGAGGGGATCCGGGCCGCCGTAGCCGAGCTCAGCCGCAGCGGCCAGCACCTTCGCCCGTGTCTCGTCCGACACCGGGCCGTGGCCGCTGAAGGCGAGCGACGCCGTCGAGGCGGAGACGCCGGCGCGGGCCGCAACGGCGGCGAGTGTCGGTCGACCGCCAGCGGATGCCACAGACTGGCTTTTCATACACTCCCTCGGCGCGTTCCGGTCGATCGATCTTGACCGTTGCAGGTCGTCTCGGATAGTTTAGGCCGAAATGGCTCGAATCGATTCGACCACGATCCGTGCCCGTCTCCCCTCGAATTGATGGTTCCCCTTTTGCCCACACAATCCGCACTCCGTCCCCACCGCGAACTCGTCGCCTGGCGGAACGCCATCTTCGTGATCTTCACCCTCTCCGGGTTGAGCATCGCGACCTGGGCAGCACGACTCCCGGAGATCAAGGCCAACCTCGACGTCTCGACCGGGTCGGTCGGCATCCTGATCCTCGGCATGAGCGCCGGGTCGATCCTCGGCCTGATGGCATCCGCGTGGCTGATGGTCCGCCTGGGCGCGCGATCCGGCATGGTTCTGGCCCTGAGCCTGGTCGCCGTCGGCCTCGTGCTCATCGGCATCGGAGCGGGCGTCGTGTTCTCGCCCGTGCTGGTCTTCCTGGGACTGGCCCTGTTCGGCTTCGGCAACGGCAGCGTCGACGTGATGATGAACGTCGAGGGCGCTGCCGCGGAGTCCGAACTGGGCAAGACCGTCCTGCCCCTGATGCACGCGTGCTTCAGCCTCGGAACGGTGATCGGCGCGGGAATCGGCGCCGCGGCATCCGCGCTGGAGATCGGGATCGTCTGGCATGCGGTGGGCATGGCCGTGCTCATCGCACTTGCCGTCGTCACCGCGGTGCGATTCGTGCCGGTACGCGACGAACTCGGCGACGACACCCCGACCCATTCGCACAAAGCCGACTGGAAAACACGGCTGCGCGCCAACCTCTCGGTCTGGGCCGACCTGCGCCTCCTCCTCATCGGCGTGATCATGCTCGGCATGGCGTTCGCCGAGGGCAGCGCCAACGACTGGCTGGCGCTTGCCGTCGTCGAGGGTCACGGCCAGTCGGCGACGACCGGCGCCATCGTGTTCGGGATCTTCGTCTCTGCCATGACCGTCGGTCGGGTGGCGGGCGGTCCCCTCATCGACCGCTTCGGTCGGGTGCTCGTGCTGCAGGTGTCCGCGGCATCGGCGATCGTCGGATTGCTCGTCTTCATCCTCGGGCCGAACCTGTGGGTCATCGTCCTCGGCACGGTGCTCTGGGGCCTGGGCAGCGCGCTCGGCTTTCCGCTCGGCATGTCGGCGGCCGCCGAGGGCAAGAACGCTGCCGCCAGGGTGAGTGCGGTCGCGATGATCGGCTACCTGGCGTTCCTCGTGGGTCCGCCGCTGATCGGGCTGCTCGGCGACGCCATCGGCCTGCTCAATGCGTTGTACGTGGTGCTCGTCCTCGTGGTGCTTTCGGGGCTCGCCTCTCCTGCCGCGCGAGAGCGGAAAGCGGAGCTTTCCTCTCGAGCGGATTGAGCGTCGCGGCACGCTTGCCGCGACAGCCGAAATCAAGAGAGCGGAAAGCGGAGCTTTCCCGCTGACCCAGCAGTCGGATTCGCCCGGGCCGGGATCGGGGCCAGGCCTTATCTGACGCGGATGCCGATTCTCGCGAGCAGAAATCGACATCCGCGTCACACGAGCCCGTGGCAGGGGGCCGTCCCGCGCCGGGCTACACTCGTCGAGTGCGTTTGGTGATTGCGAAGTGTTCGGTGGACTATGCCGGTCGGCTCTCGGCGCACCTTCCGCTCGCGACACGGCTGCTCATGCTCAAGAGCGACGGCAGCCTGCTCGTGCACTCAGACGGCGGCAGTTACAAACCGCTCAACTGGATGAGCCCGCCGTGCACGCTGAGCGTCGTCGAGCCCGAGAAGGACCAGGCGGATGCCGGCATCACGCAGCTCTGGAAGGTCACGCACGCCAAGACCGGCGACCAGCTGATCGTCTCGGTGTACGAGGTGTTCTCCGACACCGCCCACGAGTTCGGGGTCGACCCCGGGCTGCAGAAGGATGGCGTCGAAGCCCACCTGCAGAAGCTCCTCGCCGAGCAGATCGACCTCCTCGGCGACGGCCACACCCTGGTGCGGCGCGAATACATGACGGCCATCGGCCCGGTGGACATCCTCGCGCGCGACTCCTCGGGCGCGTCCATAGCGGTTGAACTGAAACGCCGGGGCGACATCGACGGGGTCGAGCAGCTCACCCGCTACCTCGAGCTGATGAACCGCGATCCGCACCTCGCCCCAGTTCGGGGTGTATTCGCAGCACAGGAGATCAAGCCACAGGCGCGAACGCTGGCCGAGGACCGTGGCATCCGATGTTTGGTGCTCGATTACGACACAATGCGAGGCCTTGACAACGCTGACGGCCGACTGTTCTGATGTATCTCCCGTTCGCGGGAAATGTCGTTTCAATCGCGAAACTGCTTACTATGGAGTCCTCATGTCTATCTCATCTCCCGAACTCACGGGCACCGGCTCTTTAGCTGTTCCCCGCACCTGGTCCACCATCCTGTTCGACCTTGACGGCACCATCACGGACTCCGCACCCGGCATCGTCGCGCGGCTGGCGAAGATGTTCGCCGCGCTCGGCCTGCCCGTTCCGTCAGACGACGAACTGCTGCACTGGGTGGGGCCGCCGATGCTCGAGTCTCTCGAACTCCGGGCAGGAATGACGCCGACCGAGGCCCTTGAGGCACTGCTCGTGTACCGCGGCATTTCCGATGAGGACGGCCCGTGGAGCGGTTCTGCCGTCTACCCGGGTATGGCGGGGCTGATCAAGCAGGTCGCGGCCAGCGGCATCCCGACCGCGATCGCCAGCAGCAAGCCGGAATCCCAGATTCACGCCGTGCTCGGTCACTTCGGATTGACCGACTTCTTCACGGTGATCTGCGGCGCCTCGGAGGACGAGACGCGGAGTGCGAAAGCGGATGTCGTCGCCGAGGCGCTCGTCCGGCTCGCGGAGAAGGACATCGACACCAGCCATCTCGTGCTCGTCGGTGACCGCCACCACGACGTCGAAGGCGCTGCCGTCCACGGCATCCCGACCATCATGGTCGAGTGGGGCTACGGCTCGCCCGCCGAGGCCACCCACGCCATGGCCGTCGTGCACTCGACGGACCAACTCGCCAAGCTCCTGCTGGGCTGATTCGCCCGCGCCGCTCTCGGCATCCTCTCACCGCCGCCGCCTAGGCTCGATCCATGACTGACGGACTGTGGTGGGTGCCGTCCCTGATCGTCTTCGGCACGACGGGTCTCGCCGTGGCCGTTGCCGTGCGGCTCACTGCAGGCAGGCGCCGCCGGCTCGGCATCGCGCACCAGGACGCACTCGCCGCGCTCCAGCAGCAGGCCGGCGTCACCCTCGTGCGCACTGACGACCTGGTCCGGTCCGCCGAGGACGAGGTGGCGTTCGCGGCCGCTGAATTCGGGGAGGCCGCCGCGAAGGACTTCGCCCGCACCGTGGCATCCGCGCGCGAACAGTTGCGTGAGGCATTTCACCTGCACCAGCAGCTCGGTGACGACGTTCCCGACAGTGAGTCGCAGCGGCGCCGCTGGAGTGAGCGCATTCTCGAGCTCTGCACCGAGATCGACCGTCGGATCCGGGAACAGACCGACCGGCTCGACGCCCGTCGCGCACTCGAACGCAACGCGCCCGACCGGCTCGCCGAACTCCGCGACGCGATCACGGAAACCGAGGGCCAGCTGCCCGAGATCGAGTCGACCCTCGTGCGCCTCGCCTCCCGCTACGCCCCGTCGACGTTCGCGTCGGTGGCGGATGCTCCGACGCGCGCCCGCGACGCCCTCACGCAGGCGCGCGCGACCCTCGCGCAGGCGCAACTGCGGGTGTCGGCCCGCGAGACGTCGGCGGATTACCTCGACGACGCGTCACAGCACCTCCTCACCGCACGGCACGCGCTCGACGGCGTGACGCGCACGGCATCCGGACTCGACTCAGCGAGCATCGAGCTGACCGCGTCCATCGATCGCATCCGGAACTCCGTGGAGGACGCGTGGCGCCGGCGCGACGCCGCCGAGGTTCCCGAAGCCGTCGCCGAGATCTCGACCGGAATCGTTCTCGCGTCCGGGGCTCTCACTCGAGCGAGTGACCGCTCGACCCTGCCTGACCCGCTTGCCCGGCTCGACCTGCTCCGCGAGGCCGAGTTGCGCCTCGACACCGCGCTGTCGAGCGCCCGAAGCCGCACGCAGCGCCTCGATTCTGCCCGAGAAGCGCTCCGCGGTGCGCTGTTCTCCGCACGCAGCCACCTCGGCGTCGCATCGACCTTCATCGCCGCGAACCGCTCCCAGGTGGGACCGGACGCTCGCACCCGCCTCGCCGAGGCGGAGCGCCAGCTCGCCCTGGCCGAAGCAGCGGACGATCCCGTCGACGCGCTCGACATCGCCCGACGTGTGTCCCGGCTGGCCCAGGATGCCGACGCCCTCGCGCGCTACGACGCCGGGCCCCGGACGGCGCCACACAAGGACTAACGAGTTCGAGGCCGGCCGCCGCTCAGGTCCCGGAACGACTGAAGGCCCCAGCGCAAGCCGGGGCCTTCAGATGCATGGGGCCTCTTAGAGGTTGACGCCCTTGCCCGCCATGAACGGGACCGGGTTGGTGAACGATCCGCCGAGACGGATCTTGAGGTCGAGGTGGCAGCCGCTGACGACGCCCGTCGCACCGATGCTCGCGACGACCGTGCCGGCTTCGACGAGCTGGCCGACCGAGACCTTGAACGAACCGCTCTGGACGTGTCCGTAGATCGACTCGACTCCGCCGCCGTGGTCGACGATGACGCGCTGACCGTATGCGCCGGCGGAACCGATGAAGGTCACCCGGCCGGCGGAGACTGCCTTGATCGGGGTGCCGCAGGCGCCGCTGAAGTCGGTGCCGTCGTGGAAGGAGTTGGAACAGCCGGCAGAGTTGCAGATCAGGCCGCGCGGACCGTATGGCGACGAAATTCCGCCGGGGACGGGACGGATCCAGGAGCCGCCGCCGCCGACGAAGGCGGAGAGGTCGGTGTCATTGGCGTTGTAGTAGCCGCCGGCGTCGCTGGCGCGACTGGCCGCGAGCTGGGCTGCCGCAGCAGCTGCCGCGGCGGCTGCCTCCGCTGCGGCCTTGGCCGCTGCAGCCGCAGCAAGTTCTTCGGCGGTGGTGGCCGAGTAGCCGTCACGCGCGAGCACCGGACGCGTCCAGTTCGGCACGGTGAGCGACTGGGCGCCGGTGTCGTGGATGGGGGCGATCGCGGCCGTCTCCTCCGAGGTGAACGCGTAGGCTGGTAGGGCGACCGTGCCGAAGATGGCGGGCACGGCGATCGCGACGACCAGGAGCGACCGGATGGACTTCCAGCGCGACTGCGTCGGCGCAGTCCGCGCGGATGCCGGCGGCGGGGTGGCAGCGACACGGGCGGCCAGGCGAGCGCGGGACGGTGCGGAAGCCGAGGGCGCCATGGTCGGAAGTGCGGGCGGGGTGGGGCCCTGCGCGTCGACCATCAGCACCGGCTTGGCTGCCTCAGTCGGTTCGGCGGTCTCGGACGGAGCCTGCTCGACGGGTGCGACGTCTGCGTCCTGCGCAGCAGGAACTGACGCAGCCGAACGCGCAGCGGCGCGCAGGCTCCTGCGGGTAGGGAGCGCGGTCGTCGAGTCGAGGGTGGAGTCGCTGCCCGTATCGTTGTCGGTCTCGCGGCTGGTCTCGTTACTCATCAAAGATATCTCCGGGCGTTCCTGCGATAGGCCGCGCGGCATCCGTGTCTCGGAGCACTGCGTGGTCTCGTTGAACGCACTCGTTCTGGGGCGGCGGCGGCCGGGATCAGCCGTGCCAGGACTTTCGGGTACATCCGAGGGTACCCGATGCTCCCTGAGAGAAAACTCCCAGTTCGGGTGGCCAGCCCGACACCGGGCGGGTACGGTCGTCATTTATGGCAGTTGTGCGAGAACCGTCGCTCGAAGACGCCGCCGATCTGGGCCGCGTCCACCAGCAGTGCTGGGTCGAGACCTACGCCGGTCTGGTGCCGTCGGAGTTCTGGGAGCACTCCACCGAGGCGCGCCGGATCGGTATGTGGGAGCGGATGCTCCGCCGCAGCGACCCGAAACGGCGACTGGTGGTGGCCGAGGGCGAGGGCGGCATCGTCGGGTTCGCGCTCGTGGGCGCCGCGCTGGCGCGAGAGCACCCGGACGCACCACCGGCCGTGCCGCTCGAAGTGCGGATGCTGTACCTCACGCGCTCGCAGCACGGGAGCGGAATCGGCCAGCAGCTTCTCGACGCCGTTCTCTTCGACGGCGAGGCCGCCCAACTCTGGGTGGCCGAGCAGAACGGGAGGGCTCAGGCGTTCTACCGCCGCAACGGATTCGTGCCCGATGGCATCCGCGATCCTGACGCACACCGCGGAACGGACCTCGCGGCGATCCGGATGCTGCGCCCCGCGTCGCGCGTGGACTGATGGTCGCGCCTGTCACCGTTCCTCAGCGACCAGGACGACGCCGAGGCCGCCGACGACCCGTTCGTCGAGCGCTTGCGAGAACTCGAAGGCGGCGAAGGTTCCCGGCGGCAAGTCCACCTCGATCGTCGCCTCGAAGTGGCGTTCGTTCCCCGGGCCGAGCTCGACATCGAATTCCAGCGAACGCTCTCCGGCCATGCCGTCGAGATGCAGCACCGCGATGAAGTCGGTGAACGCCTCGCCGGTCACGCCGTCGACCCCGACGAGCAGCCTCGGGTCCGTTATCGGAGCGAGGCGGATGTGGAAGCCAGCGCCATCAGGGAACGGGTTGGCGACCACAAACGGCACCACGACCGGAGCCCCGGCGGGCGCTGCGACGACCGACAGGTTGCGTTGCGCCCAGTGGCGGTCGTTCACCGGGTCCGGCACCGGCGGCGCCGGGTCAAGCGGATGCGAGACTCGCGCGAGAAGACAGATGTGGTTGGGTGCGTCCGCCGGCATCTGCCGTGCCATGAGTGCCGTCGTCGCGGCTCCCCCGCGCGGATCCACGGCCACCTGACGGAATCCGATGAGGTTCTCGGGCTTGATCACGAACCCGAGTGCCGGGTCAGACCACCAGACCGTCACCTGTGCGAGCGATGGCGCGTTCGAGCCGCCGTTGTTGCGCACGTCAACCGACACCTCGAGCACCTGGCCCGGCTGGTAGGTCGACGTGCGGATGCCGGCACACAGGTACCACGTGACGGTGCTCGGCAACGGGCGATCCTCGCCGGTGTCGCCTGGCGACCAGTATGGTATCGCCAGGAAAGGCCGGGCATCCGGGATCTCTTCTCTGGGCATGGCTTCCTCTCGCCTCAGATGTCGCGGTAGCCGAGCGCGACCACGTCGACGGGTTGGTCTGTGATCGACCCACCGGTGCGCCAGCACGGATGCCGCCACCCGCGGTCGGCGTCGAGGTCGTAATTGTCGGCATCGTCCACGTCGGTCGCTACTTGCCACCACAACGGAAGGCTCACCGACTTCGCCGACAGCTGCCCACCGCCGCCGATGCCCGAGAGGATCGCCGATGGCGTCGTTCCGGGCTGGAACGGAGCAGAACCGGCGGGCTCTTCCAGACCGGTCTGCGGGTACTCGTCGAACCGATCGCCGTTCTCGGGCAGCTGGGGCCAGCTGCCCTCCTCCGTCGCCGGAATCACGGTGAACTGGCGGTAGCGCCAGGTTTCGAGGAACGCGTCCGGGTAGATCAGCCCGTTCAGTGCGAGGAACTCGGCGGCCTTTTGCAGACCCTCCCACATCGTCGACTGCAGTGTGAAGAGGTCGCCCGCCATCTGAACCGTCTCGGGGCGTTGCGCGAGCGACCCCGCTGTGGCCTCGGTCAGTTGCGCAGTGCCCCAGTCGGTCTCGTGCTCGCCACCCACGTAGACGCCGTTGGAGAACGCCGCCGACCAGTTGGCTTCCATGTCGTCCCACAGGGTGCACTCGCCTTCGCTGGCCACCTCGATGATGCAGACGAGCCACCCGCCGAGGAGGAACAGGATGGCCTGGCCCAGGGCCTCCCAGAACGCGCCGCACTTGACTTCGGTCGAGTCAGGCGGCTCCTGGTGCGCCGGACCGTCGTCTCCCGCGGACAGGATCTGCACGCCACCGCCGCTGCCGGCCACTCCCGGCTCACCGCCTGACTCGGTCAGGACCGACTGGTCCGGGAGCTTGGGCGTGTAAGGCGCGGCCGGGTCGGCGAACAGCGTCGCGACGATCGAATCGGGCAGGGGCGACGGCTCCGGTGGCGTCGAGATTGCTTCGAGTGCTCGCAGGTGAGCGACCATCCGCGAGAATCCCGCACCCACATCGGGAGGCGACGGAAGGTCGTCGAGCGGGAACACCTCGGCGAACGCCTCCGAAAGCTGGTTCGCCACGTCGGGGTCGAGTCCCGCCGGCATGGCTGACTCGAGCTGGTCGGCGAGGGCACCAAACCGGGGCACGTCGGGGCGGTGCGCTGCAATCCATGACCCGACGGCATTCCGTCCGAGTCGGTCGCGCACGCGGTGTGAGCGGCGCGGACCACCCACGGCTTGCCCGAGATACATCGAACCGGAGACCTGGGCGCCGTACGCAGCGCACGTGCCGAGGGCGAAGGCTTCGGTTTCGGGCGTCGCGGCGCGACGCATCAGGGTGCGGACGAGGGCGTCGGTGCGTCGACCGAGGAGGAGATCGTTCCAGTTCCAGGCATCGACGCCGAGATCGTCCTGGCGGGGATGGGGAGGCAGGTGGTCACGGGTGGCGACGCGGTTGCGCAGCTTCTGCAGCTGGGTGAGCATGCGCTGTATTTCGGGAGCGAGGTCGCGGATCGCATTTCCCGCAGCGTTCAGCTCCGCCACCGAGGCGGCGTCGGGCGGACTGTCGAGTATCGACTGCAGAGAGGTGCGGTACCTCCCGAGCGCGTCGTAGAGCTGCACTCCTTCCTTCCACAGGGCGGCGATCTCGTCGACCAGTGCGGCCTCCTCCTCCCCGACCGTTGCGAACCATGCCAGCGGCGCGAGCAGGCTGCCGAGGCTCGCATGTCCGGGTGCTGCCGACATGGCAGCGATGTGGCGGTTTCGCGTCTGCGCGTGCGTCGGATCGGGGATGCTTTGCGCTGACAGGGCCGCCTGGAATTCGTGGAGGGAGCCCATCAGACTGCGGTATTCGAGCACAATTCTCACCCTTCGCCCGGGTCGCCGTGCAGGTCGAATGAGGTCGTATCGCACGGCCCCCCACCAGCCTTGGCGTCACAGCGTAGATCCGGTGCGACGGGGCCGCAAGGGGGACCGGGGAGGGCGTCGTCGCGGGATTTTCGCATGGACCGCTGCGGCGAGCCGAGTGCAAGCCGGACCGGTGTACGGCACGATATGAGCAGGCGAAACAGCCGAGAGCCACCGGGCTCGACCGAGGGTGTGGGGACCATGCGAAAGAGAAAACAGACCGCCGAGATAAACAAGGCCGATCTCAAGCCCGATGTCGCCGTCCAGCGCGGCGCCGGGGCAGCCGGATTCAGCATCGCCGCGTTCCGCATCGGGCTCGTCGGCGGCCTCGGCGTGATTACGGCCCTCGTCATCGGCGGCATTCTCGGCCAGCTCGGCACGGTCCTTATCTACATCGGCCTCGCACTGTTCCTTGCCCTGGGGCTCGACCCGCTCGTCACCTGGCTCGAGAAGCGCATCGCCAGGGGCGTCGCCATCGCCCTCGTCGTCTTCGCCGTTCTCGGTGTCTTCGTCGGACTGCTGTTCGCCGTCATCCCCGTGCTCATCGAGCAGGGAACGAATCTGGTCGAGGACTTCCCCCGCCTGCAGAGAGAAGTTCAGGCCAGCAACTTCATCCAGGACCTGGAGAGCGCGTTCGGCGGAGCGGTGAGCATCGCGGATGCCATCTCAGGCGCCATCGAATTCATCAGCGATCCCCAGAACCTCGTGGCGATCGGCGGCGGGCTCGCCGCGGTTGGAGCGGGAGTCGCCAGCGGCGTGACCGGCGCGACCATCGTCCTCATCCTCACCCTCTACTTCCTCGCCTCACTCCGCTCGATGAAGGGCGCCGCCTACCGCTTCGTGCCCCAGTACCGCCGGATCGGTTTCGCGACCATCACCGAGGAGATCACCGGGGCGGTCGGCCGCTACGTCGTCGGCCAGGTCAGCCTGGCGCTGTGCAATGGCATCCTCAGCCTCATCTTCCTGTCGATCATCGGAGCGCCGCTTCCGTTCCTGCTCGCGATGATCGCGTTCCTCGGATCGCTCATCCCCCTCGTCGGAACCCTGACCGCCTCGATCATCAACACCCTGATCTGCCTGTTCGTCTCGCCCACGACGGCCCTGTTCGCCGGTGTCTATTACCTCATCTACATGCAGATCGAGGCGTACGTGCTGAGCCCGCGCATCATGAACCGGGCCGTGGCCGTGCCCGGGGCGATCGTCGTCATCGCGGCCGTCGCCGGCGGCGCCATCGGCGGAGTGCTCGGGGCTCTCGTCGCCATTCCCGTGGCGGCATCCGCCATCATCATCGTGCAAAAAGTGGTCTTCCCGCTGCAGGACTCGAAGACCTCGCCGAGCGGGGTGTGAACGCGCTTCCCCCCTTGACCTCGCTCAGCGACCGGAGAACACTCGACGGAAAATCCCCACCGTCCGAAGTGAGAACCCGTGACTACCATCGACTCCCCGAGCCTGCACCCTGACGCCCTCGCCGACCTCGCGCAATCCGTGACCGGGGCCGTCGTCCTCCCGGCCGACCCCGAATACGAGGCGGCGAGCGCCGTCTACGGAACTGTCTACGGCACCGTCAGCGCCCCTGCCGTCGTCGTCCAGGTCGCCGACGCTGACGACGTCGGGGTCGCCATCGCCTTCGCCCGCTCGCACTCGCTCGAGCTGTCCATCCGCAGCGGCGGCCACAGCGGCAGCGGCTTCAGCACGAACGTCGGCGGGCTCGTGATCGACCTCAGACGGCTGAACGGGATCGAGGTGATCGACCCAGACCGCCACCTCGTCCGCATCGGAGCGGGGGCGGTCTGGGGGGATGTCGCAACCGCCCTCGGGGCCCTGGGTCTCGCCCTCACCTCCGGCGACACCGTGACCGTCGGCGTGGGTGGGCTCACTCTCGGGGGCGGCATCGGCTGGATGGTACGCAAATACGGGCTCGCATTCGACAGCCTGGTGGAGGCATCCGTCGTCACCGCGGAGAGCGAACTGGTTCGAGCCAGCGCCGACAAGAACCCCGACCTTTTCTGGGCGATCCGCGGCGGCGGCGGCAATTTCGGCGTCGTGACCGGCTTCACCTTCGAAGCGCACCCGCTCACGGGTGTGTTCGCCGGTACGCTCCAGTTCGGGAACGACGAGCTCGCGCCGCTCCTGACCGGTTGGCGCGACGTCATGCGAGCCGCGCCCGAGGAACTCAACACGACCTTCCTGGCCATGCCCGACTTTCCCGGGATGCCGGGAGGCGTTCAGATCCTCGCCTGTTACGCCGGGTCGGAGAAGACGGCAGCCGACGCCGCCCTGGCCCCGCTACGCGCGCTTCCGGGCCTCGCCGGCGAGGATATATCGTTCAAGGAATATGCGGACGTCCTCGAGGAGGCACATCCGCCCGAGGGAATGACCATTGTCGGGCACAACGCCTTCGCCGAGGTACTGAGCGACGAGGCGATCGCCGCCTTCACCGCGATGTACGACGAACTCGGCGGCTCGGTCCTCATGATCCGAAGCCTCAACGGCGCGTTCAACCGGGTCCCGAACGACGCGACGGCCTTCGGGTTCCGGAACAGCGAAGTCCTGATCATCTCGGTCGCGTTTCTGCCTCCCGACGCCCCGCCCGAAGCTGCTGCGCGGGTGGGAAGCCTCTGGACGACGGTCGAGCCGTTCCTTCAGGGCACGTATGCAGGCTTCTCGAGCGCGCCGAACGGCGAGGACCCGGCGCTGCTGTACCCGCCGGACACACTGGCGCGGCTCGCCAGCATCAAACGCGCCTATGACCCGGGAAACCTCTTCAGCCGCAACCACAACATCCGCCCGGCGTCTGCTTTCTCCTGAGATGCGGCGACTTACTTGTCGTCGTCCCATCCGGTCGGGCCCCAGATGGACCGCTCCTCTTCGGCGGCCTTGCGGCGCAGCACCCGCCGGGAGACCGGTACGTCTGCTGCCGGGAAGTCCTCGGACGCGAGCGCCCGCGAACCGGTCGGCTCGTCCGTCGCGTCGACGGGTTCACGCCGCGGGGCGCTCGACGTTCTGCTTCCCGAGCCCACTGCCTTCACGACGAGCACGGCGATTCCGGTCGTGACCGGGATGGCGAGAACGAGTCCGATCGACCCGACAAGGGTGCGCACGATCTCTTCCGCCAGTTCGCCGCTGCTGATCGTCTCGACGAAAGGACGTTGCTGCAACGACAGCAGGATGAGCAGCGGAAGCGCAGCTCCGGCGTAGGCGAAGACGATCGTGTAGACCGTTGAGGCGATGTGGTCCCGCCCCACCCGCATGGCGCCGGCGAACAGCCGTCGGGCGCTCGACTCGGGAGCCAGTTCGTGCATCTCCCAGACGGCGGACGATTGGGTGATGGTCACGTCATTCAGCACACCCAGGCCGGAGATGATCAGGCCGCAGACGAGAATCCCGGAGAGCGAAATCGACCCGGTCGCATAGGAGAGGGTGTAGTCGGCTTCGTCGTTCAGGCCGGTGAGGTGCGCGGCGCCTGTCGCCCACGCCGCGATCAGCGACGTGGTCACGAGACCGAAGATCGTCCCCAGCAGCGCCGTCGAGGTCCGCGCCGAGAAACCGTGCGCGAAATAGAGCACCCCGATCATGATCACGCTCGACCCCACCAGTCCGAGCAGAATCGGCGGCTTGCCTTCGACGAGGCCGGGGATGATGAACTGGGCGACGACGAGGTAGGCGCCGGCCAGCCCGAGGAGGGCACGGAATCCGCGCCACCGGGCCACAAGGACGACGACGAGAGCGTAGATGGCGGCGAGCAGTGCCATCGGCGTGGTCCGCACGAAGTCGATGAAGGAGTAGCGAGCCTGGGCGCCTTCGCCGGCGGCGCCGAGGTCGAGGAAGCGGATGCGGTCACCGGCGTTCACGTCGGCTTCCTCACGCACCTCCGGCGGAATCTCCACAGCGACGACCGATCCTCCGCGTTCCGGCGCCAGGTGGGCGACGGTGCAGGACTGCTCGCCGGCGGCCTCGGGGGACGGATAGAGGCACGGGGCGACGCTCGTCCGCTCGACGGTTCCGACCTGGAAGCTGGCGCCCTGCGCCGCCGAGTAGGGGTTGCCGATCTCGACGTCGCTGCTCGTGCCGGACGGCCACAGCAGGAACATGCCGAGGATCGTCGCGAGGGTGATCGGGATCAGGATGACGGCGAGGAGCCGGTTGGCGCGACGGCGCATGGCGACGGCCTCGGGCGAGTCGTCCTGGTCGTGAGAGTGGCTGTGTCCCATGGTGTCCTTTGGCGTCAGTGCTGAAGGCGTCGAGCCCGCGCCGCTCGTGCGACATCCGTGCCGACCATCAGGGTGAGGCCGGCGGCGAGAAAGAGAATGAGGGCGGCCGGGAGCGACTGAATGCCGCTGTGGTCGAGCAGAAGGCCGCCGAGCAGCGCTCCGCCGCCGATGCCGATGTTGAAGGCGGTGGTCTGCAGTGCCGCTGCGAGGTCGCGGGTCCGGAACGACGCGGTATGCAGCATCCGGGTCTGCAGCATCGCGGGAACCCCGCCGAACGCGACGCCCCAGACGACGAAGGCCACGACGACCACCGCGGAGTTCGCCGACCAGACCGCAAGCACGAGGACGGAGGCCATCACGGCGATCACGGCGAGCGCGAAGCCGCGCCGCGGGAACCGGTCGGCGGCGAATCCGGCCAGGACAAGCCCGATGGCACCCGCGCCGCCGAAGAGGAAGAGGAGGAAGGCGACCGAGGTCTCCGGGAACCCGGCGGCGTCGACAAGCCACGGCGCTATGTAGGTGTAATACGTGTTCTGCCCGGTGAGGAGCACCAGGATGACGATGCAAAGGAGCACCACACCGCGCATGCTGCGGTCCTTGTACATCGGAATGCGGATTTCACCGGTCTTGAGGGGCACGTGGTGGTTGACCGCAGGGAGGAATTTCAGGACGGCGAGCGCGAGGAGCACCACGACGGCGGCGATGATCCCGAAGGCGACGCGCCAGCCGAGGGCGTGCCCGAGAGCGGTGCCGACCGGGACGCCGAGAACGAAGGCGGCCGAACCGCCGCCCGCGGTGATCGCCACGGCCTTGCCGAGTTGATGCTTCGGTACGAGGTGGGCGGAATACGCGGCAACGACCGCCCAGAACAGGCCATGGGCGAGGCCACCCAGGACGCGCGCGCCGACGAGGATTTCGTAGGTCGGGGCGATCGCGGCGAGCACGTTGGCCAGGGCGACCACGAGCAGCACGACGAAGACGAGGCCTTTGCGCGAATACTTGCGCGTCAGCGCTGCGAGCGGAGTGGTGGCGAGCACCACCGTGCCGGCGAAGACGGTGATGAGCAATCCCGCCGTCGACACGCTGACATCGAGCTCGGCGGCCATCTCCGGAAGCAGGCCGGTCGGCAGGAACTCGCTCGTGACCGAGACGAAGATCGCACCGGCGAGGGTGAGCAGGCCGATCCAGGGGAACACCGGTGGTGCAACCAGTGTGGTGGGGGCGGATGAAACAGACACAGGCGTCGCCGATCGAGTGGGTTGGGGGGGTGCAGACCGACTCGGGAGGGCGGACGGCGATTTCAGCCTATTCGACGTTGGGTGGATGATGCCTCTGCAGCCCGACGTCGTACGCTTCGTGCAGGAGCTCGAGAAAGGCGGAATCGAGCTCATCGGGCCGTGTCAGCCGGAACTCGTGGACGATGTTGTGCGGCGAAAACTCCTGGATCCGTGTGACGAGCGGATGCTCCACCCTCCTCGCGAGGACCAGGTGGCCGTCAAGCCACTGTCTGCGCGGCTGAAACGCGGCGAAACTCATCCGAACGTGCAAGGCGATCCGGGACTTCTCGGCCAGGATCTCGAGCGGCCCGAGTTCGCCGACGACCCGGTCGAAGCACTCGCGCACGCGTGGATCGCTTCGGGCGAAGTGCGCGTCGAGGTCCCCGAGTGGCGCGCAGGTGTGGGTCTGGTTTCGGTTCGCGAAGGACCGGCCGCACCGCGGGCAGATCCACAGCGGGGAGCTCATGTCGCTGTCGCGTCGAGCACCAACTCGAGCGGACGTGGCGCCGGAGTCGTGCCGAGAGCCTCGACGAGCGCGCGGGCGTAGCGGCTCTTGCGCCCGCCGATCGTACCGAGGAACCGCCGCAACTGCGCATCGACGGCGCGGGTCCGCTGTGCGGGCTGGTTCTGGAACGTCCGAAACGCCCGAAGGTCGCCCTGCGCGTCGAGAACCCGTTCCACGGCATCCACCCCGAGGCTGCGGATGAGCTCGTCTTCAAGGTCGGCGTCACAGACCGAGAATCCAAGGTCTTCCAATGCGGCGCGCGACAGATCGTGCCCCAACCCCGCGTCGTGCAGTGCGCGCCGAAAATAGCCTTCCTCCCCGACGTCGCAGAGCCCGGCGAGGGCGAGGCCGAGGCCGTTCGGTCCGAGAAGACCGACGTAGTTCCGGATGTTCATGGCTCCACCGAGAGGAATGATCGCCACCCGCTCCCGCTCGAAATCCCGGCCGCGCGCTTCGGCGAGCGCCTCGATCGCGACCCGGTCGCTGTCACCTTCGACCAGCACAGCACGGCGAACGGAGTCGGCGAGTTCACCTACCTCAGCGGGCACGGACACGTCCTTATCGCGGGTCACCCACGCAGAAACCGCGGCCCGGAACCGTGCCATGTCCTCCATGGCCTCATTGTCTCCCAGTGAGTGCCACCGCAGAAGGAACACCGCCAGATACGGGAGCGGCACGAGAAAAGGAAAGAAGCGCCAGATAAGGACCGGGAGGCCAAAACCATCCTTATCCGGCGGCCTTCTCCTTATGCCATGCCGACGTCCTCCTCAGGCGGATACCGCTGACGCTGCCCACCCGGCCGACACCAGAAAAGGAAAGAAGCACCAGATAAGGACCGGGAGGCCAAAACCATCCTTATCCGGCGGCTTTTTCCTTATGCCATGCCGACGTCCTACTCAGGCGGATACCGCCGACGCTGCCCACCCGGCCGACACCAGAAAAGGAAAGAAGCACCAGACAAGGACCGGGAGGCCAAAACCATCCTTATCCGGCGCCCTTTTCCTTACCTCACGCCGACTTCACACTCAGGCGGGCGACGAAGTCCTGTGCCGAGGGTGTGGTCGGGCGCCCATGGGCGCCGGTGCAGGACTTCGCCGCCCGCCGTCCCCACCCCATGGGCGCCGGTGCAGGACTTCGCCGCCCGCCGTCCCCACCCCATGGGCGCCGGTGCAGGACTTCGCCGCCCGCCATCCCTACTAGGCCCCCGCCGGCGGCTCGACCAGCAGCTGGACCCGGTCATCGAGGTATGCCGCGAGGTCGACGGCATCCGCATCTGACGCTGTGGCGTTCCAGCGCACGAGCGGGCGGTCGCCGGAAACGAACAGCCGCCCCGTCGACCCGCGCAGCGCATCCGCGTCGAGCACGACAGGCACCGCATCGAAGTTGACAGTCTCACCGTGCGGGAACCGCCCCCGGGATGCCGCGGCGCGGTACGCACGACGCTGCTCCGCCGACTGGGACTGGTAACCCGGGCGCCCCGGCTCCAAAGCACGGGTGGTCAGACCCGTTTCATACAGCGTCGCGTCGGCGCCGAGCAGGAACACACCGAGCCGCCACACCCGACCAAGCGAGCGAAGCACCGGTGGGCGCGGAACCAGGAGCACCCGGCGCTCGGGAACGTATTCTGCCAGCGCCTCGGTGCGTGCGCCTGCGGCGCCCAGCCGCTGGACCGCGCGATCGAGAAGCGCTTGAATCTCTGTGGCGACCCGGTCGTTCTCTGCGGCAGGAGGCATCCGTCATCGTCCGAACTCAGGGCACCCGAATCGACTCATGGCGCCCAGCCTAGCGAGGCACCCGAAGCGCCAGCCTCGTCTGGGTCTGGGCGGCGCCCGCCTCCGTCTTCAGCCGTCGAAGGAGCGCGTCGAGGTGTTCGGTGTCGCCGACGACGACATGGAGAAGGTAGTCGTACGGTCCTGTGACGTGCACGGCGTCGCGCACCGGCGACAGATCTTCGACGAAGGCCAGGAAGGCATCGGAATCGCTGTCAGGGCGGAGCCGCACGTCGATGAACGCCTCCAGTCCGACTCCGTGCAGGCGGGCATCGGGCGCATCGTCGGCGATGACAGCCCGGTAGCCGAGGATGACGCCGGATCGCTCGAGCTTTCGCACACGGGCGGCAGCCGCATTGGTGCTCAGGCCGACCATGCTGCCCAAGGCCCCGAACGTGATCCTGCCGTTTTCGCGGAGGAGACCGAGGATTTTGCTGTCGATGTCGTCCATGCCGCGAATATATCCGAGGTACCGCGAGATCGGCAGCGGGGTCGAAAACGTCGTTCATCCTGAAGATATGTCCCTGTTCCTGATCGGTGCGCTGGCCGGGCTCGGCGTCGCGATGCCGCTCGGAGCAATCGGCGTGCTGATCATCCGGGAAGGCGTCGTCGCCGGCTTCCGGAGCGCCGCTGCCGGAGCAATCGCTGTCGGCCTGGTCGACACCGCCTACTGCGTGCTCGCCGTGACGGCGGGGGCCCTCGCCCAGTCGTGGATCGATCAGCTCGGCGCAGTCCCGGCGCTGATCTCCGGGGTGATTCTGGTCGGGCTCGGAGTCGTCGGCCTGAGCCGGGTGAACCGAACGGCGACGACGGCGTCCGGCGCGGCGCGAGCCCGCTCATCGATCGGCGTCTTCGTGCGCTTCGCCGGGCTGACGGCGATCAACCCGGCGACACTCCTCTACTTCCTGGCACTCGCCGCGACTCTGAACTCGTCGCTCCCGCTCGGCGGGAGCATCGTGCCGTTCGTGGCCGGCGTGAGCATCGCCTCGGTGGGGTGGCAACTCGGCCTCGTCGGCGTGGGAGCAGCCCTCGGAGGACGGCTCCAGCCCTCCGGCCAGCGGCGGCTGAGCATTCTCGGCTCCGGAATCGTCCTCGCCCTGGGCGTCGCCGCGCTGGCCTCAGCCGCGGTCCAGGCGGGCGGGAACTGACGGAGTCAGATCCTCGTCAGCGCGCTGCCCTTGTGCATCGCGTCGTGTCCCGTCTTGTCGCTCGTGACCTCGTACTGGGGATCTTCCGGGCTGCACCGCCGGGTGCGACCCATGAACTCCACGTCCCTGGTGTGCACCTTGGTGATCTTGCCCTCGACCTCACCGGCCTCCGAGTTCCAGCGCACATGGTCTCCGACTGAGAACTTCTTCGTCATCGTTCACTCTCCATCCGTATCGTCAGGCCACGAAGGCCCTCAGAGTGTCTGCGTTCCGCACCGCGTTACCGCCGCCGTCATTGTTGAAGTAGACGTAGACATCCGTTCCGCCGTCGCGCCACTCGCGGATGCGATCCGCCCACCAGCGCAGGTCGTCGTCGGAATACGAGCCGCCGTAGAGATGGTCATGATCGGGTCCGTGCAGGCGAACGTATGCAACCGGGGAGGTGACCCGGAGGATGCACGGCAGGTTGGCGCCGCTCATCACGCAGTACGCCGCACCGTGCTCCTCGAGAAGGCGGAAGACGGCATCCGCATTCCAGCTCTCATGCCGGAACTCGACGGCGACCGGGATCCAGTCCGGGATGCGACGGAGAAAGTACGCGAGCCGGGCATCGTCACGGTACATGCTCGGCGGCAGCTGCACGAGGAGCACCGCCCGTTTATCGCCGAGCTCGTGCCAGCTGCGGGCGATCCTGTCGATCCAGGCCTCGGGTGCATACAGCTTCTTCGCGTGGGTGAGCCCCCGCGGCGCTTTCACCGACAGCCGGAACCCGGGCGGGAGCCGGGTGCGCCAGCTCGCGAAGGAGGCATCCCGCGGCCAGCGATAGAAGCTCGCATTCAGCTCGACCGTGTCGAACCGCCCGACGTAGTGCGCGAGCCGGTGCCAGCGGGGCAGCCCCTCCGGGTAGAGCACGTGCTCCCAGTGGTCGTAGCTCCATCCTGATGTTCCGATCGAGATACTGGCCATCCGAACACCGTATAAGTGTGTGCCGGGTGCGCCACAACCCCCTTGCCGCGGCGAAGGCCCGCGGCCACGCTTGCCATCACGACAGCAACGACGATGTGGAGAGGATGCCGATGCGCGCGATGGTGTACCGCGGACCGTACAAGGTCCGGGTCGAAGAGAAGGACATCCCAGCCATCGAGCATCCCAACGACGCCATCGTGCGGGTGACACTCGCCGCCATCTGTGGGTCCGACCTGCACCTGTACCACGGCATGATGCCGGACACCCGGGTAGGAATGACGTTCGGCCACGAGTTCATCGGGGTCGTCGAGGACGTCGGCTCCTCGGTCCGGAACCTCAAACGAGGCGATCGTGTGATGGTCCCGTTCAACATCTACTGCGGTTCCTGCTACTTCTGTGCGCGGGGCCTCTACTCCAATTGCCACAACGTAAATCCGAACGCCACGGCCGTTGGAGGCATCTACGGCTATTCCCACACGTGCGGCGGATACGACGGCGGCCAGTCCGAGTACGTTCGCGTTCCGTTCGCGGATGTCGGCCCGGCGCTGATCCCCGAATGGATGGACGATGAGGACGCGCTCCTCTGTACCGACGCTCTCGCCACCGGATACTTCGGTGCCCAGCTCGGGGACATCAGCGAGGGAGACACGGTCGCGGTCTTCGGCGCCGGACCCGTCGGCCTGTTCGCCGCCAAGTCGGCGTGGCTCATGGGCGCGGGGCGCGTGATCGTGATCGACCACCTCGACTATCGGCTCGAGAAAGCCCGCACCTTCGCACACGCCGAAACCTATAACTTCGCGGAGCACGACGACATCGTCGTTGAGATGAAGAAGACGACCGACTACCTCGGCGCCGACGTCGTGATCGACGCGGTCGGCGCCGAAGCGGACGGCAACATCACCCAGCACGTCACGAGCGCAAAGTTCAAGCTGCAGGGCGGATCGCCCGTCGCCCTCAACTGGGCGATCGATTCGGTGCGCAAGGGTGGAACGGTGTCGGTGATGGGCGCATACGGCCCGATGTTCAGCGCCGTGAAATTCGGTGACGCCATGAACAAAGGCCTCACCTTGCGGATGAACCAGTGCCCGGTGAAACGACAGTGGCCCCGGTTGTTCGAGCACATCCAGAACGGGTATCTCAAGCCGAGTGACATCGTCACCCACCGAATCCCCCTCGAGCACATCGCCGAGGGATACCACATCTTCTCGGCCAAGCTCGATGACTGCATCAAGCCGCTCATCGTGCCGAGCATCACCGCCTGATCCGGAGGAACCGCCATGCCATACACCGCTGAGCAGCCGAAACGGCGCGAGTCCAATGAGGAACTTCGAGCGCGCATTCCCGGCTGGGGAGCCGACCTCGACCCGAGCGACCGTCCGGCCGTGCCGAGGGAACGTTTCGACCCCGAAGCGAGCGGCGCGCATTGGGAGTTCCCGGAACGCCAGCCGGAGAAATGGCCGCGAGAACGATCTGTGGAGCACAGGATGCTCACGCCGGTCTTCGGAACGGTGGCGCCGCTCAAGGGCCTCTCGGGTGTGATGCGTAGATACGCGTACCGGAAGTACAGCGAGGCGCAGGCCGCTCACTGGCTGATTCTTCTGGCATCCGACCGGGTCGATGCGGTGGAAAGCCACCTTCGATCCTTTGCGAGCGTGCGCCCCGACAACCCGCTCGCCGAGACCGGCGTACGGAGCGAACTGACGCGGCACGGGTATTCATCGCGGGTGGGCAGGAATCGCGCCGACCTGAAGCACCAGTGGATGGATCCGATCCTCGTCGCGGGCCCGTGGATCGCGGCCGGCGGGCTGCTCGTTGCCGGCGTTCGCGCCCTCGCCCGCCGACGCTGAGAGGGTGGCATGTCATCTCGACGGCAAGGCGCGACGTTGCCCAGCCCCTACGCTGGGCAGATGACGGACGCGGCGCTGATCGGCCGGGTGGAGCCTCCGGATCTCCACGTGATGACGTACAACATCCGCCGTCGGATGGCTCACGTGACCAAGCACAGCCCCGACCTGTGGACCCGTCGGCGGCCCCATCTGCAGACGCTGCTCCAACGTGAACTCCCGACGCTTCTCGGGATCCAGGAGGGACTCCCCGACCAGGTCGAGTTCGTCGCACAGTCCCTCGGTCCTGATTACCGGCGGATCGGCCGGGGCCGCAACGCCGACGGCGAGGGTGAGCAGTGCACAATCTTCTACGACGCCCGCAGGCTCACCCTCAACGACTGGACCCAGCGGGCCCTCTCCGACAGTCCGCACGTTGCAGGGTCCCGATCCTGGGGCAACATGCTGCCTCGCGTCGTCGTGTCCGCCGACCTCACCGACGCGGCCACTGACATCCGCTTCTCGGTCTTCAACGCCCACTTCGACCACTTCTCGCGCGCCTCGCGGGCCCGGTCGGCGATGATGCTCAACGACCTGGTCGACGCGGCGGATGTCCCCGCGATCGTGTTGGGCGACATGAACTCCGGCGTGCGGTCGGCGCCGTTCCGGATCCTCACCAGCGGTCCGCTTCAGGATGCCTGGGCGATCGCTGACGAGCGGCTCACTCCCGCATGGGGCACGTTCTCCGGGTACCGGCGACCGAAGCAGGGCGGCAAACGCATCGACTGGCTGCTCGTCACCGAGTCCGTGAACGTTGAGGCGGTCGGCATCAATGCGTCGCGGTTCCGGGGCGCCGCGGCATCCGACCATGAGCCGGTGCAGGCGCGTCTGAGGCTTTGACAGCGGAAAGGGCCGAGGTGACACTTGTGCTGTGGCAATGATCGAGACGTTTCGGCGGCTGCCCCGTGGGCCCGCCGAGGTGGCGGCAGACGGCGTGCGGGTGCTCGGCCTGCTCAGCATCGTCGTCGCGCTCATCGGCTGGTCTCCGCTCGACGTCGCCGTGCTCGCCCTCGGCCTCCTGGGCCTGGTGATACCGCGCTTTCTCGGTACCCGCCCGGCGCTCGACATAGCGTTCGGCATCACCGTGCTCGTCGCAACATGGAGCGGACTGCTCAACCTCTATGAGGCGATCGCGTTTTGGGACATCCTCGTTCATTTCGCCCTGAACGGTCTGTTCGCCGCCGTGCTCTACATCCTCGCCATGAGGTGTGACGTGATCCCCGACCCCGGCGACGGGCGGGCGTCTTTCCGCACCGTGTTCACACTGATCACGGCCTTCGGGCTCGCCTCCGGCGCGGTCTGGGAGTTGTCGGAATGGGTGGGCCACACGATCGTCGATGAAACCATCTTCGTGGGGTACAACGACACGATCGGCGACATCGCTGCCGGTGCACTCGGATCACTGCTGGCCGGCCTCGCCGGCCACTACCTCACGGCGGAGAGCCGGTTCATTCCGGCGCGACCGCCCGCAAGCGCCTCCATCTGAACGCCGCTTCAGGCGAGGATCGACGAAATCTCCGCACTGGCAAACGGGGCCTCGCTCGCCGAAGCCGGAAATACCCCGAGCTAGGCAAAGCTGCCGAGCAGGAGCCCGAAGGCGCTGGCGAGAACGGCCATCACGAGCATGCCGACGCTGCTGAGAAGGGCGATGCCCCAGCGGCGGCTCTGAATCAACCGCACCGACTCGATGCTTGCCGTGCTGAACGTCGTGTATCCGCCGAGGAATCCCGATCCGACGACAAGGAGGACGGACTCGGGCAGCACAGCGGCGAGGGTCAGCCCGGTCACCAGCCCGAGAAGGAACGACCCCGAGACGTTGATGACGAACGTGGCGAGCGGGTAGCCGGTCGCGGTGGTGCGGAGGAGTCCGTCGAGAACGAACCGCACAGCGGCGCCGATTCCCCCGGCCAGCGCGAGCGCGACGAACAGCAGCGGGGTCACGCGCCCGCCGCCGAGCGGCGGATGGCCCCAGCCACGGCGACGCCCACCCCTGCGGCGGCGAGTCCGAGCAGGAGCGTGCCCACCGAGAACACGATGGCTGTGCCTGCGTCGCCGACGCTCAGCAGCGCTTCGGTGCCGGTGGCGAGTGCGCTGTAGGTGGTGAACCCTCCGAGGAACCCGGTGCCGGCGAACAGCCGCAGGTTCCTGGCGCGGTCCGGGGCCGATCCGGCGACCAGACCCTCGAGCAGAAGTCCGAGCGTGAAAGAGCCCGCGACGTTGATGACGAAGATCGCGAGCGGGAAGGACCCGAGCGACGGCACAGCCAGGGTGAGGGCCTCGCGCGCAGCTGTGCCGAGGGTCCCACCGAGCAGAACCAGGCCGATGAGGGCCGGCCGAAGATGGGCCGGCCGATCGGCGGAACGGAACGTGGGTGAGCCGTCGCTCACTCCCGGTTCTCCCAGGGCGGGGGCGCGTTGGTTCGGGTACCCGGGTTCGGAACGACGATGAGGGGGCGATGCTGCCGGTGTGCCAACTGCGCGGCAACCGAGCCGGTGAAGAATTCCAGCAGAGTGCCGCGGAATCCCGGCGCCCGGGTGCCCACAACGATCATGAGCGCATCGACCCGGTCGGCAAGCGCCGCCAGTTCGTGGCTGGGGTCGCCGACGAGGGGCTGCACACTCCAGCGGATGCCGGTGGGCTCGAGAATCCCGGCGATCCGGTCCCGCAAAGACGCGTCGAACATCTCCACCCGCAGGTCAGAGACCTCCGGGTCGACCGGCATCGACGTGAACCGTCCATCCGCGAACCGTTCCACGACATACCGGCTCGGATCGACCCGGGCGCAGACCAGCATGGCGTTGAATTTCGACGCGAACTCCGCGGCCTTCTCGAGCACGTGTGGCGGCTGGCGTGACACGACTCCGACGAGAATCACATCCGGATCGGGCATCGATCATCCCCTCTCTGAACCATCCGGCACCCGAGACGGGAACCGGACGGGCCCACCCAGACAGCAGAAACCTGCGATGAGAGAAGTGTTCCAGAAATCACTGCACGGCGGAAGCAGACCGCGGGCCCTGACCTCAGGTGCAGCAGGCCGAGCCGGACTCGTCGACGCCAGCGGTCGAGCACACTCCCGTTTCCGGGAGGACAAGCTTCACCTCGCGAGCCGCACCGTGGTTGCCGGCGAGCTCATCCGCTATCGAGCGCACCTGCTCATATCCGGTGAGGAGGAGAAAGGTAGGGGCTCGGCCGTAACTCTTCATGCCGGCCAGATAGAAGTTCGGCTCCGGGTGTGCCAGCTCGACCACGCCGTGCGGGTATACCGTTCCACAACTGTGCAGGTTCGGGTCGATGAGCGGGGCAAGTGCCCGGGGCGCCTCGACGATCTCGTCGAGCGACAACCGGATCTCGCGCAGCATGTCGAGGTTCGGCCGGAACCCGGTGGCGCAGACGACCTGGTCGATCTCGAGGGTGGTCGGCTCGCCCCGGCGCCGCCCGGCGACGAGCACACGGCCATCGCGGGCAGGACGGACGTCGTCGATCTCGAACTCGTCGACGAGGGTGATCCGGCCCTGCCGCACCAGGTCGTGGACCGACGTGCCGAGCCGCCCCCGAGCTTCGAGCTCATCGTTCTCCGAGCCGAAGACGCGCACCGGGCTCGTACCGCGGATCGCCCAACGAACGCCCGTTCCGGCTTCTTCCCGCGCCAGTGCGGCGAGTTTCAGGAGCGTGTTGGCAGCCGAGTGGCCGGCGCCGACGACCAGGGTGTCCTTGCCGGCGAACCGGGCGCGGTCAACGCCGAGTACGTCGGGGAGAGCGGAGCTGATGTTGCTCCTGATGCCATCGACGTCCGTCGGAGCCAGTCCGCTCGCGGTGAGGGGGTTGGGTGTTCCCCAGGTCCCGGAGGCATCGACAACCGCCCGGGCGAGCTGTTCGACGACGGTGTTTCCGCGACGGATCCGCAGGAGAAACGGAGTCGAGCTGCGCCCGGTCGAGCGGGTGCGATCCATCCCCTGGCGGCTCACGTCGGTGACGGTGCTGTTGTAGCGGATGCGCGGTGCAAGCTCAGGCGTCGCCGCCAGCGGCAGCAGGTAGTCTTCGACCAGGTCCCGGCCGTACGGAAGCTCCTTCGCCGCGGGCGCATGCCAGCCGGATTTGTCGAGAAGCTTCCCGGCGGCCTCATCCACGAGGTACTCCCACGGGGAGAACAGCCTCGTGTGCCCCCAGGCGAGAACGGATGCCCCCGCCGTCGCGCCCGCTTCGAGAACGAGCGTCTCGACCCCGCGTTCGATCAGTTGCGCGGCGGCGGCGAGGCCGACGGGGCCGGCGCCGATGACCACGACGGGCAGCCCGTCGAGCGTGCGCGACGCGGGGACGGTGAGGGAAGGCGGTTCGGCGATGGTCATCGTTCCACCCGCTCGGGTTCGGACATCGGGTTCCTGCCCTCCATGGTACATTGATGATTGTCGATGTATAGTCTGATCAAGACATCGATGAATGTCAATCTATGGGGAGGTCACGGACATGGCACCAACCGAGTCCCTGCCGATCACGGACCTCGCCACCTGCTGCACGCCGATCACGCGCCAACCCATGGATTCCGTCGGCGCCGACAGACTCGCGAGGTCGCTCAAGGCGTTGGCGGACCCGGCTCGCCTGCGGCTGCTCTCCCTCGTCGCCTCGCACGAAGATTCCGAAGCCTGCGTGTGCGACCTCACCGAACCGCTCGGACTGAGCCAGCCGACCGTTTCGCATCACCTCAAGGTCCTCGTCGATGCGGGGTACCTCGAGCGCGAGAAGCGGGGAACGTGGGCGTATTACAGCCTGACCCCGAACGCCCTGTCATCCGTGTCACAACTGATCAGCGGACTCTGAGCCGACGCCCGTGGCATCCGGGATCGGTCCTGCTTGCATTCCCATAGGGGGTGTGTAAGCTCGACCCTCGTGTTCGGAAAAGTCAGGTCTTCGAGCGAAGCGTCAACGCTCCTGGCATTGGTCGAGCCGGAATGGCCCGACACAGAGAGCGTCGGGCGCTCGGATGCTTCTTCTCGTTCGTCCTCGGGGACGGGCTACGGCAGTGCCCCGAATCGCGTACTGGTTCTGGGTGACGCTGACTCCACCTTCGAGGCCATCGTCGGCGAACTTGCCCACCATGGCGTCGATGCGGTCCGGGCCCACGAGATTTCCGCGTGTGCGGCCTCGCTCCACGAGAACAAGGCCACCGGGGTCGTTCTGACGATCGACGCCGCGAGCCTCGCCACCCGGTCGGCGCGCAAGGAGCTGGCCCAGTTGCTCTTCGGCATCCTTCGCAGCCTGCTGCCGCTGCTGGCGCAGCCCGCCCAGGTCCTCGTCCTTGCCCGCGGCACCGATGCGTCCCAGAAGGTGCGCTTGGACCGCGAGGTCCAGTCGGTGATCGCCAGGATCAGCCAGAAGGCCACCAACGAATACGGCGTCAACCTCACCATCAACGCCGTGGATATCACCGGCGACGTCGACACGGCGCTCGTGGCCCGGCGTGCTGCTGAGCTCTTCGACGTGCGTGAAGAAGTCACCACGGGCGAGTTGTTGGACTACACCGAAATCGAGGGACAGACCATCGGTTGCGCCCTCGCCCTCCGCTTCGTCTACTGAAACCCGAATTCACTCGTTCCGGTCGGAAACAACCGGCGTACCGCGTGTTCCCGTCCGGACTGAGTCAATCGGCCGTGCAGTGACGCCGCCGACCCGCCGTCCGGCGCCCGCGGCATCCGCTACTTCGAGATGAATCCGAGCTGGGTCGGGATCCAGGTGGAGAGTTCCGGCACGTAGGTGACGATCAGCAGGGCGATGCACAGCGCCCAGAAGAACGGCATCAGTCGGCCGATGACAGGCTCGATCTTCACGTTCCCGACGCGCGCCGCGACGAACAGGTTGTTGCCGATCGGCGGGGAGATGTTGCCGAGGCACATGTTGAAGACCATCATCGCGCCGAAGTGAATCGGATCGACGCCGACCGAGACCACGACCGGCAGGAAGATCGGCGTGAAGATCAGGATCGCCGGCGTCGGGTCCATGATGGTGCCCGCGAGCAGCAGGACGACCATGATGATGGCGAGAATGATCGCGGGGTTGTCGGTGAACCCGAGGAGGCTCTTGCTGATCGTCTCGGGAATGCGGGAGTACGACAGCACCCAGGCGAGGATGCCGGAGACACCGATCAGGAGCATTACGATCGACGTCGTCTTGGCGGCATCGAGGAGGACCTTCGGCAGTTCGCGGATCGGCAGCGTCCGCTGGACGAGACCGAGAACGAACGCGTAGAGAACGGCGATGACAGCCGACTCCGTCGCCGTGAACAGGCCGACGAGGATGCCGCCGATCACCACGAGGATGAGGGCCAGGGCCGGCAGCGCGCGAAGGAAGACGACCAGGGCCTGCCGGAGGGTGGGCCGGTAGGTGCTTCGCAGTTCGGGATGCTTGCGGGCATAGAACGCCACCATGACGAAGCACACCGCGGCCCAGAGCAGGCCCGGGCCGATGCCGGCCATGAACAACGCCGCGATGGACGTGCCGGAGACGAGCGAGTAGACGATGAACGTGTTGCTCGGCGGAATCAGCATTCCGGCCGGTGACGCGGCAGCGTTCACCGCGGCGGAGAAGGCCGGGTCGTAGCCGTTCTTCTTCATCGGGGGTGACAGCACGGTTCCGACGGCAGCGGCGGACGCTACCGACGCACCGCTGACCGCCCCGAACATGGTGTTGGCGACGACGGTCGTCTGGGCCAGTGATGCCGGCAGCCGTCCGGCGAGGACCTGGGCGAGGTCGATCAGGCGCGAGGCGATGCCGCCGTTGGTCATGAGGCCGCCCGCCAGGATGAAGAAGGGGATGGCGAGAAGGGCGAACGAGTTACTGCCCGAGAACACACGCTGCGCGGAGGTCAGCGCGGCGCCCTCCCAGCCCAGCAGGATGACGATGGCGAGCGCCGACGGCAGCCCCATGGCAACAGCCACCGGGAGACCCAGTGCGATGCCGACGGCGATGCCGCCGATAAGAACGATTGTGGTGATTGTCAGAGTATCCATGAGCGCCTTAGATCACTTCCGCTGTCTCTTCAACGGACGGCACGGGACGCTCTCCGTTGAGAAGGACCGCGATGAGGTGATAGATCGAGTAGAAGATGATGAGGATGCCGACGAGCGGGAGCACCATGTAGACCTGCCCGACAGTGACCGGAAGCGTCGAGATCTGCTGATCCCATGCGTTCTCGGCCACGCGGTACCCGCCGACGACGAACACGAGCAGCGCGAAGAAGATCACGATCAGCTCGACAGCCACGGCCACCGCCAGCTGCGCGGTTCTCGGGAATTTCGACACGAGGAGCTCGACGGCGATGTGGCCGCGCTCCGAGAAGACCAGAGCGGCGCCGAGAAGCGCGAGAACGACGAAGGTGAATCTCGAGGCTTCTTCGGTCCAGGGAGCCGGATCGTTCAGCACGGTCCGGGAGATGACCTGCCAGGTGACGACGATGACCAGCACGACAAAGAGCACGATGCACAGAAGCCCCAGGACCCGGTCGGTGACAGTGCGAATCAGCTCGAGTGCCGTGAATGTCTTGTAAATACGCTCCGGCTCAGCGGCTGCTCCGTCCTGCCCGGTTTCTTCGCGAGGATTCGCCTCGGCGTCCTGGTTCGTGTCCATTGTGTTCCCTTCGGCTGCCGGCTGGTGCCCGCGTAAATCCGGTTGTGCGCTCACGTGAGCGTGGTCGGGACGGAGCGAGTGCTCCCTCCCGACCACGCGTGCGAATGCGGCTACTTTTCGCTTGCGTCCCGTGCGGCGTCGTACAGCTTCTGCTGGCTGGGCTCCGTCAGGAACTGCTCGACGATCGGCTCGAGGGCTTCGATGAACGCGTCGGAGTCGACCTCGGTGAACGTGGCGCCGGCTGCTTCAGCGTCGACGATCGCCTTGTCGGTGGCTTCGGTCCACAGCTCGGTGTGCTGCTCGTACGTTGCCGCCCAGGCCTCGTCGAATGCCGACCGGTCCTCGTCCGTCAGGCCGTCGAGCTTGGCGCTGTTGATGATCAGGTAGTCGAGTCCGATGAGGTGCTCGGTGTACGAGAAGAACGGCGCGACTTCGTGGTGCTTCTGCGTGAAGTACGACACTTCGTTGTTCTCGGCACCGTCGATGACGCCGGACTGGAGTGCCGTGTAGACCTCACCGAATGCCATCGGGGTCGGGGATGCGCCGAGCGACTCGACGAGCGACAGGAAGAGTTCGCTCTCCTGGACGCGGATCTTCTGGCCGGCGAGGTCCTTGGGGCTCTCGACCGGTGCGTTCTTCGTGTAAACGCTGCGCGCGCCCTGCGTGAATCCGCCGACGACCGAAACGTTGTTGCTGTCGGCGAGTGAGGAGTAGAGGTCGCCCGTGATTTCCGGGTCGTTCACCACCGAGATCTGGTGCTCCACCGAGTCGAACACGGTGGGGAGGTTGAACGCGATGAAGTCCTTCGAGAGGTTCTCGAGCTGAGCGCCGGAGACGATCGCCATGTCGACGACTCCGTCGCCGACCAACTGGAGGGTCTCCGCCTGGGCTCCGAGTGTCTCGTTCGGGAACACTTCGATGTCCCAGCGTCCGTCGGTGGCCTCGAGGAGCCGCTCGCCGAAGGCGTCGAGGGCGATGAACGACGGGTGCTCTTCGGTCTGGTTCAGGGCGAGACGCAGGGTCGTCGTCTCGACGGGGCCGTCCTCCGTGCTTTCGCCGACTGCCGGGCTGCTGCAAGCGACGAGCGAGAGGGCGAGCAAGCCGACCGTGGGGGCTACGAAATACCGCGATGTGATCCGCATGGGTGTCTCCTTGGGTGCGTGGGTGGCAGACGCTCTCCCGGAGACTGCAGCCGAAGATTGCTCGGGTGCGGTGACAGTGGGGCGGGCGCCTTTGCCGTGCTGTGTAGACGTGGTTACGGTGGCGAAAGCGCCACCGTCGGTACTCATTTATTCAGTTCGCCGTGCCCGTGGCAACCAGTTGCCATCACTTGTCGCGGAAGCGTCAGCGAAGTAGCGCCGGTTCGGCGGCAACCCCGTTCCCGGTGAAACGACCCGTCAGCAGCCCCGTCGATTCACGGATGATCAATTGCGACGGGAGGAGTGCGACTTTCAGTGGTTTCGGTGGGAGGAAACGAGAGGAAGCCGGCTTACGAAGCTCGACCAGCAAGGTTTGCACCGCATAGGCACCGAGGCTGTGCAATGAAGCCGACACTGTTGTGAGCGGGGGGCTGCAGAAGTCCGAGCCGAAGATGTTGTCGAAGCCGATGACCGATACCTCGCCGGGCACGGCGATTCCCTGCCGCGCGAACCCCCGCATGAGTCCGATGGCCATGAGGTCGTTGTACACGATCAGGGCAGATGCGGCGCCTGTGGCCAACTCGTGTGCCGCGGTGAGCCCTCCCGCCTGGGTCGGAGCGTACGGCCCCACGCGCCTGCCTTTCAGGGAGAGCTCATACGTCGCTTCACGGAATGCCTGCCAGCGGATGCCGTCGGCCCAGGAATCCTTCGGACCCGAGACATAGGTGATCGCACTGTGCCCCAGGTCAGCCAGGTGCTCGACCGCTCGCCGCATCCCTCGCGCGTTGTCGGTGACCACGCTGGGGATATCGCTCGTCGATCGGTTGAGGACGACTGTGGGGCGCTGCTTGGCGGCGACGCGGATCGAGGAGTCCGACATGCGGGACGTGGCCAGGATGATTCCGTCGACGAGGGGCAGGGTGCGATCCAGTGCCGTGCGCTCAGCATCCGCGGACTCGTTGACGTCGGCGATGAGAAGGGTGTAGCCGGCCGCCGATGCCGTCTCTTCGGCCCCCCGGATGATCTCGAAGAAGAACGGATTCGTGACATCCGATACCAGGAGGGCGATCAGCGAACTCCGCGCGGGCGAGAGCGCCTGGGGCACGGGAGTCGTCCGATAACCCAGTTCGGCCGCGACCCGGCGGATGCGATCGGCGGTCTCAGCGTTGACGCGACCTGGCCGGGAGAACGTCCGCGAAACGGTCGAGGCGGCGACGCCGCATGCCGCTGCGACGTCGTAAATCGTCGGACGGGAGTGACGGGCAACGTCGCCGTCCGGAGCTTCAGACACCCTCAGACTCTACGTTGATTGAGAGATTCTGGCAACCGGTTGTCGCGGTTCGGGAGATGATGGACGAGGTCGTCCTATACAGTGGCAACTTCTTGCAGCCTTCGGCTGCCTCACAACGGGGAACCCACCACATGACAGACGAGATCGTTCCAGTAAGGGTTGACCTTCCGGAGGGCGGGGCTCCTCTTCGCGACGCCGACTCGTCTGTCGCGCTCGGCACTGTGGCAGGCTCCCAGGTCGAAATGGCTGAGACGGCGCTCCGTCGACTGGGAATCGCGAACGCTCGGGTGCATCACTTCGGCGAGCTTGCCCGGGTGATCGTGGACGCCGCAGACATCCCGGTCGTGAGCGTGGAGCCTCTTCGCGGCGAGGTGGTCAGCCTTGTGCAGTCCGCGGGATTCTCTGCCGTCGCACTCGACATGACGGGGACACGACTCCCGGGACCCTCCGGATGCCCAGCGCGCGCGACAACCGCGACAACTGGTGGCAAGAGCTAGGCAATCTCCGAATGGCTCGCCACCATCAGGTTCTAAGCGTGGCGATCCTGTAGCGCCCGATCGGTATCGGACCGACAGGCGCGCGCCACTCAATCGATGGAGATTCGACTATGGCTATGCACAGACCTGCCCGCAAACGGGTATCGCGAATAGCGGTTCCACTCGTCCTCACGCTTCTCGCCGGAAGCGTCGCCGTGGCCACCACGGACGCCAGCCCGGCGACGGCGGCTCCGGCCCCCGGGGTCGAAGCGGTCAGCAAGGCGCTTCTCAAAATCAAGGGCAAGACCTTCAAGGACCTCAACGCCAATGGTGAACTCGACGCCTATGAGGACTGGCGGCGTCCCGTCGCGGAACGCGTTGACGACCTGGTCGGCAAGATGACGCTGGCCGAGAAGGCCGGCCTGATGCTCATCGACACGCTCAATGCGGCCTGTGACACGGCAACCGGCACACGAGGCACCGTGCCAGCAGCTGCGACGAACTTCATCGACACGCAGAACATGCGGCGCCTGATCATCCGGAACGTCGTCACGAGCGAGGACAAGGCTGTGTGCGGCGACCCGGCAGCCGGCGGCTTCGCCGCGAGCACCAGTGTCACTCCGGGCGAAGCGGCGAATTTCACCAATTCGGTTCAGGAGATGGCAGAAGCCTCGCGTCTCGGCATCCCGGTTCTCTTCAAATCGAATGCGCGCAACCACATCGACCCGAACGCACGCGCGGGCATCAATGAGGCGGCCGGGGCCTTCACGGCGTTCCCGAAAGAAGCAGGGCTTGCCGCTGCGGCGCTTGGCGAAGAAGTCGGCTACACCGGCGGGACCCCGACGACCGGTGACATGTCGATCGTTGAGGACTTCGCCGAAGTCATGGGTGACGAATGGGCATCCATCGGCCTGCGCGGAATGTACGGGTACATGGCGGACCTCTCCACGGAACCGCGGTGGTACCGGGCACACGAGACGTTCACCGAAGACGCCGACCTCAACTCGAACATCATGCGAAGCCTCGTGCAGACCCTGCAAGGCCCCGTCGATGCCGATGGTCTTTCGCTCTCTCCTGAGTCGCAAGTCGCCCTCACCATGAAGCACTTCCCCGGTGGTGGACCGCAGGAGCTCGGGTTTGACCCTCACTACTCCTTCGGGAAGACCCAGGTCTACCCGGGCGGCGGTTTCGAATACGCGCTGAAGCCGTTCGAGGCAGCGATCGAAGCCGGCGTTTCGTCGATCATGCCGTACTACGGCGTTCCGATGGATGTCACTCACAACGGCGTCACCTACGACGAAGTCGGCATGGCATTCTCTGACCAGATCGTCAACGGTCTGCTTCGGGATGAACTCGGGTTCAAGGGTTACGTGAACTCCGACACCGGCATCATCAACGACCGGGCGTGGGGCCTCGAGGATGCGACGATTCCCGAGCGTGTGGCGGCCGCGATCAACGGGGGAACCGAAACGCTGTCGGGCTTCAGCGACGTCGACACCATCCTCGACCTCGTCGATGCCGGTCTCGTGGCCGAGACCCGGGTCACCCAGGCTGCCGAGCGGCTCCTCGAGCCGATGTTCCACCTGGGACTCTTCGAAGACCCGTATGTCGACGAAGCCGCTGCCGATTCGACCGTGGGAACCGCGGAACACAACGAAACTGCCCTGGAGATTCAGCAGAAGTCTGCGGTGCTCCTGCAGAACAAGAAGAACGCCACCGGCACAGCAACGCTCCCTCTCGCGGAGGGATCGAGCGTGTACCTCCTCGGAGACATCCAGCCGGATGTCGCGGAAGAGTACGGCTACACCGTCATCGACGGTCAGAGCACGGATGCCAGTGGGGCTCGCCCGAGCGCCGCAGGCAGCGACTACGTCGTGATTTCGATGACGGCGACGAACAAGAACACGAGCACGTACGACAGCCGTAAGGCCGCCGAGACCGCCCCGGTGAACCCGATCGTCGCGGACGGATTCGATGGCCTGGACGGCGAGAGCCGCTTCGGTGCCACCGATGCGTGCATCACGCACGGCACGCCGGCGTGCACCGACAACGGACTGCGATTCGGTGGCTCACTTCCGTGGGAGACGAACCTTCTCGACTTCACCGGAATGTCAACGTCGGAATCGTGGCAGGTCACCCCGTCGCTCGACACCATTCAGCAGGTCATGGCTGAGGTCGACGACCCAAGCAAAGTCGTGTTGCACGTGTACTTCCGCCAGCCATTCGTGCTGGACGAAGCGAGCGGCCTGCGCGATGCCGGAGCGATCGTCGCCGGTTTCGGGATGAGCGACACCGCACTCATGGACGTCCTCTCCGGGAAGGTCAACCCGCAGGGTCGGATGCCGTTCGCCCTGGCGGGAACCCGCGCGGCCGTTGAGCAGCAGTTCAGTGATCTGCCGGGATACAAGGAGACCGACGACGGCGCGCTGTTCGAGTTCGGGCACGGACTCAACTATGAGGTCGACAAAAAGAAGAACACACGTCACCCCAACAAGTAGAACCGTAGACGGTGATTGCGGACTGGCCCGATACGCCCCGGCGTATCGGGCCAGTCCTGTGCCACCCAGCCGAACGCAGTCGAGCATTTTTGAAGAAGCACCCAGAGACATCCGGGATTAGAGTCGTGCCATCGGACTGCTGCGAAAGGAGACCGCCCGTGAACGACACGAGTGGGAAGAGCTACGACGGATTTTCGGCCGAAGAACGCGAGGCCATGAAGGAACGCGCGAAGGAGCTGAAAGCCGAGGCACGCCGTGACGAGCGCGACGCCAAGGCCCGCGAGAAAGGGGAGGCGGACCTGCTCGCGAAGATCGCCGAGATGTCGGATGGAGACCGCGCCATCGCTGAGCGCGTGCACGCCGTGATCACGGAAGCCGCACCCAGCCTCCTGCCGAAGACCTGGTACGGGATGCCGGCATATGCCAGGGATGGCGAGGTTGTCTGTTTCTTTCAGCCGGCGGACAAGTTCAGCGCGCGGTACTCGACGCTGGGATTCAACGACCCCGCACAACTCGACGACGGCACCATGTGGGCGACCTCGTTCGCGCTGACGAAACTGACCCCCGAGGACGAGGAGAAGATTGCCGCTCTGGTCAGAAGGGCTGTGGGCTGACGGAAGGGCTGTGGGCTGACGGACGCCGAAGGACGCCCTGTCAGCCCCTCAGCACGACCTTCATCGGTGGGGCTCAGGCGACAGCCCGGCGACCCCTGATGAAGTAGGCGATCGGCCCAACCCAGTTGATGGCAATGATCGCCGCCCAGAGACCCTTCCGGCCACGGATTTCTGCGGCGGAGCGTTTGGCGAGGTCCCGCCAGGCGGTGGCAGCGAGGGCCATCTGCGCCGTGCCCATCGCCACGACGCCGGCCTTCTTTCCTGTGCTCAGCTCGCTCCAGGTCGGCTTCTTGTTCTTCTTTCCGCGCCGCTTCTTTCGATTGTCTTTCGCCAGCTTGTTGATCGTCAGCTTCGTCACGATGGTTACTCCCTTTCTGAATGGAACGCGAACATTCCTCTTCAGAATCTCCCCAACGATCCGTCGGCACAACCGGGTAGCCGCCAATCTCGCGGACGATGGCGGCCTATTGAGAGGTCCATCGGGACACAAAAAAAGCCTCCGAGCTCTCGGAGGCTTTTCTTCTGTTTCAACGCTGTGCGCGAGGGGGGACTTGAACCCCCACGCCCTTTCGAGCACTGGCACCTGAAGCCAGCGCGTCTGCCAATTCCGCCACTCGCGCAGTGTTGCGACACATGCGTGTCAACTCAGCGAGATTAGCATGGCGTCGACTGAATCGCCATTCGAGTCGGGTGCCACCGGACTCGGATCTCCGAGACTTCTCAGGCCTCGGTTGTATGGTTCCTGAGCCAGGCCGCTAGCGGCCGCGTCGAAGGGGGGCCTCACTCTCAGGCCCGCCTACTAACATGTGGGTAGCCATTGAACACGATCGGGAGACCTGTGGGCATTCTGGACAACTTCGAGAAGGGTCTCGAACGTGCCGTGAACGGTGCGTTCGCCAAGACCTTCCGTTCGGGGCTGCAGCCGGTCGAGATCACGTCGGCGCTCAAGCGCGAACTCGACACCAAGGCCGTCGTCGTGAGCCGCGACCGCATCCTCGCTCCCAACCAGTTCGTCGTGCGCATGTCGACCTCCGACCACGAGCGCATGTCTGGCATCGGCCCAGCCCTCATCGACGAGCTCACCAGCCTCGTACAGAAGCATGCGGCCCACCAGGGATACACGTTTGCCGGCGGAATCAGCATCCGGTTGAAGCCGGACGGCAGCCTTTCCGACGGGATGCTGCACCTCGATTCCGTCAACGTGAAGGGGCAGGTTTCGTGGACCCCGGTTCTCGACGTCGGCGGCAAGCGTTACCCGATCACCAAGGCCAGGACAGTCATCGGACGCGGGAGCGACGCCGACATCACCATTGACGACTCGGGGACGAGCCGCAAACACGTCGAAATCCTCTGGGACGGCGAGCGCGCTCAGGCACGCGATCTCGGCTCAACCAACGGTTCGACGCTGAACGGAGCACCGTTCACGCAGGTCGCCCTCTCGCCCGATTCGGTCGTTCAGATCGGCCGGACCCGTATTGTGTTCCGAGTGCTGGCACAATCTTCCACCCCGAGTTCACCCGACAACCTCGACGACTCCACCCGCGCTTACGGCGCAGAGGGCGGATTCTGGGGGCCCTCGTCGTGAGTGAACTCACCCTCCTGGTGCTCCGCATCGGGTTCCTGCTTTTGTTGTGGCTTTTTGTCTTCGCCATCGTCTACGCCCTCCGCTCCGACATCTTCGGCCACGGCCCTCGCAAAACCCAGGCGGCGCAGGCCGCGCAGCCGGCCCCGCGAGCCGCGCCCCCGCCCGCACCTCCGGTTCTGCCGACCAGGACGGCACCCCCGGTGCTGCCGCCCAGCGGCCGCAAGAATGAGAAGGCGACGATCAACAACGTCAGCCGCCTCGTGATCACGGCAGGTCCCAAGGAAGGGCTCGAGGTGTCACTCGGGCGCGATCCGCTGACGATCGGCAGGGCACCGGACTCGGGGCTCGTCATCCGCGACGATTTCACCTCCACCCACCACGCCAAACTCCTGCTGTGGAACGAAGACTGGATGATCCAGGACCTCGACTCGACCAATGGCACGTTCCTCGGGGGAAAACGCATCAGTTCACCGACGCAGATCACGCTCGGCACCCCGATCAAGGTCGGCGCGACCAGTTTTGAACTGCGGCGGTAGACGACAGTGACCAAAGCAGGCGACTCTGCGGCCA
Organism: Mycetocola sp. 2940; assembly: GCF_040548835.1. Taxonomy (NCBI): domain Bacteria; kingdom Bacillati; phylum Actinomycetota; class Actinomycetes; order Micrococcales; family Microbacteriaceae; genus Mycetocola; species Mycetocola sp. 2940. The sequence goes on from NZ_JBEPSK010000003.1 coordinate 175,629, forward strand.
TCTCCCATGTCGGGAAGATCCGCTCGAACAACCAGGACTCCGGTTATGCCGGAACCCACCTGTTCGTCGTCGCCGACGGCATGGGCGGCCACGCCGGTGGTGACGTGGCCAGCGCCATCGCCCTCAAACGCATCATGCAGGCGGATGCCGACTTCACCAGTGCGCAGGATGCCGAAGCGGCCCTGCAGACGGCGATCAGCGCCGCGAATGCTGAACTCGCCGAGGCTGTCTTCGAGCATCCGGAACTCGGCGGCATGGGCACCACGGTCGACGCCATCATCGCGGTCGGCGACGAGGTCGCGATCGCCCACATCGGCGATTCCCGCATCTACCTCCTCCGCGACGGCGAACTGAGCCAGATCACCGCCGACCACACCTTCGTTCAACGCCTCGTCGACTCCGGCCGGATCACGGAGGAAGAAGCCATGGTTCATCCGCGGCGCTCCGTTCTGATGCGCGTGCTCGGTGACGTCGACTCGAACCCCGAGATCGACACCATGGTCATGCGCACCCACCCCGGCGATCGCTGGCTTCTCTGCTCCGATGGGCTCTCCGGTGTCGTCGACAAGGACGCGCTCCAGGCGACGCTCGCCCAGGAACTCCCCGCCAGACAGGTCGGCGAGCAGCTCATCCGCAAGGCACTCGACGGCGGAGCACCTGACAACGTCACTGTCGTCATCTTCGACGTCGGGGCCGAACGATCCGCAAGTGCGCAGACCCCGGTCATCGTCGGGTCGGCGTCTCGCCCCCTCGCCTTCCAGAATGACGCGCCGCGGCGGACAGGCCTGTTGCCCTCTCTCCGGCTTCACTCCGGGCGTGCCACCTCGTCGGGCCCGAGCCACTTCGAGCCCGCATCGGACGACTATCTCGACGAACTGATCGAAGAGGATGCCCGACGCGCGAAACGACGTCGGCTGACCTGGCTGGTCGGCTCCCTGGCCCTCGTTCTCGCCATCATCCTTGCCCTCCTGGTCGGCTATGCCTGGACCCAGTCGCGATTCTTCGTGGGAGCCGACGAGAACACCGTTGTGATCTACCAGGGGATCCAGCAGGACATCGGACCCTTCAGCTTGTCCACCGAGCACAACGACACCGGAATCCCCCTGTCGATGCTCTCCACGTACGACCGTCAGCAGGTGGAGCAGACCATCAGCGCGTCGTCTCTCGACGAGGCGCAGGAGATCGTCTCCCGGCTCCGAACCACCACGTCGAAGGACGACGAGTGATGACAAACGACTCGAGAACCCGCCCCACCGGCGCCGTCGGCGGTCGGATCGTTGAACTCCCTGCCCAGCAGGAGGAGTTCAAGGCAGATACAGCCGTCCTCCGCACCATGCGCAAGCTGCGCCTGCCGCTGAAGCTGCGCAACCGTGAGCTGGCGCTGCTCATCTTTGCCTGCGTCATCAACTCGGTGGCCATTCTCCTGGTGCAGCTCGGCGCGACCGGCGCCATCGACCTCGATCTCGTCTACCTCGGCGCAGGCCTCTCTGCGCTCGTTCTCGGCCTTCACGTCTGCCTGCGCTACGTGGCTCCGCAAGCCGACCCGTTGCTGTTGCCGATCGCCACCGTGCTCAACGGACTCGGCGTCGCCATGATCTACCGCATCGACCTCGCCGCGAACGCAACAGGGTGGGCCGCGGCCTCCACCCGGCAGATCCTGTGGAGCGGGATCGCCGTCCTTGCGGCAATCGTCGTGATCCTCGTGGTCAGGAACCATCGTGTCCTGTTCCGCTACACCTACCTGTTCGGCGCTTTCGCCTTCGTACTCCTGCTCCTCCCGCTCGTACCCGGCATCGGCCGTGAGGTCAGCGGAGCCCGGGTGTGGATCGGGATCGGCGACATCGTCAGCTTCCAGCCGGGCGAGATCGCCAAGATCGCGCTGGCCATCTTCTTCGCCGGCTACCTGGTTCGCACCCGCGACAGCCTGTCGATGGTCGGCAAGAAGTTCCTGTGGATGCAGTTTCCGCGGTTGCGCGACCTCGGGCCCATCCTCGTGGTCTGGGCTCTCTCGATGGCTATCATCGTGTTCCAGCACGACATGGGTACCGCGCTGCTCTTCTTCGGCCTGTTCACCGTCGTCCTCTACATCTCTACGGGACGGTTGAGCTGGATACTGATCGGTGTCGGGCTCTTCGCCGTCGGCGCCTACTTCGCCAGCCAGACGCTGACCTACGTCCACGGCCGGTTCCAGAACTGGCTGGATGCCTTCAGCCCACAGGTGTACGACGCACAGGGCGGCAGCTACCAGCTCGTCCAGGGCATCTTCGGGCTGGCGCAGGGCGGGCTCCTCGGCACAGGACTTGGCCAGGGACGCCCTGAACTCACCCCGCTGTCGCAGAGCGACTACATCATGGCGAGCCTCGGAGAGGAACTCGGTCTGGCGGGGATCTTCGCCATCCTCAGCCTCTACCTGCTCTTCGTATCCCGCGGGCTCCGGATCGGCTTCCGTGCCCAGGATGACTTCGGCAAGCTGCTTGCCGTCGGCCTCGCCTTCGTCATCGCCCTTCAGGTCTTCATCATGGTCGGCGGCGTCACCCGAGTCATCCCGCTGACCGGCCTGACCACGCCTTTCCTCGCGGCGGGTGGCTCGTCTCTCGTCGCCAACTGGATCATCGTCGCTCTGCTCCTGCGCGTGAGCGACAGCATCCGTACTGGGCCGGTACAGGAGGTTTCCTCGTGAATCGTGAACTGAAGCGCGTCAGCGTGCTCGTCCTCGTCATGTTCTTCGCCCTGTTCGGGTCGACGACAATCATCCAGGTGCTCCAGGCAGACACCCTCCGCCTCGACTCAAGGAACACCCGCGCCCTCTACGACAGCTACGACACCGAGCGAGGGCCGATTCTGGCCGGAAGCACGGTGATCGCCCAGTCGGTGCCCACCGGCGACCAGTTCGTCTTTCAGCGCGCATACCCCGAGGGGGCGATGTACGCACCCATCACGGGATACTTCAACCCGACCCAGGGCTCGGCGGGTATCGAGAAGTACATGAATGATTACCTGTCGGGTACCTCCAATTCCCAGTTCCTCGACACCATCAACCAACTCGTCGCCGGGCAGGCCCCGAAGGGCGCGGCCGTCGAAGTGACCATCGACCCGGATGTTCAAAAGGCGGCGTTCGAGGCGCTCGGCGACCGACAGGGGGCGGTTGTGGCGATCGAGCCCTCGACCGGCCGGATCCTTGCCATGGCGTCGACTCCGACCTATGACCCGAACGCGCTGGCGTCGCACGATTCGCAGAGCGTCATCACCGCCTACGAGGCCCTCAAGGCGGATTCCCTCGACCCGTTGAGCAACCGGGCCACGAGCGGCAACATGAACCCACCCGGCTCGTCGTTCAAGGTTCTGGTCGCCGCGGCAGCCGTCGAAAGCGGTAAGTACACGGCCGAGTCGACCTTCCCGAACCCCGTCAGCCTTCAGCTTCCTGGGAGCAGCGCGACGGTCTACAACTGGAACCGCCTGGCCTGCGGCCCGGGCGAGACAGTCACCCTGGCCGAGGCGATCCGGCAGAGTTGCAACGTTCCCCTGGCCCAGCTCGGTATGGAACTGGGCGACGACGCTCTTCGCGAAACCGCCGAGAAGTTCGGGTTCAACACGAAGATGGCGCTTCCTACTCCTGCCGGCGTGAGCGTCTACCCCAAGGACCTTGACGACGCCCAGACCGGGCTGACCGCCTTCGGCCAGTACGAAGTCCGGGCGACTCCGCTCCAGATGGCGCTCGTCTCAGCTGGAATCGCCAACGGCGGCACCGTCATGGCACCGACCCTCGTCGACCGCGTGACGGGCCGGAACCTCGAAGTTCTCAAGAGTTTTGAACCGCAGGTCATGAGCGACGCCGTCAGCTCTGAAACGGCCACATCGGTCACGGAGATGATGATCGACAGCGTGGCTAGCGGTCAATCGAACGGTGCAAGAATAGAGGGGGTCGACGTGGCGGGTAAGACTGGCACAGCTCAGAACGGTGAGGACGAACCATATTCGCTGTGGTTCACCGGATTCGCCCCAGCAAGCAATCCCGAGGTCGCGGTCGCGGTTGTCGTTGAGAACGACGGAAATCTGGGTCGTCACAGCTCAGGGAACATCGTTGCCGCGCCAATTGCCAAGAAAGTTCTAGAGGCGGTGCTGAACAAATGAGACCCACAGCAGGGGTCACCTTCGGGGGACGATACGAACTGGAGTCCCGGATCGCCATCGGCGGTATGGGCGAAGTGTGGAACGCCACCGACCTCGTCATCGGTCGGACTGTCGCGATCAAGATTCTCAAGGAAGAGTATCTCGGCGACCCCAACTTTCTCGAGCGGTTCCGCTCCGAAGCGAGGCACGCGGCTCTGGTCAACCACGAAGGCATCGCCAACGTCTTCGACTACGGCGAGGAGGAAGGCAGCGCCTTCCTGGTGATGGAGCTCGTGCCAGGCGAAGCCCTCTCCACCTTGCTTGAACGTGAACACGTGCTGGCGACCGACAAAGTGCTCGACATCACGGCGCAGACCGCGCTCGCACTGCAGGCGGCGCACGCCGCCGGCCTGGTACACCGCGACATCAAACCAGGCAACCTCCTCATCACACCTGATGGTCGCGTCAAGATCACCGACTTCGGCATCGCGCGCATCGCCGATCAGGTTCCACTGACCGCAACGGGCCAGGTCATGGGCACCGTGCAGTATCTCTCTCCGGAGCAGGCATCCGGCCACCCTGCGTCACCGACGACGGATATCTATTCTCTGGGAATCGTCGCGTACGAATGCCTGGCAGGCAAGCGACCCTTCACGGGCGAATCGCAGGTTGCCATCGCCATGGCGCAGATCAACGAGACCCCACCGCCCCTGCCGGTCACGGTCTCCGAACCGGTGCGCAACCTCGTCCTTTCGATGATCGCGAAGAACCCGGCTGACCGTCCGGCATCGGCGGCACACGTGACCCGCGCAGCACAGGCCCTGCGCCGTGGAGACACCGCTGCGGCCGCGGCGGCTGTGCCTGCGATCGCCGAGGGCGGCGCACTCACCGACGCAACCGTGCTGATGAACAGCGGCGGGGATGCCACCACGCAACTCCTCGGGGCGTCGGAGGTCACGACGACAACGGCCGAAGTGCCGACCACTGAGGGCGAGAAGAAGAAGCGCAGTGCCTGGACCTGGCCGCTGATAGCGCTGATTACGATTCTGGCCATCGTGCTCACCGGAACCGTCATCGCACTCGTCAATCAGGGCGAAGTAGAAACGCCTCCCGCGACGTCCAGCACGCCGGCACCGGTCGCGACCACCCCGTCGGCGACACCGTCGCCGACGCCCACGCCGACACCGACGAGCGATCTCATTGCTGTCAGCGGCTCGGACTTCGTCGGCGACACCTATGACGAAGCCGCCGCGAAGCTCAGGGAACTCGGACTCGCCTCCGAACGTTCGGAGGGGAATGCGGCGACCTCCGAGGATCAGGTCGGAATCGTCTACGGGATCGACCCGGAGGGCAACCTCCAACGAGGCCAGATCGTCACCGTCACCGTGTACGGGCCGATGGCGGAGATTCCGATCCCGACAGATCCGCCGACCCTCTCCGGTGAGGGATGCGACGCCGCTGGTCGATGCGTGAATGTCGCGGCAGGCACGACGGTCACCGCCAACTGGCCGGCCTTCACCCAGTGCCCCGCCGGAATGCAGATGCTCGGGTACCGGATCACTGCAGTGGGCGGGACTCCGACAGCTGCAGGCGGCGCCGTCAGCACCAACAGTGGCGACATCGTCGTCGGAGATACGGAAGGCACCCTGAGCGTCACCTACAGCGCGTTCTGCGGTTCATCCGAGTCGGGCCAGTCGCCTGCGGCGACCGCGCAGATCCGCGCGGCCCAGCCTGAATGAGCATTCCTCGCCGACTACAATGTCCCTGACCCATCCGAGGTCCGATTTAAGGAGTTCATGAGTGGCTGACGAACAACGCCTGCTCGCAGGGCGCTACCTCGTCGGTGACCTGATCGGTCGCGGTGGCATGGCCAACGTTTTCCGAGGAACGGACACAAAACTCGGACGTACCGTCGCGATCAAGATCCTCAAGGCCGACCTCGCTAACGACCCTGCCTTCCGTACTCGGTTCCGCCAGGAGGCCCAGGCAGCGTCCCGGATGGCGCACCCCACCATCGTTCGTGTCTTCGACGCCGGCGAGGAGACGGTCAAGCATGACGGCCGTGTTTCACGTGAACCCTTCATTGTCATGGAGTACGTCTCTGGGCGCACGTTGAAAGCCGTCATCTCCGAAGGCCCGATGGAGTCGGCGCGCGCCGTCGCCATCGCCGAGGGCGTCCTGACCGCCCTCGAATACTCCCACCGCGCCGGGGTCGTGCACCGCGACATCAAGCCGGGCAACATCATGATCACCCCTGACGAGCAGGTCAAGGTGATGGACTTCGGAATCGCCAGGGCCGTCTCGGACTCCTCATCGACCGTCGCCCAGACCACGGCGATCCTCGGCACCGCGTCGTACTTCTCGCCCGAGCAGGCCAAGGGCGAGGTCGTCGACGCGAGGACTGACCTGTACTCGATGGCCGTTGTGCTGTTCGAGATGCTGACCGGACGGGCGCCGTTCCGCGGCGATACCGCCGTGGCCGTCGCCTACCAGCACGTCAGTGAGACCGCGGTCCGGCCGTCATCGGTGAACCGGAAAGTTTCTCCTGCGCTCGACCATGTCGTGATGCGTGGACTCTCGAAGGATCGGTTCGAGCGGTACCAGACCGCCGCGGACTTCCGCGACGACCTCCAGGTCGCGGCAGCCGGAAAAATCCCGCGCCATCACAACACGACCGACGCCAGCACGGCTCTGTTCGGTCCGCCTCCCGGGGCCTCATCGAGCACAGAACAGGCGCTGCGCCAACTGACCAGTGACGACTCGGTGACCAGAACCCAGCGCCGGCCGCCGGTGGTGTGGATCTGGGCGGGTATCGCCTCGATCGCCGTGGTGCTGATCGCTGTCATGATCTGGGTGATGTCGCTGGGGCAGGCACCCGTCCTCCAGACTGAGTCCCGGCCGATTCCCGACCTGGTCGGTGTCAGCGAAGAGAGTGCGATCAACACCCTGACCGAACTCGATCTCGTCGCCAGTGTGGTCACCGAGGAGAGCGCCACCGTCGACGAGGGTTTGGTCATCCGCACCGACCCGAACAAAGACAGCAAGGTGCGCCCGAAGGATGTCGTACGGCTCTACGTGTCGCTGGGCGCGGCGAAGGTGACCGTGCCCGACGTCATTAACAAGACGACGGAGCAGGCACAGGCCGATCTCGCCACTGTTGGCCTGGCATCCGGTGCCATCTCGAAAGAGAACTCTCCTGACCGTTCGGCGGGCTCGGTCATCAGCACCGACCCGGCAGCTGACGCTGAAGTGGCCAAGGGAACGACGGTCAACCTGCTCGTCTCAAGTGGTCTGGTGACCATCAAGGATGTACGCGCGCAGAGCATCGACGTGGCTACCGACCTGATGCAAGACCCGACGGTCGGCCTCACGGTCGAACCGGTGCCTGACCCGGCGTGCCCTGCCCTGCCCGGTAACCCCGTGACGGCCCAGTCGCTCGCGCCCGGAGACGTGCCGCAGCGCTCGACGATCCAGCTGACCTACTGCTCGGGCTAGCCCTCCGCGCTGCCCTCCGCGCTGCCGCTGGCGCGGCAACGCTTCCAGGGGCCGCGCTGACGCGGCATCGCTTCCAGGAACCGCCCTCCGCGCTGCCCTCCGCGCTGCCGCTGGCGCGGCAACGCTTCCAGGGGCCGCGCTGACGCGGCATCGCTTCCAGGGACCGCCCTCCGCGCTGAAACACCAGAACGGCGGCCCCGACTTCCGTCACGGCCGCCGTTGTGGGAAAAAGGGGTTAACGCAGCTGGTCATCCGTACGCGTGGCGTCGTAGACCGGCTCATCCACGAGCGGCGAGGTGCCGCTGTCCGGAGCGACGTATCCCGTGGTCGACGACGCGTACCCGGTGGTCCCGGACGTGCTTTCTGATTCGCCCTTGATGTCCTTCGCCTGGCTTGCGGCGTCGTCCTTGACGTTGGAGAAGGCGTTTGCCGCGGCGTCCTTCACGGACTCGGCAGCCTCCTTCGCCGGCTCCTTCAGATCCTCGGCGACACCCTTGGCTGTTTCCTTGAGGTCGTCGACGAGAGGGGCGGCTTTCTCCTTCGCCGTCTGGGCGAGTTCCTTCTCCTTGTCGGATGCCGGGATCAGCGACGCAGCAAGCAGGCCCGCTCCGAAGGCGATCAGTCCGACAGCCAGCGGGTTGCCCTTCGCCTTGTCGACAGCCCGATGCTGGACGTTCCCGAGACGGGACGCCTTGTCACCGACTTTGTCACCGACCGTCGACGCAGCGTCAGTAACGTGATCCTTGGCATCTTCTGCTGCACCCATGACGCTGTCCTTAATCTTTCTGGCCATGCCTTTCACCTTCTCCGTCTGACGCTGGGCAATGCTCGAGGGGCTCACCTTGTCTGCCAGGGCGTCCACGTCGTAGCTGAGGTTGCTCCGGGTCTCTTCGATTTCCTGCTTGATCGCTTCAGGATCGTTCGTCATCTCTGGTCCTCACTTGTCTTGAATGCCTCGGGAACTTCTTTGAGCGTTTCCACCGTCTTGGGGACGCCCTGAATCTCTTCGATTTCCTTCTTGCCACGTAGAGCGAGAATCGCGGCAACGATGCCCCAGATGACGGCAACGATGATGGCTGACCAGACGAGGCCGGTCAGGAATCCGAGTCCCCACCACAGCGCGACCGAGAGGAAGACGAGGGCCAGCAGTCCGGCTACACCGGCTGCGCCGAACATGCCCGCGCCCTTCCCGGCCTTCTTCGCTGAGGCGGTGATCTCGGCCTTGGCCAGTTCGACCTCCTGGCGGAACAACGTGGAGATATCCTTCGTCACTTCGCCGAGGAGCTGGCCGAGCGACTCGGACCGCTGTTCTGGGTCGGGCACGTAGGGTTCACTCATCGAAGGTCACCGCTGGTTGTGTAGTCCGGCGAGCCGGAAGGGGCCGTGTAACCGGTCGATGCGGTGTCGTAACCGGTGGTGTCACCGTATGCGGTGGTTCCTGAGTAGGCGGTACCCGTCGTGGCGATCGTCGGGTCTTCGCCGATGTAGTCGGCGCGACCAGCCTGGTAGCCGGCGTCCGAAGACTCGTTACCGCTTGCCAGAGACTTGGCGATCCGGCCCACGACGATGCCGGCTCCCGCGGCGATGGCGATGAAGACGCCCGGGCGTCGCCGCGCGAAGCGCTTCACTTCGGTGAGCACGTCGGAAGGGTCACGTCCCTCGAGCCATCCCGCAACGTCACTCGCGCGAGAGGCGGCCTGGGAGACGAGATTCGATGCAGCGCCGCGAGTCTCAGACGAGTCGGCCATCGACCGCAGCTCGTCGCTGACCGATCGGATGCCGCCGGCGGCGCGTTCCTGCTGGGTGGAGACCTGATCTTTCAACTGAGTCCGGACCTGGCCCACGAGGTTCCTGGCCTGGTTTCCGACCTCTTGCTTCACGTTGGACGCCTCATCGGCGGCCACACCGGCGACGTGGGATCCTGCGTCACGTACGCGGTCGGTGGTCGACGTGTCGTCGGCGCCTGAAGTTTGTGTCATGATTCTTCCTCCTTGGAGGAGACCTGCTTGCCTGGTCAGGGGTGACGGCGGCAGCAAAGTCTCGAGTCGTGTGAAAGAAATCCTCACCCGCGGTCGCGGGAACGCAAAGCTTCAGCCCAAGGCTTGACACCCCGCGAACAGGGGAGTATCAGGGACCGCCCTCCGCGCTGCCCTCCGCGCTGCCCTCCGCGCTGCCGCTGGCGCGGCATCGCTTTCAGGGACCGCCCTCCGCGCTGCCCTCCGCGCTGCCGCTGGCGCGGCAACGCTTCCAGGGGCCGCGCTGGCGCGGCATCGCTTTCAGGGACCGCCCTCCGCGCTGCCGCTGGCGCGGCATCGCTTTCAGGGACCGCCTCCTAGGAGCGGACGAGCGGGGAGAGCCCCTTGGCGGTTTCAGCCGCCTCAGGCAGACCAGCTGCGGCGAGCCAGTTGCCCAGCATCAGGTAGCCGCCCTCGGTGAGCACACTTTCGGGGTGGAACTGCACCCCGAAGATCGGCGCCTCGCGGTGACGAAGTCCCATGATGACGCCTCCGCTTGTACGGCTCGTGATCACGAGGTCATCGGGTACCGTGCCGTCGACGACAGCGAGCGAGTGGTACCTGGTGGCGGTGAACGGCTGTGGCACGCCGGCATAGAACGCGCTGGCGTCGTGTTCGATCACGCTGGTCTTGCCGTGCATGAGTTCGTCAGCGTTGGTGACCGTTGCACCGAATGCCTCGGCGATGGCCTGATGTCCGAGGCACACACCGAGAAGCGGCGTCTCCGACGTCAGCGCCGCGTTGACCATCGCGATGGAGACACCGGCATCCGCTGGTTTTCCCGGACCGGGCGAGACGAGCACCGCGTCGTACTCGGCCAGCCTCGACGCGGCATCCCTCTCCCGAAAGGTGTCATTGCGCACCACCTCGGTTTCTGCGCCGAGCTGCAGGAGGTAGCCGTTCAGCGTGTAGACGAAGCTGTCGTAGTTGTCGATAACCAATACGCGGGTCACGGGTGCCTCTTACTCTTCAACGGTCACTTCCTGGGTCTCAATGAACGACTGGACCCAGGGGAACACGACGGTTCCCAGTACGTACAACGCTACAGCGATCAGCGCGATCAGAAGGAGGAGGCGAACCCAGACCGGTCCCGGCAGTGCCCTCCACAGTGCTCCGTACACGTCAGCCCTCCATCGTCTCGGTCAGGGATGCCGGCGGGCCGGCAGCGCGGGGAGTCCACGATTCGAGCGCGCCGTAAGCGATGATGCGTTCCGCTGTTGAGAAAGCCGGATTACAGCTCGTGAGGGTGATGATCGAGTCGGATGCCTCCACCGCGTCTACCTGCGGCACGGGGTTCAGTACCCCGACTCCCGACGGCTCGACGTACTCGAGGGTCCGGAAGCGGTAGGTGTACCAGCCTTCGGGGACCTCGACGATGATCGCGTCGCCCACGTGGAGTTCACCGATCGCATTGAGCGGTTTGCCGTGCGAGTTGCGGTGCCCGGCGACCGCGAAGTTGCCGAGCTCACCGGGCATCTGGGTACCGGGGTAGTGCCCGAGCCCCAGCGGGTTCAGCGTGCGCGACGTCGAGACGCCGCCCGCCAATTGAGCGGCGTAGTCCGCTCCGAAACGCGGAACCCTCAGTATTCCGAACACTTCGGCGTCGTCGGGCTCAGCCAGAAGAACCGGTACCACCGGATCGGCGGACTCCTCTGCCACCTCAGGGACACCGGCTTCCCATGACTCGCTCAACTGGGCTGCCTTACTGTCCTGCTCGGCGCGGAGAACAGCGTCGTTCAACCACAACTGCCAGACGAGAAAGAGCAGGACGAGGACGCCCCCTGTGACGAGCAGTTCGCCGATGACGCCGACGACCGTCACACGAGGAGCCGGTTTCCGTGCGTTGCCCCGTCGGCGCACCGCTGGTGCTGTGGGAGAGCTGGGGAGCATTGTTCCACCCTACCGGGGCCGTATGTGAGTTCTACACAGGGTTATCCACATGCTGGGGATAATTACACGAGTGTAATTGTCCACAGTGTTAATAACCCTGTTAATAACTCTGGTCGGGGTTTTTTCGAGGAGAGCGCGAGCGTCGCCCGCCGTATCCCGGGCGCGCCGGAACGGATCTGTGGAAACTAACGCCAGCGCGTTGTCATGAGGAACCCGATGAACGCGATCCCGAACCCGACGACGATGTTCCACGACTCGAGTGCCGCGATGGGGAATGCACCCTGACTGACGTAGAACACGATGATCCAGGCCAGGCCGAGGAGCATGAAGCCGAACATGACCGGCTTGAACCAGACCGGGTTTGGTGCCTGCTCACCGGAGCGCTGTGTGCTCGGGGAGGCCTGGGTGCTCTTCGTCTTGTCGCGTGCCATATGGCCGATTCTAGTCGGTTAGACCAGTAAAGCGCTCACGTAAGGGATCAGGCTCACACCGACGAGAACAACGCACAGCCCCGTTATGAGAAGGGCCTGTCGGCTCTTGTGTCGGAGGTGCCGTGTTTCGTAGTAGATCAGCCCCGCCAGCGCACCACCGACGAGCCCGCCGAGGTGTGCCTGCCAGGCGACATTGATTCCCGGGATGAAGCCGATCACGAGGTTGATTCCGACCAGGACGAGCAACCCGTTCATGTTGCCGCCGCGCTTTCTCTGGATGACCAGGAACGCGCCCATGAGCCCGAAGATGGCCCCGGATGCTCCGACGACCGGGACGAAATCTCCCGCGAGAAGTGACACCCCGATGGAACCGGCAAAGCCGGAGATCAGATAGAGCGCGAGGAAGCGTGCCCGGCCGAGCATCGGTTCCAGCGCCTGACCGAAGAGCCAGAGCGAATACATGTTCAGGGCGATATGGAAGATGAAGCCCTGGGAATGGACGAAGACGGTGGTCAGCATCCGCCACGGTTCGAAGTCATATCCGGGGTAGACGCCAGACGGTAGCGAGTAGACGCCCGCGTAGAGCAAGGACTGTGTGATTCCCAGCCCGGGGATCAGTTGCAGCAGGAACACGAATGCCGTCACCGCCATCAGGACATACGTGACGACTGGTCGATCACCGCTCCGGCTGAAGAAGCCGGTGCGTGCGCGAGGCGTCGCCTGTCGCTGCTGCTTCATGCATTCCGGGCAAATCACTCCGACAGCGCCAGGGGTCTGGCATTCGCCACAGATCGTGCGTCCGCATCGCTGGCAGAGAACGAAGCTCTGGCGATCAGGGTGTCGGTAGCAGAAGTTATCCCGGCGAACCGGGGGAACAGACGACTGGCTCATCGGGCGAGGTCCGTGAACGGACCGGGGACCGCCTGCTGTCTAGGCGTCGGCAACCGTGACGCTCTCGATGACGATGTCGTCGAGGGGGCGGTCACGGGCGTCGCGAGGAACTTCGGCGAGCTTGTCGACGACCTTGCGGCTCGCCTCATCCTCAACAGCGCCGAAGATGGTGTGCTTGCCCTGAAGCCAGCTCGTTCCACCCACCGTGATGAAGAACTGCGATCCGTTGGTGCCTTTGCCGGCGATCTTTCCGGCATTTGCCATTGCGAGCATGTACGGCTCGTTGAAGTTGAGGTCCGGGTTGATCTCGTCATCGAACTTGTAACCGGGGCCGCCGGTGCCATTGCCGAGCGGGTCGCCGCCCTGGATCATGAAGCCGGGGATGATGCGGTGGAAGATGACGCCGTTGTAAAGCGGGGTGTTCTTCTTGGTCTCACCGGTGCGCTCGTCGGTCCATTCGATTTCGCCGGTGGCGAGGCCGACGAAGTTCTTGACCGTCTTGGGGGCGTGGTCTCCGAACAGGTTGACCTTGATTTCGCCGTAGTTGGTGTGGAGGGTTGCGACAGCGGTGTGCTTTGACATGTTTTCAATTCTTACACAACCATTGAGCCCACTCGGGTGGCGTTCCGGCCATTCGATGGCAAGATGGAGTTCTGTCGCGTCAAAAACGAGATCAATGGAGGTCAGCGGTGAGTCTGTCACGCAAGCGCAAGAAAGAACTCAAGCGACTCAAGGGTGAGGCCAATCAGTTGTGGCACGCCCAACAGGAGATTCTTGACCACGCCAACCACGTCGCCCGCGAGGCGAGCAGGCAGTTGGGTGCATATGGCCGTGAACAGGTCGTTCCCTCCGTCGTGAGCACATACGAGAACAGGGTTCAGCCGGTCGTCGACCGGGGTTACGCGGCAACACGCGGCGTTGCCGAAGGCGCCAGGCGCGGCCTCGACAAGACGGTCTTCCCGGTTCTCGGTGGGGTAGTCGGCAGTGTCCTCTCCATCGGAGACATCGCCAAGGATCATCGGGTCCGTGCGGCCCTCGAACGCTTCCAGCCGAAGCCACCGCCGAAGAAGTCGAATGTCGGCAGCGTCATCGCTGTCGGAGTCGGCGTGCTCGCGGCAGCCGGTGTGGCATACGCCGTGTGGCAGACGTTCCGTGCCGACGACGAACTCTGGGTCGCCGACGAAGAGCCGGCGCTGCCCAACCTCTGATCCAAAGCCTCGTGAAATGGCCGGTCCTTTACGGGACCGGCCATTTTTCGTCTCCTCGGATGCCCTGTTCGTCAGCGAGCGCGTGCGCAACAATAGGCAGGGGCGCCTGAGCCCCCGACGTGAGGAGTTCCAATGCCGGTACGGGAACTGACCGAAACCGAATCACTGCATTACCTGGCTGGCGCGTCGGTCGGACGCGTCGTCGTGACCGTCGGGGACGTCACCGATATTTTCCCCGTGACGCATACGATCATCGACGGTGCCGTCTATTTCCGGACGGCTCCGGGCGAGAAGCTTGCCGGCCTGGCCGCGAATGCCGCCGTGCTCTTCGAGGCCGACGAGCTCGAGGAGTCGCGCGCCTGGAGTGTCATCGTCCGTGGGCTCGCCCGACGGCTCGAGCACGACGACGAAATCGAGCCGGTTCTCACCTCGCTTCGGAACCCGTTCGCGCGCGGTCGCAAGGACGTTGTCGTCCGCATCCTGCCGACCTCTGTCAGTGGCCGCCTCTTCGAGCCGACCGCCGAGGATGACGCTGACGACACGGTCGAACCGACCGACTGACTGCGGCGGACGCGCTAACCCTTCTGACCGGTTACAGCATTGCCAGAGCAACGTCGACGAGGCTTACCCGATTCAGATTCGGTATCTCACTCAACGGATGCCATGCAGCGCGGTCGGTCGAGCCGCCGACCTCGTAGGTGAGTTCGCCCCCTGTGATGCGGGCGCGGTAGATGATCCGCAGGCCATGCAGCGCTTCGGTCGCTCCTGGGGTCAGGCGGTTCTCCGGCTGCGCGACGAACGAGTGGATGCCGAGCAGCCCCTCCAGCTCTGCTGTGTAGCCGGTCTCCTCGAGGATTTCGCGCACCGCGGCATCCGCGGGGTCTTCTCCGGGATCTATGCCGCCTCCGGGCAACGTCCAGCCGCTGTGGCCGTACTCCCGCCAGTGGGCGAGAAGAATCGTGTCTTCGTGGAGGATGACGCCGTAGGCACCGATACGAATATCCATCGGCCCACCTTACTCATGCGGGATGGCGCGAACGTAGAAACGGCCCGTCTCAGGGGTGAGACGGGCCGTTTCGTGTGTGGAGCCTAGGGGAATCGAACCCCTGACCTCCTGCTTGCAAAGCAGGCGCTCTACCAATTGAGCTAAGGCCCCGATTAGGGAGAATTGTGTGAAAAATGTCTCCCGAGTGGGGATACCAGGACTTGAACCTGGGACCTCTTCGTTATCAGCGAAGCGCTCTAACCGCCTGAGCTATATCCCCGTTTGGGCAGCTTTGAGACTACCTGAAATTCGCCATATGTTCTAATCGAGGGGGCCAGGAGGCCCCCTCGATTAGAGACGAGATCAGTTGTTCGTGAAGCCGACGAGCAATCCGCCGGTGATCTTCACGCTGAGGTTGTAGAGAGCCGCACACAATGCTCCGAGTGCGGTCACCACGATGAGGTTGAGGATCGCGACGACGACTGCGAAGCCCATCACTCGCCCAAGGTTGAAGATCGCGGTGAGGTCCTGGCCGACACCGGCGACATCCTTGTACAGGCCGTTCACCTGATCGAAGATGTTCGTCTGTTCGAGAACCGTGTAGACGAGGAAGAACACCACGATGGTCACGATAGCGAGAGCCACCGCCACAAGGAACGACAGTTTCACAGCTGACCAGAAGTCGATGTAGACCAGCTTCAGCCGCACCTGTTTGGTCGAGGTGCGCGTGGTCGACTTCTTCGCGAGCTTCTCGGCAACGCTACTCATTCTTCTTCTTTCTTTTCGGCCTCGCTCGCAGGCGCCGCAGCTTCGTCCACAATGAGGATTTCGGCTGCTTCTGCGTCTGCGGCGACAAGATTGCGGTCACTGTTCCTGGCCAGGGCAATAATCCGGTCGTCGTCAGCGAATCGTGCGAAGACGACGCCCATGGTGTCCCTGCCCTTGGCGGGAACTTCGGCCACGGCAGACCTTACCACCTTGCCGCTGGCAAGGACCACAAGCACCTCGTCGTCTTCACTCACGATGAGGGCGCCGGCGAGGACCCCGCGGTCTTCGTTGTACTTGGCTACCTTGATGCCGAGCCCGCCACGGTTCTGCAGGCGGTACTGCTCGACGGCGGTCCGCTTCGCGAAACCGCCCTGGGTGGCGATGAACACGAACGCATCGGCTTCAGGGTCAGCGGGCAGGACCGACGCAGAGAGGAGCTCGTCCTCTTCGCGGAAGTTCATGCCGATGACGCCAGAGGTCGACCGCCCCATCGGGCGCAGCGCGTCATCGTTCGCGGTGAAGCGGATGGACATGCCGAGCCGCGAGACCAGGAAGATATCGCTGTCATCCTCGACGAGCAGCGCCCCGACGAGTTCGTCACCGTCGCGGAGGTTGATGGCGATGATGCCACCGGTGCGGTTGGTGTCGTACTCGCTCAGCGCCGTCTTCTTGACGAGTCCGTTGCGGGTGGCCAGGACGAGGTAGGTCGCCGCCTCGTAGTCGGGGATGTCGAGGATCTCGGCGATCTCCTCGTCGGGCTGCATAGCGAGAAGGTTCGCAACGTGCTGGCCCTTGGCGTCGCGGCCGGCCTCCTGCACTTCGTACGCCTTGGCACGATAGACCCGGCCTTTGTTGCTGAAGAACAGCAGCCAGTGGTGGGTCGTCGTGACGAAGAAGTGATCGACGACGTCGTCTGCGCGCAGCTGGGCGCCCTTGACGCCCTTGCCTCCCCGGTGCTGCTGACGGTAGTTGTCGCTGCGGGTACGTTTGATGTAGCCACCACGGGTGACCGAGATGACCATCTCCTCTTCGGGGATGAGGTCCTCGATCGACATATCGCCGTCGTACCCGAACATGATCTCGGTGCGGCGGTCGTCGCCGTACTTCTCCACGATTTCGGTGAGTTCGTCGCTGACGATGGTGCGCTGGCGTTCCGGGCTCGCGAGAATCGCCTTGAATTCGGTGATCTCACGTTCGATCTCGTCATGTTCGTCGATGATCTTCTGGCGCTCGAGGGCGGCCAGGCGGCGCAGCTGCATCTCGAGGATGGCGCGCGCCTGCAGTTCATCGATGTCGAGAAGGTCCATCAAACCGTCACGAGCGTCTTCGACGGTTCCCGACCGACGGATGAGCGCGATGACCTCGTCGAGCGCGTCCAGCGCCTTGAGGTAGCCGCGGAGAATGTGAGCGCGCTCCTCGGCTTTCATCAGGCGGTGCGTCGTGCGGCGCACGATCACGTCGATCTGGTGGGCCGTCCACGCGGTGATGAAGCCGTCCAGCGCGAGAGTGCGGGGGATGCCGTCAACGATCGCCAGCATGTTTGCGCCGAAGTTCTCCTGCAGCGACGTGTGCTTGTACAGGTTGTTCAGGACGACCTTGGCGACAGCGTCACGTTTGAGAACGATGACGAGACGCTGGCCTGTGCGGCCGGAGGTCTCATCGCGGATATCGGCGATGCCGGAGATCTTGCCGTCCTTAACCATGTCGGCGATCTTGACCGCCAGGTTGTCGGGGTTGACCTGGTACGGCAGCTCGGTGACGACGAGGCAGGTGCGACCCTGGATCTCTTCGACGCTGACGACCGCGCGCATCGTGATGGAACCACGGCCCGTGGTGTAAGCGTCGTGGATGCCCTTGACGCCGAGGATCTGCGCTCCGGTCGGGAAGTCCGGGCCCTTGATGCGCTGCATGAGGGCTGCGAGCAGTTCTTCACGGGATGCCTCGGGGTTTGCCAGGTGCCACAACGCACCGGCCGAGACCTCGCGGAGGTTGTGCGGCGGGATGTTCGTCGCCATGCCCACGGCGATACCGACGGAGCCGTTGACCAGGAGGTTCGGGAAGCGGGCCGGGAGCACGGCGGGCTCCTGTGTGCGACCGTCGTAGTTGTCCTGGAAGTTGACGGTGTCTTCGTCGATGTCCCGGACCATTTCCATGGCCAGCGGGGCCATCTTGGTCTCGGTGTATCGCGGTGCCGCGGCACCGTCATTGCCGGGGGAACCGAAGTTGCCCTGGCCGAGCGCCAGCGGGTAGCGCAGGCTCCACGGCTGGACGAGGCGTACGAGCGCGTCGTAGATGGCGGAGTCACCGTGGGGGTGGAACTGTCCCATGACATCACCGACGACGCGGGCGCACTTCGAGAAGGCTTTGTCGGGGCGGTAACCGCCGTCGTACATGGCGTAGATCACCCGGCGGTGCACGGGCTTCATGCCGTCGCGCACCTCGGGAAGAGCGCGGCCGACGATGACGCTCATCGCGTAATCGAGGTACGACCGCTGCATCTCGAGCTGCAGGTCGACCTGACTGATTTTTCCGTGCACGCCGGGGTCGGTGGTTTCGTCTGTGACGACGCCCTCCGGGAGGTCGGTGTCGGGAGTGGTGTCGTCGTTAGATGTCAAGGAACCGCACGTCCTTCGCGTTCTTTTGGATGAAGTTGCGGCGGGACTCGACGTCCTCGCCCATCAAGGTTGAAAAGATCTCGTCCGCAGCCGCGGCGTCGTCGAGATTGACCTGCATCAGGGTGCGGGTCTCGGGTGCCATGGTGGTCTCCCACAGCTCCTTGTAGTCCATCTCGCCGAGGCCCTTGTAACGCTGGATCCCGTTCTCCTTGGGAATCCGGCGGCCGGCGGCGGCACCGGCGGCGAGCTGGGCGTCACGTTCGGCATCGCTGTAGACGTATTCGTGTGCCGCGTTCGACCATTTGAGTTTGAACAGCGGCGGCTGGGCGAGGTACACATAACCGAAGTCGATCAGCGGACGCATGTACCGGAACAGGAGCGTCAGCAACAGCGTGGTGATGTGCTGGCCGTCGACGTCGGCATCCGCCATCAGCACGATCTTGTGGTACCGGGCCTTCTCCGGGTTGAAGTCTTCACCGATGCCGGCGCCGAACGCCGTGATCATGGCCTGGACCTCGGCGTTGCCGAGCGCACGGTCGAGGCGGGCCTTCTCCACGTTGAGGATCTTCCCGCGAAGCGGGAGGATCGCCTGGGTCTCGGGGTTCCGGCCCTGCACGGCCGAGCCGCCGGCAGAGTCACCCTCGACGATGAAGATCTCGGAGAGCGACGGGTCCTTGGACTGGCAGTCCTTGAGCTTGCCGGGCATGCCTCCACCCTCGAGGAGTCCCTTGCGGCGTGCCGTTTCGCGAGCCTTGCGGGCCGCCATACGCGCTGTCGCTGCCTGGAACGCCTTGCGGATGATCTCCTTGGCCTGGACTGGGTTTCGGCCGAACCAGTCACCGAGCTGGTCGCCGACGACCTTCTGAACGAAGGCCTTCGCTTCGGTGTTGCCGAGCTTGGTCTTGGTCTGGCCCTCGAACTGCGGTTCGGTCAGCTTGACCGAGATCACCGCGGTCAGTCCCTCACGCACGTCGTCGCCGGAGAGGTTGTCGTCCTTCTCCTTGAGCAGGCCCTTTTCTCGGGCGTACTTGTTGACGAGGGTGGTCAGGGCAGCTCGGAAACCTTCTTCGTGGGTTCCGCCCTCATGGGTGTTGATGGTGTTCGCGTAGGTGTGGACGCTCTCGGTGTACGCGGTCGTCCACTGCATGGCGACCTCGAGCGCGATCTTGCGGTTCTCGTCCTCGGTCTCGAACGAGATGATCTCATCGTTGACGAGGTCTGCCTTGCGCGCGTGGTTGAGGTATTCGACGTAGTCGACGAGGCCGCGCTCATACAGGAAGACGTTTGACTGCTGAACGAGTTCAGGCTCTTTGCCGTCGACACCGGCAGGCGCCTCGACGAGGTGGTCGGTCCGCTCGTCGTGCAGCGCGATCCGGAGTCCCTTGTTCAGGAAGGCCATCTGCTGGAACCGGATGCGGAGAGTGTCGTAGTCGAACTCGGTCGTCTCGAAAATGTCCGCGCTTGGCCAGAACGTCACCGTTGTGCCGGTCTCGTCCGAGTCTTCTCCCTGGGCGAGCGGTGCGTCCGCGACACCATCGTGGAACGTCGCGCGCCACACGGAACCCTGGCGCCGAACCTCGACATCGAGACGGGTCGAGAGGGCGTTGACGACGGAGCTGCCCACTCCGTGGAGACCACCGGAGACCGCGTATCCGCCGCCGCCGAACTTTCCGCCGGCGTGGAGGATCGTCAGAACGACCTCGACGGTCGACTTGCCCTCGATGGGGTGGATGTCGACCGGGATTCCGCGACCGTTGTCGACGACACGGACGGCACCGTCGGCGAGAATCGTGACCTCGATGTTGTCGCAGTAGCCTGCGAGGGCCTCATCAACAGCGTTGTCGACGATCTCGTAGACCAGGTGGTGCAGACCGCGCGGACCGGTGGAACCGATGTACATTCCTGGACGTTTGCGTACGGCTTCGAGACCTTCGAGAACCTGAATCTGGCTTGCGCCGTAGTCGCTGTTATCTGCGGACCTGTTCGGTTCTGATGACATATGAAATTAGGCTCCAAACCGTGTTCGTGCTCGACATGTGATTCTATCAAGAACGGGCGGGCTTCGGGGCCATATGCCTGTCTGAGGCACTTTTATCGCACTGGCGACCAGATTTGTCTGGTTAACCGTAGGTATCGCGTACGCCACGCCCCTGAACCGATCTGGGGCCGCGTTTGAAGGTTGGGACGTTGGGTCCTAGAAAACGGATGCTCTCGATCCCGGCGTCGGGGTACCTCACGGCGATGTGCGTCATGATCTCCACACGCATCAGGCGGAGCTGGGTCGCCCACGCCGTCGATTCGCACTGGACGCTGAGCACACCCTGCTCGATTCCCACCGGAGATGAGTGGTTCGCGGTCTCTTCACCGGCGAGTTCTTTCCAGTTGGAGACCAGATCGGACTGCGCGAGCGGTGAGTCCCAGCCGAGCTGGCTGGTCAGGGCGCCGAGCACGTCGCCGACACCCTTCGGGTCGCGGCCGTGCCCGAACGGCACGCTCTCAGCAGGATCGATCTTCCGGTTCCGCTTGGAGCGGGCATAGTGCTTCTGTCCGCCGAACAGTTCCTTGAACCGCACGTACACGCGGGCGGATTCGGAGGATTCGCCACCGTGGATCGGCTCAGCCATGAGAGATCTCCTCGGCCGCTTCGAGGATGCGGCCGGCCGAGATATGCACCGTGTGTGCGGTGAGTCCCTCGGGTACATCCCCCAGAACAGCCGCGGTGATGAGGACCTGTTCGAATCCGACGACCGCGGCAGCCAGGCGTGCGCGCCGGTTCAGGTCGAGCTCGGCGAAGACGTCGTCGAGGATGAGCACCGGGTCACCTGAGGTGGAGTCGCGGCGCAGCAACTCGGCGGATGCCAGTTTGAGCGCCAGCGCGAACGACCACGTCTCACCGTGGCTGGCATACCCCTTCACCGGCAGGGAGTTCAGTTCGAAGAGGATGTCGTCGCGGTGTGGCCCGACGAGAGTGAGTCCGCGATCGAGTTCGCTCCGGCGCTGCAGGGCGAGCGCTGAGCGGAACCGATCAGCGGTTGCGGCGTTTTTCGGTGCGATCGCGGGGATGACCGTTGCCGGGGCATCCACATCGGGATCGACGCCGTCGATGCTGAGCAAGGGGAAGAGGGCGGGTCCGTGGTCGTCCCCGACGACGGAGGCGTAGGCATCCCGGATCGGTTGCTCGAGCGAACGGATGAGAGCCACCCGCTCGTCGATGATCTCGGAACCGAGTGACACGAGCTTGTCGTCCCAGATCTCAAGGGTGGTGAGCTGAGTGGGTTTGAGTCCGGAGACTCGCGCCGACTTCAGAAGGGAGTTGCGCTGTTTGAGGGTGCGCTCGTAGTCGGTGAGCACGCCCGCCAGTCGCGGGGTGTGCAGAACGAGCAGCTGGTCGAGGAACCGGCGGCGGCCGGACGGGTCACCGCGAATGATTCCGAGATCCTCCGGCGCGAAGAGCACGCTGGAGAAGTAGCGGGGCAGCTCACGGGGCTTGATCTGTCCCCGGTTGATCTGCGCCCGGTTGGCGCCGGTGCGGTTGATCTGGACTTCGGCGAGCAGGTCGCGACCGTTGTGCTGCAGCCTCGCCCGGATGATCGCGGCATCCTCTCCGGCACGGATCAGCGCGGAGTCGGTCGAGACACGGTGGGATCCGAGTGTCGACAGGTACCCGAGGGCTTCGACCAGATTTGTTTTGCCCTGGCCGTTCCGGCCCACGAAGAGGTTGGGTCCCGGTGCCATCGCCACGTCAGCGACCGCATAGTTGCGGTAATTGCTGAGGTTGAGGTGGGTGACGATCACCGCGTAAGCCTACCGATGGCGGCTGACAGCCGGCTTCAGTCGTCGGACTTCTTGACCGCGTGGCCGCCGAACTGGTTCCGGAGGGCAGCGACCGCCTTCATCGCCGGTGAGTCGTCCTGGCGCGAGACGAAGCGGGCGAAGATGGATGCCGAAATCGTCGGGACCGGCACGGCGTTCGCAACAGCTTCTTCGATCGTCCAGCGACCCTCGCCTGAATCCTCGACGTACCCCTCGATCTCGGAGAGGTCGTCGTCTTCGTCGAGCGCGCGAACGAGCAGTTCGAGCAGCCAGGATCGCACGACGGTTCCGCGCTGCCAGGCTTTGAAGGTGCCGGGCACGTCGCGAATGATGTCTTCGCGCTTCTCGAGCAGCTCGAAACCTTCGGCGTAGGCCTGCATGAGGGCGTATTCGATGCCGTTGTGGACCATCTTCGCGTAGTGGCCGGCGCCCACTTCACCGACGTGGACGAATCCTTCTTCGCGGGGACCCTCCGGCCGAAGCGCGTCGAACACCGGCATGACCCGCTCGACCTGTGCCTTCGAGCCGCCGACCATCAGGCCGTACCCGTTCTCCAGTCCCCAGACTCCGCCTGAGACCCCGGCGTCGATGTAGTCGATCCCCTTGGCGGAGAGCAGTTCGGCGTGCTTGAAGTCCTCGGTGAAACGGCTGTTGCCGCCCTCGATGATGAGGTCACCGGCCTCGAGCCGTTCGTTGAGGTCGGCGATGACACCATCGGTGATCTGACCGGCCGGCACCATGACCCAGATCGTGCGCGGCGAGGGGAGCGCCGCGACCAGGTCGTCCAGCGTTGCGACGTCCGTGACATCCGGATTGCGATCGAAACCAGTGACTTCGATGCCCGCGTTACGGAGCCGGGTGCGCATGTTGCCACCCATTTTGCCAAGTCCGATGAGACCGATGTGCATGGTGAAGTCCTTCGAGCTTGATGGAGGCGGGTCAGCGCAGGAGGAGGTTCGGCTGCAGCAGGTACTTGAAGCTGTCGGCGCCCGGCTGGTCCTTCGAGGACTGGCTGGTGATGAGCATCGGGCCGGGCTTGTTCGTGTTCTCACTCTTCGTGAATGAGAACCGCACGTACTCGCTGCGCACGGCGGTGAGCCCGTCGATCAGGAACTGCGGCTTGAGGCTGAGCACGATGTCGTCGCCGGTGAGCAGCGCATCGATCGCTTCGGATGCCTGCGCCTGCTCGGATCCGACGGCTTCCATCGTGAGTCCGTCGATGGTGAACGTGAAGCGGAGAGCGGCCTCCCGCTCGAGGACGAGCGAGACGCGGCGGACTGATTCGATGAGTTCGGCGGTGTTGATGACCGCATAGTTCTCGCTCGAGTCGGGGAAAAGCCGGCGGACGGGTGGGAAAGACCCTTTGATCAGCAGCGACGTCACAGTCTTCTTGTCGGCGGTGAAGGCGATGAGTTCGCGGTCATCCTTGCTCGTGAAGGCGACGGAGATGGTCGACGAATGGCCGAACGTCTTTCCGACTTCCTGGAGTGTGCGGGCAGGAACGAGCGCCACCAGGTGGTCAGGCGCGGTGTTCTCGCCGTTGTCCCAGTCGATTTCACGCACGGCGACGCGGTACCGGTCGGTGGCGACGAGGCTGAGGCGATTGTCGGTGACTTCGAGCTGGACACCCGTGATGACCGGCGTGACGTCGTCACGTGAGGCTGCGACAGCGACCTGGGCCACTGCTGCTGCGAAGTCTTCTCCGGGAACCAGTCCGGTTTCGCCCGAGATCTGCGGGATGCTGGGATATTCCTCTACCGGCATTGACAGCAGGGTGAAGTTTGCTGAGCCACAGGAGACGACGATGCGGTTCTCGTTGGTGGTGAACTGCACCGGAGCGTTCGGCAGCCGGCTGGCGATGTCAGCGAGCAGACGCCCCGACACGAGGATCGTTCCCGGCTCGTCGACCTGGGCGCTGATCTCGGTCTGTGCCGAGACCTCGTAGTCGAAACTCGACAGGGTCAGCCCGGTTTCGGTGGCTTCGATGAGCACACCGCTGAGGATCGGAAGGGTGGTTCTTTGGGGCAACAGCTTCACCGCGAATGAGACTGCTTCACTGAAGACATCGCGATTGACGCTAAACCGCACGGTGGATCCCCTGTCGTTTCAAGGTACGAGTGGTTCCCCATGTTAGTCGGGTCGGAGAAGCACTGTCATTCACGTCCCGGTGCAAGGCCCGTGGCTGAAGGCGGGGGCCGGAAAAGGTTATTGGCCTGAGAGAAAGTTTAAGAATGGTTAATGGTCTTAACCGCTGTGGAAACTGTGGATAACTTCCGACACGCTAACGATTTCATGGGAACTACAACGGTGTGACTTGTTGGCCGCGTGTGCAATCGCTGTCTGCGGGATCCCATGCGATTACTGGCATCCGAGGGGGTTGTTCACATTCCCCAGAGATCCGTTCACAGAATCGCCCGAGTTTTCAGGAGAGTTTCCACAGGGTTATCCACATTGTGTACGACGCCTCAGTTTCCACAACGTTAACCGTCTGTGAGCACCGCTTTAACGCGGGAAACGGTGCCCCTGTTTGATCCGGCTGGTCAATTCGGTGACCTGGTTATAAATCGATCGACGTTCCTGCATGAGGTCGGAAATCTTCTTATTCGCGTACATCACAGTCGTGTGATCACGGTTTCCGAAGAGCTGCCCGATCTTTGGAAGCGACAGATTCGTCAGTTCGCGACAGAGGTACATGGCGATCTGCCTCGACGTGGCGATGGCCTGGGAGCGGCTGGAGCCGTAGAGGTCGTCGACGCTGAGTTTGAAGTACGCAGCGACGATGTTGATGATGTCGACGGGGGAGATGACGTTGTCGTCGTCAAGGGTGATGAGGTCCTTCAGCACGGTCTGCACAAGGTTCATGTCGACGGGAGTCCGGTTGAGGCTCGCGAACGCGGTCACGCGGATGAGAGTTCCCTCGAGCTCGCGGATATTGCTCGAGACCTTCGAAGCGATGAATTCGAGCACCTCGTCGGGGATCTGCAGCTTCTCGCTCTGTGCCTTCTTGCGGAGGATGGCGATCCGGGTCTCCAGGTCAGGAACCTGGACATCCGTGATGAGACCCCACTCGAATCGCGAGCGCATCCGGTCTTCGAAACCGGTGAGCGCCTTCGGCGGCAGGTCACTGGTGATCGCGACCTGTTTGTTGTGGTCGTGGAGGGTGTTGAAGGTGTGGAAGAACGCTTCCTGCGTCTCCGCCTTGCCCTGGAGGAACTGGATGTCGTCGATCAGGAGGATGTCGATATCGCGGTAGCGCGCCTGAAAGACGGAACCACGGTTGTTCGCGATCGAGTTGATGAAGTCGTTGGTGAATTCCTCGCTCGAGACGTATCGAACCCGAATGCCGGGGTACAGGCTCATCGCATAGTGACCGATGGCGTGGAGGAGGTGCGTTTTCCCGAGCCCGGAGTCTCCGTAGATGAACAGCGGGTTGTACGCCTTCGCCGGCGCTTCGGCGACGGCGACGGCGGCTGCATGCGAGAACCGGTTCGACTGGCCGATGACAAAGTTGTCGAACGAGTACTTCGAGTTGAGTCGCGTGTCGTTCTGCCGGGCGGGAAGCGCGGTGTCAGCCATCGAGAGGTGCGAGGTCGGATTGTTGACGTAGCTCGGCTGTGGCTGGTGCATCGGGGCCTGCGGCAGAGGTTCGTATTCCTCGTCGATGATCTCGGGGTTCACGACGACGGCGAAGGTGGATGCCCCGTGGGATTCCTGCAGGGTGCCGATCGCCTTGAGCAGTGGCGCACGCATGCGCATGTTGAGCTGCCCGGCGGTGAACTCGTTCGGCACTTCGAGGTAGAAGGTGCCCGCCATGATGCCCTTGGGCACCACCAGATTGAGAAAGCCATGCAGGGGAGGTGTGATGCGCTCGTCGGTTGCGAGCTCATCGAGCACGGTCTGCCACGTTTGCGTGATTGACTCTTGCTCGTTTGCCATATTTCCCCAAAAAGTTATTCACAAAGTTATCCACGGATGCTCTCACACCCCCGGATCTATTGGGAACCGGATGGTGAGGGCTGGGGATAACCGATCCCTCACGCTAGCTAATCGGACGGTTCGCCCCAAATTTACCGCAGAAAATCGCCAGCGTGTCAGTGCTGGCGAAGCTGAGAAACCTGTGGATAATCAATCGTTTGCCTGGGTCCAGTTTGACCAGCGGAGTCACAGGCCGTAGGTTTAGTAGGTTGACTTGTGCCCTCGGGCGCCAATCTTTCCTCTGCCATGCGACTCGCCGCAGTGGAGATCCAAACGTGGAGTAACTGATTATGAGCAAGAGAACGTTCCAGCCGAACAACCGTCGTCGCGCCAAGGTGCACGGTTTCCGTTTGCGCATGCGCACCCGCGCCGGCCGTGCCATCCTCGGTGCACGCCGTCGCAAGGGCCGCACCGAACTCTCCGCGTAGCACCCTGGCCCCGGCACCCCGTCGTCATCGTGCTCGCTAAAGCGC
The DNA here is from genome assembly GCF_040548835.1 of Mycetocola sp. 2940. Classification (NCBI taxonomy): domain Bacteria; kingdom Bacillati; phylum Actinomycetota; class Actinomycetes; order Micrococcales; family Microbacteriaceae; genus Mycetocola; species Mycetocola sp. 2940. The sequence goes on from NZ_JBEPSK010000003.1 coordinate 202,298, forward strand.
AACGCATCACGAGCGCTGATGACTACAAGCGGGTCGTTCGCCGTGGCCGTCGGATGTCTGGCGCGAACAGCGTGACCTACCAATTGATGAACCCGAACGGCGGAACACCGCGGTTCGGGTTCATTGTTGCAAAAACCGTCGGAAACGCGGTTGTCCGCAACCGGGTTCGTCGTCGCCTCAAGGCCGCGGCATTCGCGATGGCTCCGGCGCTGCCGGCAGGCGCAGAGACCGTGTTTCGTGCCCTTCCCTCGTCGGCGAACGCGGACTTCACCGAGTTGTCGGCAGAAGTCGAGCGTTCTGCATCGCGATTGGCTGCGAAATCGTGACCGGCGTCGCCGCGGACCGTGGTGAAGGGATCGACGCAATGCGGAGCATCCTGTTGCTGCCTCGCAACGCCGCCGTGGCTGCACTGATCGCGTATCGCACAGCCATCTCACCGCTTTATGGGGAGGTGTGCCGGTACTATCCCTCTTGTTCGGCCTATGCGATGCATGCCATCGCACAGCACGGAGCAGTGATCGGCTCGGGGCTCGCGCTCCGCCGGATCGCCCGCTGTCACCCGTGGGCTGCCGGCGGCGTCGATGATGCGCCACTCAAAAAGAACTTCCGATATACCGTGACCCCACGCGGGTTCGTTGTAACAGCTAGCCACCGAAAGGGCTAAATCCCACATGGATCTCTTGTCGATCATCCTCTGGCCGCTGAAGTGGGTCGTCGAGCTCATCCTTGTCGGCTGGCACTCGCTGTTCAGCGCCATGGGTCTCGCCCCTGAGGCAGGACTCACCTGGGTCCTCTCGATCGTCGGCCTGGTGCTGGTGGTCCGTGCGTTGTTGATCCCGCTCTTTGTGAAGCAGATCAAGAATCAGCGTCGGATGATGGAAGTCGCCCCGCACCTGAAGAAGATCCAGGACAAGTACAAGGGCAAGAAAGACCAGTTCAGTCGCGAGGCCATGAGCCGCGAGACGATGGAGCTCTACAAGAAGACCGGAACCAACCCGCTCGGATCGTGCCTGCCGCTTCTGGTGCAGATGCCGATCTTCTTCGCCCTGTTCTCGGTGCTCAACGATTCGCAGACCGGCAAGTCCGGTGTTGGGCCGCTGAACGAGGAGCTCTCGGAGCAGTTCGGAACGTCATCGCTGTTCGGTTTCGCTCCCCTGCACATGAGCTTCTCCTCGGCCATGAACGCTCCCGGTGGACCCGAAGTCGGCGTGATGATCGTCGCGGCCATCATGGTCATCCTGATGACGGCATCCCAGTTCATCACCCAGCTGCAGATCGTCTCGAAGAATATCTCGGATGAGACCAAGGCCAGCCCGATGTTCAAGCAGCAGCGCATTCTCCTCTACATCCTGCCGTTCGTCTTCCTGTTCTCGGGCTTCGCTTTCCCGCTCGGCGTGATGTTCTACTGGCTCGTGTCCAACATCTGGACCATGGTTCAGCAGTTCATCATCATCCGGAACATGCCGATGCCCGGAACCGAGGCCGCCAAGGAGCGCGAGGAGCGCCTGGCCCGCAAGGGCAAGCTGAAGCCGGCCGACTCCGCCGGTGACACCCTTGTCATCGAGGAAAAGAAGCCGGCTCAGCGCCAGCAGCCGGTGGGCAAGAACCGCGCCAAGAAGGCTGCCCCGAAGAACCCTGCCGGCGCTACGCCGAAGAACCCGGCCGCGACAGGCCCGAAGAACCCGGCCACCACCGGTCCGAAGACCCCGCCGGCGCCAGGTGCGAAGAACCCGGCTGCTGCTCCGAAGAACACCGCGGCAGCGAAGACTCCCTCCACGCCACAGGCACCCACGACCAAGCCCCAACCCGAGGCCGGATCGGCTCCCCAGAACAATGGAAAGTAGCGCCATGTCAGACGTGATCGATAACCAGGCAGACGTTGAGATCGTTCGCAACGACTCCCCCACCGTTACGCAGCTTGAAGAAGAAGGCGACGTCGCAGCGGATTACATCGAGGAATTTCTCGACATCTGCGATCTCGACGGTGACATCGACATCGACGTTCGCAACGGCCGCGCTTATGTAGCTGTGACTGCCAGCGAAGGCAGCAACATCGGCGTGCTGTCGAAGCCGGATGTCGTCAGTGCGCTCCAGGAGCTCACCCGCCTCGCCGTTCAGAGCAAGACCGGCGCGTTCTCTCGCCTCATCCTCGATATCGGTGGCTCACGTGACGCCCGCCAGGCTGAGCTGGCTGTGCTCGTCGACAGCGCGATCGCGCAACTCGACGCTGGTGCGGCATCCGCTGCGCTCCCGGCAATGTCGAGCTACGAGCGCAAGCTCGTGCACGATGTGGTCTCTGACCGGGGATTTGTCTCAACCTCCCACGGTGAGGGCCGCGACCGGCACACGGTAATAACGCGGGCCTGATCGGCGGGGTTTCACGTGAAACGGTGCCGCCCCGCCCCCGCTGGTGGAGCCGGTCGACCGCGCTGATCGAGCTTGTCGCCCTCGTTGATCGAGCTTGTCGAGATCCGTCCCGCGACGCCCGGGACGAGCCTGAGGGCCTTCGCTCCTCGTTGATCGAGCTTGCCGAGATCCTCTCCGTGCGCGACTGGGAGGCCGCTGATCGAGCCGGTCGGGATCCCCTTCTCGGTGACGAACAGTCACGCTGATCGAGCTGATCGACATCCGTTCCCTGGGATCGGTGGAACGCAGGTCCGGCACCTCGCTGATCGAGCTTGTCGAGATCCTTTCCATGCGCAACGGAGAGGCCGATGATCGAGCCTGTCGAGATCCCTTTCTTGGTGACGAACAGTCACGCTGATCGAGCCGGTCCGGATCGATCCTTGGGTGCTGGATCAACCTCGCTGATCGAGCTCGTCGAGATCCGTTGCGTAGGTGACCTACAAATCGGTTGGTCGAGCGTGTCAGGAGCCGATACCCCTTAGTGGCCGCCCTCAGATCCGCTGATCGAGCCTGTCGAGATCCGTCCCGTCGACCGTCGACCCCGCCCCGATAATCGAGCGGTCAGTGGTTCGAACCCCTCCGTCGATCGAGTTCGTCGAGATCTGTTCCGCGACGCCCGGGACGAGCGTGGCGGCCTTCGCTTCTCGTTGATCGAGCTTGTCGAGATCCGTCCCCTCGCCGAGCCATCGAGCGTCCCAGGGCCGAGCCCCATCTCGGCGTCCTCCCCCCTGACAGTGAGCTCGTTGAGGTCCGTCCCCTCGGCGTTGAACCGTCCGCCTTCCGTTGTTTGATCTTGTCGAGAGCGCCGTAGGTGCCATCAGCACGTCATATTCACCCGATCTCACCATCGACTCCTTCCAAACTCCTTCGCCGCGACCCGTTCCCCAGAACGAATAGAGTTAAGAGGACATGACTGACTCCACGCTTGAGACCGAACCCGCTGCCGCATCCGAACTTCTCGGAGACCGCGTCGAGTTGACGCGGCGCTTCACAGAGAACCTCGCCACCCATGGAGAGGAACTCGGCCTCATCGGACCGCTCGAACTCCCGCGGCTCTGGACGCGGCACGTGCTGAACAGTGCCCTGGTCGCCCCGTTGCTCCGACCGGGTCTCGTTGGTGACGTCGGATCCGGGGCCGGCTTACCCGGTTTGGTTTTGGCTATCGCCCGCCCGGATGTGCAGTTTGTGCTCATCGAGCCGATGGAGCGCCGTGTCGCTTGGCTAAATGATCAAATCGGCGACTTAAAATTGAGCAATGTGACTGTCGTACGCGAGCGCGCCGAAGACGTGAAGCTCGCCGACCGTCTCGACCAGGTTACCGCTCGGGCCGTGAGTGCATTCCGGAAGCTCCTTCCCCTCACCGCTCCCCTCCTCAGAGACGGCGGTGAGCTGGTGCTCATGAAGGGCGCCGGTGCACAGGCAGAGATTGACGCAGCTCAGAAGGAGATGCGTAAGTACAAGGTCACCGACGCACGTGTGCAGATTCTTGGCGAAGGCATCACTGAGGACGTCACTCGCGTAATCCTCGGAACCGTGCGCGGCTGATCATATAGCCGTTTTCGCGGCCTGAGCCGTTTCACGTGAAACAGGCGGCAGTCGTCGCGGGAGCTGGTGATCCCTCCACAGGCGCCGCACCCGGGATGGTTACTCATTATGCGAGGGGAACCGTCATTGGAGTTCCCCGCCCGTGGCAGCGTTGTGCGCATGCCATACATGTACATTCTCGAGTGCGCCGACGGAAGCTTTTATGTCGGTAGCACCTGGCATATCCTCGAGCGCGTTCAGCAGCACAACGAGGGTATGGGTGCCGCATACACACGCAACCGACTCCCGGTCGCACTGGTCTACACGGAAGAATACGCGAGCATTGCTGAAGCGTATGGCCGCGAGAAGCAGGTGCAAGGCTGGAACCGCAGAAAGCGGCGGGCGCTGATCGAAGGCCGGCCGGAGGACCTGCGCGATATCGAGCGTCTGCAAAAGCTAAGGCGGACTGCTGAGGGTAATGCTCGTCCCCCGTGACTTCCAGTACGCGTCGCGTCCATGGCTAGTAGGCGGCGGTGGGCGCGACGTCTCTCCTACGAAAGTCGTCGAGTTCGTCGAGACTCGCTCGATCAGCGCCTGGGTTAGCCGTCGACCCCGTCGACACAAGGCCCAAGGGTGATCCCGACGCGCTCGATCCCCTACTCCCTCGGTCGTCGAGCTTGTCGAGACGTGCCACAGGGAGAATTTCGATGAGCGCGATCCTCGGATTGGTTCGGTTTTACGTGAAGCATTGGCCGCCACGCTCGCCACCAGGTGAGTCGGTCGTCGAGTTTGGCGATACCCGGCCACAGGGCGGATCTCGGCAGGCTCGATCGCCGGAATGGTGGGGTTTCACGTGAAACATTGGCCGCAGCGCTCGTCGAGCTGGTCGAGAGGAGCGGAAGGGTGGATCTCGGCAGGTTCGATCGCCGGCTGAGCCGCTCGTCGAGCTCGTCGAGACGAGCCACCGGAGGAATCCTTGCGAGCTCGATCCTCGGAAAGCATCCGTTTCACGTGAAACGTTGGCCGCAGCGCTCGTCGAGGTGGTCGAGAGGAGCCGGAGGGTGGATCCCGGCAGGCTCAGTCGCCGGGATGGGTCGGTTTCACGTGAAACATTGGCACCAACACTCGTCGAGCTTGTCAAGACCAGGCCCCAGGACGGATCACGGCAAGCTCGATCGCCGGCTGACCCGGTCGTCGAGCTGTCGGCACCGGTCCTGGTGTCGACTTCGACAGCTCGATCGCTGGATGGTGACTGTTTCACGTGAAACATCGACCTCGAATTTGCCGACATTACCGCTACACGGCTCTCTCGAGGATCTCGACAGGCTCGATCATCGTCTGGGCTGGTGGTCGAGCCTGTCGAGACCAGGCCACAGGGTGGGTACCGGCAGGCTCGATCGCCGACTGAACCGATCCTCGAGCTTGTCGAGACGTGGCGCCAAGGTGGAGGATCTCGGCAGGCTCGATCATCGTCTGGACAGGTGGTTCAGCTCGTCGAGAGCGTCCGTAGCGTGGATCTCGGCAAGCTCGATCAGCGGATTACCTGGGTTTCACGTGAAACATCTCCCTCCCCGCTCGTCGAGCGTGTCGAGACGGGCTCCTCTGGGGGTCTCGACCGGTTCGACCAGCGCCTGGATCTCGGCAAGCTCGATCACTGGAGTCGGCTCCGTCAGCGCGGCACGGCGGCGGGCCTGGCGGGCGGGGGGGGACCACGTCGGGTACGGTTGAGAGAACGAAAGAACGGAGACCGTTTCACGTGAAACATCCCCAATCTAAAGGAGAGTCGGTGAGCACAACGTCCGTCACAGAAGAGTCATCGCCCCTCATGCGGGAGATCCTCGATTTGACCCACCGCCGCAAGAATCTCGCTCAATCGACCGTCCCACTCCCCGAAAAGACCCGGATTTTCACGGTTTCCAACCAGAAAGGCGGCGTCGGCAAGACAACGACGACCGTTAACGTCGCAGCCGCCCTCGCAAAATCGGGTGCGCGCGTGCTGGTGATCGACCTCGACCCCCAAGGGAACGCCTCGACAGCGCTTGGGGTGGATCATCACGCTGAGGTACCGAGTATTTACGACGTGCTGATCGACGATTTCCCACTCGCGGACGTTGTTCAGAAGAGCCCTGAATTCGACACGCTCTACTGCGCCCCGTCGACGATTCACCTCGCAGGTGCCGAGATTGAACTGGTTTCGCAGGTGGCTCGGGAACATCGGCTGCGGACGGCGCTCGAACAGTTCGTCTCTGAAGCCGAAACTCCGTTTCATTACGTCTTCATTGACTGCCCTCCGTCGCTCGGACTGCTCACAATTAATGCATTTGTGGCCGCAAAAGAGGTCCTGATCCCCATTCAGGCCGAGTATTACGCCCTGGAGGGCCTCAGCCAGCTCCTGAACAGCATTCACATGATCCAAAAGCACCTGAATCCGCCCCTGCGGCTCTCCACGATCCTGCTCACGATGTACGACGGACGCACCAACCTCGCGCACCAGGTCGCCGACGACGTGCGTGCGCACTTCCCCGTCGAAGTTCTGAAGACGGTGATTCCGCGAGCCGTTCGGATCTCAGAAGCACCGAGCTTCGGCCAGACGGTGATCAGTCACGACCCGAGCGGAGTGGGGTCCATCTCATACCTCGAGGCGGCCGCCGAAATCGCCAACAGACACGCCGAATCGGCGGAAACACAGCACAGCACAGCAACACCCCTTGAAGGAGCAACAAAATAATGGCTGCGAAACGCACCGGTCTTGGCCGCGGCATCGGTTCACTCATCCCCACGGCAACACAGGAGATGACCGACAACGGGCGCCCTGTCGACGTGTTCTTCCCTGACACCAACACGAGCCGCGCAAATGACGAGCGCCTCGTCGAGGTTCCCGGGGCCCGGCTGGTCAATCTCAACCCGCACGACATCGTTCCCAACGCGGCACAGCCCCGTACCCACTTCGACGCCGATCACCTCGCGGAACTCGTGCACAGCATCCGCGAAGTCGGAGTGCTTCAGCCGATCGTCGTACGCGAGCACGCCACCGAGAAGGGCAAGTACGAGCTCATCATGGGTGAGCGCCGTCTCCGCGCGACGAAGGAGGTCGGGCTCGACAGTATTCCGGCGGTCATCAAAGACACAGCGAATGAAGACATGCTTCGCGACGCGCTTCTGGAGAACCTGCACCGGTCCAACCTCAATCCGCTTGAAGAAGCATCCGCGTACCAGCAGTTGCTGTCGGACTTCGGAATCACCCAGGACCAGCTTGCGCAGAGAATTGGCCGGTCACGACCACAAATCACGAACACGATCCGGCTCCTCAAGCTCCCTGAGGCCGTTCAGAAGCGCGTGGCGGCCGGCGTGCTCACCGCCGGACATGCCCGCGCTGTTCTCTCCGTCGGTCACCCCGAGGGGATGCAGCGCCTCGCCGACAAGATCGTCAATGAGGATCTCTCCGTGAGAGCCGCAGAAGCCGCCGCCGCGCAGGGTCTCGCTCCGAAAAGACCCAAGCCGGCCCAGGGCCACCGCCACGGCCACCTCGACGAGATCGGTGAACGCCTGGGAGACCGCCTCAACACTCGGGTCAAGGTAACGCTTGGGGCCAAAAAAGGCCAGGTCACGATAGATTTCGCAACCATAGGTGACCTCAATCGTATCCTCGGTGAAATCGGCGAACCGGTCTACGGAGCCTGAGCCGCCAGGGGGGCTGCCGGGGTTACTCCCCGGCCGCCGCCACGGCAAGTGCGCTGTACGCGGAAGACAGCGTGAGCCCGGCCGCTTCGATGGCCTGGGGCACCAGTGACGTCTCGGTGAGACCAGGCAGCATGTTCGCCTCGAGGAACCACACCACCCCGTCGGCATCCACGATGACATCGACCCGTGAGATGTGCCGGAGGCCCAGCAGGGTGTGGACCTGCACGGCCACCTCGGCGGCCCGTGCGGCGATCTCCTCGGACACCCGGGCAGGCGCGTAGAACGTCGTCTCTCCGGCGTTGTAGCGTGCCTCGAAGCTGTAGACGCTCGATAGAGGCTGAATTTCCACGGCCGGAAGCGCCACCGGGCCGTGCCCGGAATCCATCACGGTGATTGCGAGCTCCGTGCCCTCGATTTTCTTCTCGATCAGGGCGACATCCGAGTAGGTGTACGCGTCGACCATCGCACGAGGCAGGTCGGCGGAATCCGTCACGATCGTCACACCCTGCGCTGAGCCGCCCTGAGCCGGCTTGACGACCGCGGGGGCGCCGATGCCGTGCAGGACCTCAGCAAGCACGCCGTTGGCGCCCAGCTCGCGGAACGTGCCATTCGGCAGGGCCAGCCAGTCGGGGGTGGCGATCCCGGCACGTGAAACGAGCACCTTGGCGGTGGGTTTGAACCACGCCAGCCCGGCGCCCTCGGGGTCCGAGCCGACATAACGGATGCCACGGGCCCGCAACAACGCCTGGAGCGCCCCGTCTTCGCCGCTGGCTCCGTGCAGGGCGGGCCAGACGACATCCGGCGTGTTCTCGGTCAGAGCCGCAAGCAGCGACGCGTCGGGGTCGCGCAGCGTCACGGTGTGGCCCGCGGCCTGCAGTTCCTCTGCCACGCGGCGCCCCGAGCGCAGCGACACGTCACGTTCGTGCGAGATCCCGCCAGCGAGCACCACGATGTTGAGCTTCTTGAATGTTGTCATGATCAGGCCTTTTCTGTGGTCTGGATGGCTGGAGGTCAGGACATGTTGGGGGGAGGCGCCGTGTACTGCCCACGCGTCTGCGAGCTGGTCAGGCGGCCCGTTCCCGCAAAGGTGTTCAGCAGGTCGAGCTCACCGTTGATGACGGTCGCAAGGCGTCGGATGCCGACACGGATGCTCTCCGGCGTCGGATAACAGAACGACAATCGCATGTTCTGGCGGCCGTCACCGTCGGCGAAGAACGCCGTTCCCGGGGTGTACGCGACCAGTTCCTTGACCGCACGCGGCAACATGGCCTTGGAGTCCAGCCGCTCAGGCAGGGTCAGCCACACGTAGAAGCCCCCGGTGGGGTTCGTCCAGGTGAGGTCGGGCAGGTATTCGCCGAGCGCCGCCAGCATGGCTTCCTTACGCTCTTTGTAGACCCCGCGGAAGGTGTTGATCTGTCCCTTCCAGTCGGCCTGGTCGAGGTACTGCGAGATGACGAGCTGGCTGAACGACGACGGGCAAAGAATCGCGGCTTCGTTCGCGAGGATCAGCTTCTCGCGGATGGCGTGCGGCGCGAGGGCCCAGCCGACCCGGAATCCGGGGGCGAGCGTCTTCGAGAACGTGCCGAGGTACACGACGCCGTCCGATTCCAGCGAGCGCAGCGCGGCAGGCGGCTTCTGGTCGAAGTAGAGCAGGCCGTACGGGTTGTCCTCGAGCACGAGGATGTCGTTCTCCCGCGCGATCTGGAGGATTTCACTGCGCCGGGCTTCGGACAGGGTGACGCCAGCGGGGTTGTGGAAGGTCGGGATCGTGTAGAGGAACTTGATCTTCTTACCGTCGGCTTTGAGCCGCGCGATCTGCTCACGCAGCGCCTCAGGGATGAGCCCGTCGTTGTCCATCGCGACGTGGTTCACCTGGGCCTGGTAGCTCTTGAAAATGACCATGGCGGTGACGTAGCTGGGGCCCTCGGCCAGGACGACGTCACCCGGGTCGATGAACAGCTTGCTGAACAATTCAAGGGCGTGCTGGCTGCCGGTCGTGATGACAACGTCGGAGGCGCTGCCCTTGATGCCTTCCAGGGCCATGACCTCGAGGGTCTGTTCGCGGAGCTTCGCGACGCCCTGCCCTGAGCCGTACTGCAGCGCGACAGGGCCTTGTTCGCGCATGACGCGACTCATGGCATCCGTCACCAGGTCCTCTGGCAAGGCGGAGACGAACGGCATGCCTCCGGCCAGCGAGACGACCTCTGGGCGGCTGGCGACGGCGAACAGGGCACGGACCTCGCTGGCGGCCAACCCGGCCGTGCGGGCGGCGTAGGAGCCGTACCACGGGTCGAGGTTGTTTCCGGATGCTTGGCGGTGCACTGGTTCTGACACTGTTCTTCCGTTCCTGATTCCTAATCGATGTTATCTGTGTTGGGGTGATGCCGATTGCGGGGTTGTGGCTCCTTGTGGGATGGCTTAAACGACGAGACCCGCCCGGCGTGTGCCGGACGGGTCGAGTTTCGAGGGTCGTCGGGCTACGCCAGGAAGGCGGCCAGGTCGGCCTCGAGGGCTGCCTTGGGCTTTGCACCGATGATGGTCTGCGCGACTTCGCCACCCTTGAACACCTTGAGGGCCGGGATGGAGGTGATCTGGTACTGCATGGCAAGGCCGGGGTTCTCGTCGACGTTCACCTTGACGATGTCGAGCTTGTCGATGTTCTCGGTCGCGATCTGGTCGAGGATCGGCGAAACCATGCGGCAGGGGCCGCACCATTCGGCCCAGAAGTCCACGAGGACCGGGCGGGCGCTCTGCAGAACCTCTTTGTCGAAGGTGCTTTCGGATACGGCGCGTGCTGACATGGGTTATCTCCTTTGTGGATGAATCGAAGTTTAGACGGATGCGGCGACGGCCGCCGCGATCTCGGGGTTCTGGTGGGCTTCCTGCTCGAGGCTGGCGAGGAAGTGTTCGGCGTCGAGAGCGGCGACGGTTCCGGATGCCGCGGCGGTCACGGCCTGGCGGTACGTCGGGTCGATCACGTCACCGGCCGCGAAAACACCCGGCAGATTGGTGCGTGACGAGCGGCCGTCGACGGCGATCGTGCCGTCCGCGGTGAGCTCGAGCTGGCCGTGGAACAGGTGCGTGCGAGGGTCGTTGCCGATCGCGACAAACAGTCCACCGAGTTCAAGGTGGCTCTCTGATCCGTCGACCGTGGACTTCAGTGTGACGCCGTCGACGGCGTTCTCGCCGCTGATGCCGACGACCTGCGAGTTCCAGATGAACTCGATCTTGTCGTTGGCGAACGCGCGATCCTGCATGATCTTGGATGCCCGCAGGCTGTCCTTGCGGTGGATGACGTAGACCTTCGACGCGAAGCGCGTGAGGAAGGTGGCCTCTTCCATGGCCGAGTCGCCGCCGCCGACGACCGCGATGGTCTTCTGCTTGAAGAAGAAGCCGTCGCAGGTGGCGCACCACGAGATGCCGCGGCCGGAGAGGCGTTCTTCGTCGGCCAGGCCGAGCTTGCGGTAGGCGCTGCCGGTGGCGACGATGACGGATGCCGCCTCGAAGTCGCCCGAATACCCGGTCTTCACGGTCTTGACGTCGCCCTCGAGCGAAACCTCGGTGACGTCGTCGAGGATGACCTCGGTCCCGAAGCGCTCTGCCTGCTCCTGGAACTTGGTCATGAGCTCGGGACCCTGGATTCCCTCGGGGAATCCGGGGTAGTTCTCGACCTCTGTCGTGTTCATCAACTCACCACCAGCTTCGACGCTCGACGCGAGAAGCAGCGGGTTGAGGTTCGCCCGAGCCGCGTAGATGGCGGCGGTGTAGCCGGCCGGACCGGACCCGATGATGATGACGTTGCGCACAAAAGCTCCTTGGGAAAATGGCAGTCGCTGAGTGGAACACATCCTACTTCGCCGATATTCCGGGAGCCTGTGTGCCGCGCTTCGGAGGGGCTCCGGTTACGTGGCGCGGGTCGATTCGCGGCGCGCGGGTGTATCGGCGCCCGCGCGCGGCAATTGCACCCGCGCGCGCTCCCCGGCAGGCCCAGGAGGCGTCAGCGGCGGCGCAGGCGCCGGGTGACCGGGCCGATGGCTTCGCGCAGCTCCGGGGAGCGCATGACGGTCAGCACGCCCCCGTAGACGACCGACATGGCCACGGCGACGAGCGCCATGGTGACGAGCGCACCGAGAACCGATGCCAGTGCCCATCCGCCGCTGTACCCGCCGAGCAGCCAGACCAGGCCTGCGCCCACGAGGACGGCGGGTACCGCAGCGACCGAGTAGATCACGAGGCTGCGCACGATCCGGGGCATCTCGAGTCCCGAGATCCGCTTGCGCAGGAGGATTCCCGCGGTCAGCATCTGCACCACGATCGAGATCGACATCGAGGCAGCGAGCCCGACTCCGATGTACCGCAACGGCAGGAGCGAGCACGAGAGCGCGAGAGCGATGTACACCGCGACCTGCACGAGGGTGAAGAAGAACGGCGTGCGGGTGTCACCGAGGGCGTAGAACGTGCGCTGGAAGACGAACAGAACGGCGAACGGCACCAGGCCGACGAGGTAGGCGATGAGGACGAAACCCATCGCCGCGGTGTCTTCGAACGCAGCGGTGAACAGGCTGGCGAACGGGAACGACAAAACGATGAGCCCGGCAGTCGCCAGCACGATGATCAGGGTGATCTGGCGGACCGCGGAGGAGACATCCGTTTTCAGGTCATCGGCACGGCCCTCGCGCACGTGCTCGGCCAGGCGTGTGAAGTAGGCGGTGGCCACCGACAGGGTGATCACCGAGTGCGGCAACATGAAGATGAGCCAGGCGTTCTGCAGGGTCGCCGTGGACGGACCGTTTCCGGATGCGATGAGGGCGACGTTGCTCTGGACCAGCCCCGCCAGCGTCGTCAGTGCGAGCATCGCGAAGGACCAGCCGGCGAGTTTGCCCGTGGCGCGAAGGCCGATGCCGCGCCAGCGGAAGTCGGGGCGGAAGCTGAGGCCGATCTGCCGCCAGAAGAGGAAGAGCACGAGGGCCTGCGCCACCACGCCCAGCGTCGCGGAGCCGGCCAGGAGGGTGATCATGTCGGGGGTCCACTCGGTGACCGCCCTCGTGCCGTTCGGGTCGGCTCCGAAAAAGACGATGAAGAGAACGAGTCCAGCCATGGCCACGACGTTGTTGATGACAGGAGCCCAGGTGAACGGACCGAAGAGTTTGTGCGCGTTGAGGATCTCGCCGAGCACCGTGTAGAGCCCGTAGAAGAAGATCTGGGGCAGGCACCAGTAGGCGAAGGTGATCGCGAGAGCGCGCGCCTCGGGATCGAGACGGACGGAGTAGAGGTGTACGAGGAACGGGGCAAGGACGACCGCCACGGCTGTCGCCGCGAACAGGACGACGAGAGTGATGGTCAGCAGCTTGTTGACGTACGACCGGCCGCCATCAGCATGGACGATGGATCGGACGATCGACGGCACGAGGATCGCGCTGAGCACGCCCCCCGCGATGATGACGTAGAGCGTGTTCGGCAGCTGGTTGGCCACTCCGAAGGCATCCGCACTCTTGCTGCTGACCAGACCGATCGTGGTCGCGAGCAGCATGGCCTTCACGAAGCCGAGGATGCGGGAGACCATCGTTCCGGACGCCAGAAAAAGGCTGGCGCGGCCGATGCTGCCGCTCGCGGTCGTCCTGGTCATCGGTCGTGAGCCTCCACGCCGGCGGCTGGCGCGGCATCCGTTTCGATTACGGCGCCCGTTGCGTCTGCGGCATCAGGGTCGGTCGGGTTGCGTCGCTCGGCTCTGCGCTTGCGGACGGTCCGGATGAGGCCACCGATGAACAGCAGGCCGACGAGCGCGGCGAGCACGGCGGCGCCGATGCCCTCCCAGTCCGCGCGGACGGTGACGGGAACGAACACGCTTTCGCCGATCAGCGCGCTCTGCGGCGAATAGAGCTGCAGGCGCACCGTGACTTCACCGTTGCCCAGCCGCGCCTCGACCGGTACCCGCACCGATTCGCGAGCGTTGGCGGCGATCTTCTGCGTGACGCTGGAGTCGACACTGAGCTTGAGGCTCGAGCTCGAGGCCTGCAGCACGACCGTCACGGGCAGGTCGTATTCGTTGCGCACCGAGAACGGCAGCGACGACTGGTTGCTGACCATGAGGATCGGGCTGGTGGCGGCGATCGAAACGGATTCGAGGGTGATCGTGGTCGCGGTGTCGTGAGCGGTGACGGCGCTTGTCCAGCCGTCGTTGTCAGGGCGCCAGGAGACCGCGAGCAGGGCCAGGATCTCGGCACGTTCCCTGCCGGTGAGGAGCGCAGGGTCGTCGAGCATGGTGGAGAAGGCAGCGAGGTCCGCTTCTCGGCCGTTGAGCCGCTGCACGAGAGCGATGCGCTCAGGGGTCTGGGGTGCGTCGACGACGGCCACCGGTGTTGGCTCCCGCTCCGCCGCCGTGCTCAGCACGCTCCCGGAGACAGGAGGCATCGACATGAGGGTCGTGATCGCGTCGCTGAGGCGGGATCCCGTCGGCGGCCACTCCCGGCCGAGGGTGAGCAGCAGCGTGCGCTGCGGGGCATCCTCTTCCGAGGAGATCACCATCAGCTGTCCGGCGAGGTCGGCCAGGGCGTCCTGCTGGTCGTCGACGTTCACCGCTGTGGAAGCGCTGCGCAGAGCTTCGGATGCCGCGGCGTCAGACACGAGGACCGACGCGTCCCCGGCTGTTCCGGCCGCTCCCAGGGTGTAACCCTCTTCGGTGGTTACATTGCTCGACGAGACGACGGTGGTCGTCTCTCCCGACGCTGAGAAGACCGGAAGATCCGCGCCGCGTACGGTGCCGTCGTCGGGCCAGACGATACCCGTCGTCGAGTACGGGAAGTCGGTGAGCTCAGCGAGAGTGGGCAAGGTCGGCACGGCAGGGTCGGGCGTGGGTGACGGAGTCTCGGCGGGTTCGGTGGGCGCCGGGTCCGCGGGGTCGGCCGGTTCGGTCGTGGCGTCAGGCACCTCAGCCTCGATGAAGTTCTCGGGATTGAGGCTGTAGAGCAGCGAGGTCGGGTTCATCAGTACCGTCAGGCCGGCCTGCGCCTGGACCGACGCGTCGGCATCCGCGTATTGGAGCGGGAAGGTCTCATTGGTGGCGCGGGTCAGCCGGTCGAGCCAGCTGACGGCCGACGCCGGGGCGGCGGTTCCGAGGGCGCGGATCGACGCGATGATCATCGGGTCGATACCGAGGGCGACCGGTCGGTCGATGAGCCCATCGAGCTGCCTGGTGAGCACGCCGGTTGCCGACGTGTACAGGGAGAGGGCGTCGGCGGTGAGCAGACCGGTAGCACCGGCGGGCGCGGTGATCGGAGCCGCGACCGCGACCCCGAGGGTGCGATTCGTGGCATCCGGCGTGTGGACGACCGTTTCGTTGGCCCCGACGACGGTGTCCGCGCTCGTGTAGCTCGCGTCGATCGGGAAGGCGCCCGCTTCAGCCGGAAGCCCGAGCAGGTCGGCCGTGATCGTGACCGGGATGATGGTGTGGGAGCCACCGGGCTCGATGGCCGGCACAGGCACACTGGTCAGGGGCCGGTCGCTTGAGACCTTCCCGGTGCCCGACAGCCACTCCGTGAGCTCGGTGCGGGACTCGATCGGTTCGGTTCCGGTCTCGAGCGTGAGGGTTCCGACGGGGAGCGCTGACGTGGTGGCGTTGTCGATGGTGACCGTCAGGTTCATCGAGCCGCCGGCCGGGAGAAAGCCCGATGACTGGCGGATCTCGACGGTGACCTCGTCGACAGCAACCGCTGCGGAAATCGGATCGGTCACCGGGTTGGCGACAGGGGAACTGTCGATTGCAGCGGCGCCGGACCCCACCCCAAGGGACACCAAACCGACCGCGGTGGCAACGAGCACGCGCAGCGTCTTTGGCAGTCGATTCTTGGTCATAAGCTTTCGCTGGCGCCTCGCCAGCATGAGACCTGATTCTACGGGTGGACGCTGGGCGGAAGCCGCCAGCCACTCCGCTGGCGGGGCACCCGACGCCGCGGGCCCCGCTGCTCCGCGTCCCCCCGCTCGCTGCTCCGCGCCCCCCGCTCGCTCGCCCCCCCCGCTCGCTAGAAGGAGCGCAGCGACTGAAGCGTGCGGGCCGGCGGCATAGGCTTCGGCTGATCAAGAGGTCTCCGCCGACGGGCTTCGTCGCTTCGCTCCTCCAGCCAGCGGGTGGTGCGCGTGCGAGGTTGCGCGACTTGGCTCGATCGTCGCTCGCCCTCCCGCTCGCTAGAAGGAGCGCAGCGACTGAAGCGTGCGGGCCGGCGGCATAGGCTTTGGCTGATCAATAGGTCTCCGCTGACGGGCTTCGTCGCTGGCGCTCCTCCAGCCAGCGGGTGGTGCGCGTGCGAGGTTGCGCGGTGAGAGACCTCGGCGTGCCGGGTTTGCGCCGACGAGCTTCGGTCAGATCAAATCCGACGGGTTCTTCCCGCCTGGTCCCTCGGCGATCAGGCGATCCTTCCTCCAGCGCACCCAGCCGTGGATCTGCCGCTCGCGGTAGTAAGCCTCATCGATCCGGTCGAACCACTCGAAGTAGACGAGTGTCAGCGGCCGTCGGCGAGAGGTGTACTTCGCGCCGAGGCCGGAGTCGTGCTGTTCCATTCGATGAGAGAGGTCCCAGGTGCTGCCGGTGTACAGCGTCCCGTCGGAGCAGCGAAGGATGTACATGTAAGGCATGAATCGAGGATGCCGCGGAGGGAATACAGCTCGGCAAGACCTGGTTTTTTGGTGGAGCGAGGCTTTTGCGCGCCGGGATGTGGAGGGGTGGACCCCGTCGCGCGAGGGCTTCGGCAGAGCCACAGGTCTTCCGCTGACGGGCTTCGTCGCTTCGCTCCTCCAGCCGGCGGGAGAGGGCCAGCCAGCGGGACGACCCCTACAGCCCGATCTCGCCGATCATCGACCACACCGTGCGCGTCAGGTCCGGATGCTCGAGCGCAATCTCGCGAAGAAGGTCGTACTCAAGCTGGGCGACGTTGTGGCGGTGGGTGTCGGCATCCGGTCGGTTGCTGCGGGCGGCGTACCGGGCCATCGTGTACTGCGCGGTGAGGCCTCGGGCGTCCAGGGCGTCGGCCCGCAACTCGTGGACGACGAGTTCGTCGACGGTCGGGAGGTCGTGGATGAAGTCGTAGGGGTCTTCGCCGGCGCGGCAGCGGTGCTCGATCATCACGTCGAGCTCATCACGGGCGTAGCGCCGCAAACGGGCAAGGTCGAATTGCCTTGTCGTCATGTCGGCCCCTTCCTGGTCGCTCCTGATGCCCGTTAAAGGGTACGCCCTCTCATTCGAGCGAGAACAGAGCAGGAAGCGCGCCTGAGGAATTCACGGAAAACGGCTCCCCGCGTGCGACGATGGGTTATGGAACACTCACGGTTGAGCACGGCAACACTGGAGCATTTCCGCACTGTCCTCGAAGAGCAGCGCGCCGAGCTCGTGCAGCAGCAGAAGAACCACGAGCTCACCCTCGCCGAGGTCAGGGTCGCCCGGGACGGCGAGACCGACGACGAGCACGACCCCGAAGGCCCGACGATCGCTTCCGAGTGGTCGAGGCTCACCGGCCTCCAGGAGGAGGCTGCCCGTCAGCTCACCGTGCTCGACAAGGCACTCGCCCGTGTCGACGACCGCAGCTTCGGGATCTGCGCGCGCTGCGGTAACCCGATCGGCCGCGCCCGCCTCGACGCCCGGCCGTCTGCCGAACTCTGCATCGACTGCGCCCGGCTCGCTGAAACCAGGCGCTAGGCATCACCGCGCGTCCGGGTCGTAAGCCGCGTATCGCAGCGATTCGATCGTCGCGGTGCCGCCGAGGGCGCGCACGCCGACGACGCGACCGGTGAATCCTCCGGTGACCTCCGTCGAGAGGTAGCGGCCGTCGACCCGCCCCAGGCTCGTGAAGCCGGAGGGCGTCACCACACCGGCCTCCAGGTCGTCCGGCCCGTTCGTGAGTGACGGAAGGGAGAGGACCCGAAGGGTGACGGCTCCCGGGCCGACATCGATCGGGTCGCCGACGGGCGACGTCAATGGGCCGACCCGGAGGATTGCTTCGGCCCGGCCGCCGATGAGACGCACCTCGAACCAGTGGCGCTCGTCCATGCGCACCAGAAGGGCTGCATCTCCCGAGGTGACCGGGGCCTCGAACGTCCAGAACTCGTCGCGGATCCGCGTCGCAAGCATCGAGGTTCGACCCGGCCCGCTGTCGTTCGGTCGAAGCGTCACGCCGCCCCCGGGTTCGATCGACACGATCTCCTCGAGCCGGGCTGCGGGGGACACCCAGCGGGCGTGCAGAGCCGGCAGCTCGAACCGATCGACGAACGACCAATCGGATGCCGGTACTGAGTAGCGGTTCTCATCGAACGTCGGCCAGCCGTCGACCCAGTCGATCCCGGCGAGGAACGTCTCGCGTCCGTTCACGTGGAACGACGGGGTCGCCCCGCGCGGACGCACCCCGAGGTAGACGGCAGCCCAGCTCCCGTCAGGCAGCTCGACAAGATCGGCGTGACCGGCGTTCTGCACGCGATGCTGCGTGCTGCGGTGCGTGAAGATCGGGTTCGCTGGGGTGGCTTCGAAAGGACCCTCGGGCGAGGCGGATCGCGCGATGGAGACGCTGTGCCCGCGCTCGGTCCCGCCCTCAGCGATGAGGAGGTACCACCAGGAGCCGTGCCGGTAGAGGTGCGGACCTTCGGGGTGCGCCATTCCGGTTCCCGCCCAGACGACGCGGGGCGTGGAGAGCAACTCGAACGTCTCGAGGTCGATCCTGGCCTGTGCGATCCCCGGCAGGGCGGGGTCGTTGGAGCAGTAGGTGATGTAACAGGTGCCGTCCTCGGCCCAGGCGAGGTCCGGATCGATCCCCGGCAGTCCGGTGATCGTGTGGGAGGGTTCCCACGGTCCAGCCGGGTCTGTTGCTGAGGTGATGAGCTGGCCGGCTTTCGCTCCCGACACGTCCGTCGTGATCATCCAGAACCGGCCGTCGTAGTGACGGATCGTCGGTGCGTAGACTCCGCCGCTCGCCCCGGCCGATCCAGCAACGAAGTGCTCATCACCGGACAGGATGTTCCCCACGAGGTCCCATTCGAGCAGGTCGCGACTGTGCCACAAGGGTACGCCGGGCGAGTACTCGAAAGACGAGTTGACGAGGTAATAGTCCTCGCCGACGCGGCAGATGCTCGGGTCGGGGTGGAAACCGGGAATGATGGGGCGGATGCTCGCGCTCACCGTGGCGAGATCGGTTGCGGCGAGCCGCGAAACGTCGATCGTTGTCATGTCTGCCTTCTGAGGTTCGTGCGGGGCGACTGGAGCGGAAGAACAGCCGCCCGGGATTCCGGGCGGCTGTTCTCTTAGCCCTTGATCGCTCCGAAGATGACGCCCTTGGTGAAGTGCTTCTGCACGAAGGGGTACACGATGAGCACGGGGATGATCGCCAGCACGGTGATCGCCATCTTCACCGGGAGCCCCGTGACCGCGCCCGTTGCGACATCCACCTGGCCGGCTCCGCTGCCGGGCAGCGTCACACCCTGGAGCACGTAGGAGCGGAGGACGAGCTGCAGCGGCCACATCTCGTTGTCATTGATGTACAGCATCGCGTTGAAGAAGGCGTTGAAGTAACCCACTCCGTAGAACAGCGCGACGACGGCGATGACGGCGGTCGACATGGGCATGATGATGCGGGTCAGGATGCGCCAGTCCGACGCACCGTCGATCTGGGCGGCCTCCGTGATCGCCGGCTCGACACCCATGAAGAACGAGCGCAGGATGAGCACGTTGAAGGCCGAGACCGCTCCCGGGAGGATCAGCGCCCAGTAGGTGTTGATGAGACCGAGGTTGCTCACGAGGAGGTACGTCGGGATCATGCCGGCGCCGAAGAACATCGTGATGAGGAAGATGAACAGGATCGTCCGGTGCCCGAAGGAACTCGGGCGGGAGAGCCCGTACGCGGCGAGAATCGACACGACGGTCGAGATGAACGTTCCGACGGCTGTCACCCCGACGCTCACCAGCGCAGCCCGGGTGACGATGCCACCGGAGAGGATCTGCTGGTAGGCCGCGAGGGTGAATTCGCCCGGGACGATCACCATCCCGCCCGACCGGTTGACGTCGGCTGTCGTCGAGAACGACGTCAGCACGACGGTGTAGAGCGGAAACACCACCGTGAGGACCACGAGGGTGAGCACAATCGCCTTGAGGGACTGGCCGCTGAGCGTCGGCCGGCCCTCCCAGACGTTGCGGTTCGGGTTTTCCTTGCGCCTCCTGCGCACCGGACCCCGTGCATCGCGCACAGGTTCTGGAACAGGAACGGCGTACGGGTGACCCAGTGGGCCCTGGCCCGCGTCAGTTGGAATACTCATGCTTTCTTGTACACTCCTGCTTCGCCGAAGACGTGCGCGAGCTTGTTGGCTCCGAGCACGAGGAGGAGGGAGACAACGCCCTTGACAAGTCCGGCCGCAGCCGCGAACGCCCAGTCGCCGTTGACCACTCCCTGGTAATACACATACGTGTCGATGACCTCGGCAACACCCGGGCCGACCGCTCCACGCTGGAGGATCAGCTGCTCGAAGCCGACGGTGAGCGAGTCACCGAGGCGGAGGATGAGCAGCAGGATGATCGTCGGTCGAATCGCCGGCAGGGTGACGTGCCACAGCCGACCCCAGCGCCCTGCCCCGTCCATCGTCGCCGCCTCATATTGCGACGGGTCGACAGTGGCGAGGGCCGCGAGGAAGATGATGATCCCCCAGCCGGCGTCCTTCCAGATCGCCTGCGAGGTGACGAGCACCAGGAACGTGTCCGGGTTCGTCATGAGGTCGAAACCCGGATGCCCCGCCTCCGTCAGCACCCTGTTGACGAGCCCGGCTCCTCCGAAAATCTGCTGGAAGATCGTGACGACGAGCACCCACGAGAAGAAGTGCGGCAGGTAGACGATCGACTGGATCGTCGTGCGGATCGCCGGTGTCACGACGCTGTTGAGCAGAAGCGCGAGCATGATCGGAATCGGGAAGAAGAACACGAGCTGGAACGCCGTGATGGCGAGCGTGTTCGCCACGGACTGCAGGAACTGCGCGTTGGAGAACAGGCGAGCGAAGTTGTCCCACCCGACGAATGGACTGTTCAGCATGCCGACGTACGGCGAGTAGTCCTGCCAGGCGATGACGTTCCCGAGCATCGGAACGTACGCGAAGATGACGAGCAGCACCACTGCCGGCAGTGTCATGATCAGCAGCGAACGGTCTTTCTTCAGTCGCGACTTCAGCGACTTCTTCCGGATGGGAAGGGCAACAGGAGTGACCTTCTCCGGTCGGTCAGCGGTGGGCCGGTTTCCCGGGCTCAACGACGTTGTCGTCGAGCCCGGGCGGCGGGTGTCCTGGTCGGTCATGAGCCGGCGAGACCCGGGTTCTCGTCGAGGATCTTCTGGTAGAACTCCCGAAGATCGTCACCACCCGAGGTGCGCCAGGTGTCGATCGCCTTATCGAGGTCGTCCATCGACTTGCGGCCCCTGACGATGTCCTTCTCGAGGTCGTCGAACGGCTGGCTCAGCGAGGCGAACCGGTTGGGCTCGGTGATGTTCATTCCGTAGAACGGCGGCTCGATCAGGAACTCGGAGTTCCGGGCGGTCCACTCGCTGGAGGCGGCAACGTAGTCAGGGAGGGCCACCTTGGCGTTGACCACGGGAGGGTCGACGAGGAAGATGTACGACGGCTGCACCTCGGTCTGGGCGAGTGCCGTCGGGACCGTGGTTCCGGCCGCGTCGAAGTTGTAGTGGAGTCCCTCGACGCCGTAGTTGACGAGCTGGAATTCCTCGGTGCCGAAGGGCGCGGCTAGGAAGTTGGCGGCTTCGAGCAGTTCCTTGATGGCGCCGTCGTCGTCGCTCTTCTTCAGGTACGAGCAGATGGCTGCGCCTGGAGCCTTGTAGAGGACGGGGTCCCCGCCGTCGGCGGCGACGACCGGAAGAGGCGCCATCGTCCAGTCCGGGTTGCTCCCGCGGTTCCGCGTTGTGGCCTCATGCCAGTAGCCGACGCCGGTCGACAGCAGCGCGATCTGGCCGCCTTCGAAGCGCTGGCCGCCATCTCCACCGTTGTCGGCGACGGCATCCGGGTGTACTGCACCGGAGGCGTAGAGCTTCGTGTGCCATTCGAGTGCTGCCCGATACTCCGGAGTCTCGACCTTGTGGACGAGCTTGCCGTCGTCTCCGACCTTCCATTTCTCGGGAACGCCGAACATCGTCGTTGCCGTGGCCCACAGGTCGGTGGATCCGTAGAGGCCGTCCTTCGTCTGCGCCTGGGCGAACTCGATGACCTCGTCGGCGTTGGTCGGGAGTTCCGCGTCCGGGAGGAGGTCAGGACGGTAGAAGGTGTAGTTGCTGACGCCGACGTCCTGTGGGAAGGGCAGGCCGTACAGCTTGCCGTTCCAGGAGCAGCTCTTCCAGGCTTCGGTCGGGATGTTCGCGAGGAACGGGTATTCCTCCACCAGGTCACCGGACAGGTGCGGCGTCAGATCTTCGAACACCGAGTCGACGGCCTGGCCGAACCGGGGCGGAACGTTCCAGCCCGGGATGGACACCCAGTCGGCGACGTCCTTCGGCGAGGCGAGAACGGCGGCCAGCTTGTCGCCGTAGGTGTTGCCGTCGCTGATCTGGAATTTGATGTCCGTGCCGATCGCCTCGTTGACGGCGTCGAAGTACTGGTTGCCGTTCGTGGGAGGAATGGTGCCCCACAGCGGTGTCATTGCCGTGTAGCTCCCGCCGCTTCCCGGCGGTGTGTCGAAGCTCTTCACGAGGGGATCCGGGAGCGTGACGAAGCCAGAAGCCGAGCCGTTCACGCCCGGAAAGTCCGGCTCCGCAAATTCAACGGGCACGTACTTCGGGAGATCTTTCTCGGAGATCATCTGCTGGCCTGCCGACGGGGCAGCCTGCCCCCCGGAGCACGCGGCAAGAAGCGAAACTGCGGCGCCTGCGGCGACCACTGCCACCACCCGGCGGCGATTGTTACTTGGGGTTCGGCCCGATCGATACGACTTCATTGACGTTCCACTCTTGTAGTTCTCGAGGACGCGAGCGCCTCGAATTCGAATCCACGGCCAGCATTGGTTCGTGGCAAATGGCGAAAACGAACGATTGCATCTCCGCAATCGAAACGTTTAGATTGACTGTAAGGTCGTTTCGCGGTTAGCGCAACAAATTGTTTCGAAGCGTTTAACCTCGATGACGCTGTACCCCGTGCAGGTCACACGATCCGCTCCACGTGAAACAGGTCACGTCAATGGAGACTTCAACCCGAAAGGACGGCACGTCATGGTTGACGCAGCCCCCCAGCTTTCCCCGAGCAACGGTACCGGTACGGAACGACCAGCCGGCGCAGCTCACCGAGTCGCCGATCTCCTCCGCAGCCTGACCCTCGACGAGAAGATCCAGCTTCTCCACCAGTACCAGCCCGGGGTCGAACGCCTGGGTCTCGACCAGTTCCGCACCGGCAGCGAGGGCCTGCACGGTGTCGCCTGGCTCGGAACCGCGACGACGTTCCCGCAGCCGGTGGGTCTGGCGGCGACGTGGGACCCGGCCTTCCTCGCCGAAGTCGGTGAGGTGGTCTCGACGGAAATGCGCGCCAAGCACGCGACCGACCCGACGGTGAGCCTCAACATCTGGGCGCCGGTCGTCAACACGCTCCGGCATCCGCTGTGGGGCCGCACCGAGGAAGGCTTCTCCGAAGACCCCGATCTCACCGCTGCACTCGCGACCGGCTATGCGACAGGGCTGCGCGGATGCCACGCGGAGATCTGGAAGACCGTCCCGACGCTCAAGCACTTCCTTGCCTACGGAAACGAGACCGACCGGGCAACGACGAGCTCCCATCTCCCACCTCAGGCGCTTCGCGAGTACGAACTGCCCGCCTTCGAGGCCCCGATCGCCTCAGGCACGATCGGCGCGGTGATGCCCGGCTACAACCTCATCAACGGCCGACCCAACCACGTCAGTGGCGAGCTGCTCTCCGAGCTGCGTGCCCGGGCACCGCATTCGATTGCCGTTGTGTCAGACGCCCAGGCCCCATCCAACGTTGTCGACGGGGAACGCTACTACCCTGATCACACCGCATCGCACGCGGCACTCGTTCGTGCGGGTATCGACTCATTCACCGACAACGACAGCAACGCCGGGCTGACGGTCGAGCGGGTCACCGCCGCGCTTGAGGCCGGGTTGCTGGACGAGGCCGACATCGACCTGGCTGTTCGGCGCCTCCTCGAAATGCGCTCCCGGACGGGCGAGCTCACCGGCGAGGACCCGTTCGGCATCGGCGAAAACGCCATCGACACCGACGGGCACCGGGCCCTGGCGCGAGAAGCGGCGGCACGCGGTGTCGTCGTGCTCGCCAACGACGGAGGCGCCCTTCCGCTCCGGCCGGGCCGACGCATCGCCGTCGTCGGCCCGTTCGCCGACCACATCGTGCACGACTGGTATTCCGGAACCCCGCCGTATCTCAGCACCCTCGCCGGCGCGCTTGCGGAACGCTACCCGGAGGCATCCGTCACTGTGGCGGACGGCGCCGATCGGATTGCGCTCCGCTCGCTCACCCACGACCGGGTGCTCGGGGTCACGGCCGACGGCCAGGCGCTGACGGCCAGCGCGGTGACGGCTGACGACGCGAGCCTGCTCGACGTCACCGACTGGGGCGACGGCGTTCTGACCATCCGCTCGGTGCAGACGGGGCTCCTCCTGACCGGTGCGTCCTGGATCATCGCCCCGACGTCTGACCGCGTGGGGGGCTGGGTCGCCCAGGAGAGCTTCCGGGCGCACCGACATGACGACGGTTCGGTGTCGTACCAGCACATCGGGAGCGGCACGTGGCTGCGGGTGCAACACGGGAGCATGCTGCTCGTCGCCGAGGGCGGTTTCTCCACAGCCGAACGGTTCTCGCTTCAGATCCTCCGCTCCGGTGTCGAGCACGTCGCTGAAACGGCGCGCGGCGCAGACGTCACGATCGTGGCGGTCGGAAACGATCCTCATCTGCTCGGTCGGGAGACCGAGGATCGCACGAGCCTCGAGCTTCCCACCCCGTTCCGCGAGTTGTGGCTGTCGGCTCTGGGAAGTGCCGACGAGGCGATTCTTGCGATCGCGTCGAGCTACCCGTACGCCCTCGGCGCGGAGGCGGCAGGCGCAAGTGCGGTGATCTGGAGCAGCCACGGCGGCCAGGAACACGGTCACGGGCTCGTCGACGTCCTCTCGGGCGATCGGGAGCCCGTCGGGCGGCTCGCCCAGACCTGGTGGGATTCGACGGAGGCCGCCGGCGACCTGCTCGAGTACGACGTGGTGGGAGCGTCGATGACGTACCGGTACTCCCCCGAGCGCCCGCAGTTCGCCCTCGGGCATGGGCTGACCTACTCCCGGGTGGTTTACGAAGGCATCGAGCTGTCGGCCGGCAGCGCGGACTCACCGGAGCCGACGCTCGTGCACACCCCGGCGCGCGAGGCCGCTCCCGGTTCCGCACCGCAGATCACAGCGGTCGTCACCGTCCGGAACGCCGGCGACCGCGAGGCGCACGAACTCGTCGCCCTGTACGCCGAGGCGCCCGCACTCGCGGTGCCCGCGCCTCGCATCCGCCTCGTCGCCTGGACCCGGGTGGTCCTCGCCCCGGGTGAGAGCCGCGTGGTGTCGCTTCCGGTCCCTCTCGGCACGCTCGCCGTGTGGGACGTCGGCACCGAGGCGACCGAGACCTCGGATGTGACGCCCGGGGCGTTCCGGGTCCAGCCCGGAACATACCGGATCGCGTCGGGGTCGTCCGCGGGCGACCTGTCCGTTGGTGCGCACCTCGTGATCCGCGGCGAGGAACCGCGGCCGCGGCCGGTGGCCCTGCTGCAGGCGCACGGGTTCCACGCTTCGAACCGGGTCGTCACTTCGGACCGCTCACGCGAGAGCGGGTCATCGATTGAGGTTCTCCCGACCTCCGCGTCGGGTTGGACGCGGTACGACAACCTCGATCTGACTGGCCTGCGCGGGATACTCCTCGACGTGTCCACCCGGGACCTCCCGGCCTGGGGGCCGAGCACGGTGCACCTCGACGTCAAGCAGACAGCCGACGACAGGTGGGTTCCGCTGACGAGCGTGCTGACCATCGCGCCGACCGATCGCTACTCGTGGACCTGGGCCGGGGCGACACTCGTGGACGATCCTCGTCTCGGGGAGTTGTTGGCGACGCCGATCGACCTCCGGGTGACGCTCGGCGGTGCGGCGCGGGTCGCCGCCATCCGGATGGAGCGCTGACGGGGTTTTTCGGGAGGAGAATCAGGGGGTCCGGTCGGCTATCGGCGATGGAGCCCTCGATTTTCCTCCCGAAGGCACGACACCGGGCAGCGGCGGTGGCCCCGGGCTGATCATGCGGCGTACGCTCGCCCTATGACCGACAGCGAACAGGACCTTCCCGAGGTCTGCGTCTGCTACATCCTGCGTGAAACCGGTTCAGGCGGTTACGAGGTTCTTCTGGGCGAGAAGAAGAAGGGCCTCGGCCTCGGAAAAATTGTCGGACCGGGGGGAAAGCTCGAAGCGGGAGAGTCCCCGGCGCAGGCGGTGGTGCGTGAGGTGCTCGAGGAATCGGGCCTCAGGGTGCGCGAGGAGGACCTCACGGCGCTCGGGCGCATCCGTTACGAGTTCCCGCATCGACCGGCCTGGAGCCAGACCTCGTGGGTCTTCGCCACGCGCGTCTGGGCGGGAGACATCGTCGAATCCGACGAGCTGCTGCTGCGCTGGCACGCGGTCGACGGCATCCCGTTCGATCGCATGTGGGATGACGCCAAGCATTGGCTGCCAGATGCCCTCAACGGCATATGGTGCGAACGACGGTTCGTGTTCGGCTCCGACCTGTCGACGGTCGTCGCCGGGGACGTACCGGTTACGCCTGCACGGCGAGGCTGAACGGCAGCACGGCGGATGCTCCGGCGCCGCGGAGGAGGCGGCCGGCGACGGTGATCGTCCAGCGGCTGTCGACCAGGTCGTCGACCAGCAGAATGGGGCGACCCCGGTAACCCTCGAGGGCGGTTACGACCTCAGGGTCGAGGCCGAAACGGTCCC
Organism: Mycetocola sp. 2940; assembly: GCF_040548835.1. Taxonomy (NCBI): domain Bacteria; kingdom Bacillati; phylum Actinomycetota; class Actinomycetes; order Micrococcales; family Microbacteriaceae; genus Mycetocola; species Mycetocola sp. 2940. Next base: position 228,895 of record NZ_JBEPSK010000003.1, read on the forward strand.
AGACACTGGCCAGCCGGTAGGCGCTGTTGCCGCCCGGCTCGCCTGACGGCCCGCCGTTCACCAGGCTCAACGAGCCGAGGTACGGCAGGCGTCCGACGTCGGACAGGGCGCGGGCGACGGAGTCGACCAGTTGTGGCCGGCGTCTGGATGGCACGCTGACAACGGCGGCAGGGCGTTCGTCCCAGCCCCACTCAGCGAGCACGCGCACGCAGGCCTGGATGAGCGCGGGGCTCGCCGGCGCGTCGGGGGTTCCCGGGGAGAACAGGTCGCGGAGGGTGCCGCCCCAGCCGAGGTCTGTGAGCCGGGCGAGGGCTCGCCCGGCTTCGACGCGGTCGGCGGGAGCGATCTTGCCCTTCACGGGGACGCTCAACTTGTCGGCTCCGGTGGGCCACTGCGCGCGTGGCTCGATGGCGACACCGACCCGGCTGAGGGACTTCTGGGCCTGGCCGGATGCTTCCTCCCGCACGTCGCTCGGGTACCAGGCCGGCTGCCCCGCCGCGGCGGCACAGCTGTCGCAGCGACCGCAGGGCACCGCCGTGTCGTCGTCGAGGGCGCGCTGGAGGAATTCCATGCGGCATCCGGTGGTGCGTTCGTACTCGAGCATGGAATTCTGCTCCTGCACCCGGGCGGCGGCGATGCGTTCGTAGCGTTCGGCGTCGTAGACCCACGGTTTGCCGGTGGCGATCCAGCCGCCGGTGACCCGCTGCACGGCGCCGTCGACGTCGAGGACCTTGAGCAGCAGTTCGAGCGGTTTGCGCTTGAGGTTGACCCGGGCTTCGAGGGCGGGCGTCGACAGCGGTGCCCCCTCGAAGGCGAGTTCGTCGATCACGGCGAGGGCCTTCTGCTCGTTCGGCATCGACGAGGTGGCGAAGTACTGCCAGATCGCTTCGTCTTCGGTTCCGGGCAGAAGCAGCACGTCGGCGCTGGCCGCCTTTCCCGCGATCATCGCCGCGCGCCCGGCGCGGCCGACCTGCTGGTAGTAGGCGACCGGTGATGACGGGGCTCCGAGGTGGATCACGAAGCCGAGGTCGGGCTTGTCGAAACCCATGCCGAGCGCGCTCGTCGCGACAAGCGCCTTCACTTCGTTGTTCTTGAGCGCCTGTTCCAGTCCTTCGCGATCGGCGGCATCCGTTCGCCCGGTGTAGGCCTGCACTTCGTGGCCCGCCTCGCGCAGCAGCCGGGCGGTGTCCTCGGCCGCTGAGACGGTGAGGGCGTAGATGATGCCCGACCCGGTCAGGTCGCCGAGGTGGCTGAGCAGCCAGCCGAGGCGTGCGCCGGCATCGGGCAGGCGCAGGACGCCAAGGCGGAGGGATGCTCGCGCCAGCGGCCCGCGGATCGTCACGACCGGTTCGCCGCCGGCGTGTTCCAGCTGTTCGGCGACGTCGGTGACGACGCGGGAGTTCGCGGTCGCCGTGGTGGCGAGCACCGGTACCCCGTGCGGCATTTCGGCGATGAGGTCGCGGAGGCGGCGGTAGTCCGGGCGGAAGTCGTGGCCCCAGTCGGAAATGCAGTGGGCCTCGTCGACGACGAGCAGACCGGTGCGCGGGATGAGCTTCGGCAGTTGCTCCTCACGGAAGCGCGGGTTGTTGAGCCGTTCGGGCGAGACGAGGAGAACGTCGACCTCGTCGGCGTCGAGCTTCTGCAGCACGTCGCCCCACTCGTGCGGGTTGGCGGAGTTGATCGCCACGGCGCGCACCCCGGCACGGGCTGCCGCCTCGACCTGGTCGCGCATGAGGGCGAGCAGCGGCGACACGAGCAGGGTCGGCCCGGCGCCCTGCCGACGCAGGAGCAGGGTGGCGACGAAGTACACGGCGGACTTGCCCCAACCGGTGCGCTGGACGACGAGGGCACGCTGCCGGTCGGCGACGAGCGTCTCGATGGCCTCGAACTGCCCCTCATGGAAGTCGGCGTCGGGCGAACCAACGAGGGTGCGCAGGATCTCGAGGGCGTTCGCACGGGTGTCGGTGGCGGTGTTCGTCATGCCTCAAGCTTCGCAGGTGCGTCTGACAGGTCCGTCTGACAGGTCCGTCTGACAGGGGCTGCCGCTCGGGTTCGCCGGACCGTGGCGCGGGTGTATTTGTTTCGCGCGGGTGCAGTTTCGGCAGCGCGGCGCAAACGGACCCGCGCGGCTCGGTGTCGGATCGGCGGCTGGGCCCGCGGCATCCGTAGCTCCGTTGGCGCGGGTGTATTCGTTTCGCGCGGGTGAAGTTTCGGCAGCGCGGCGCAAACGGACCCGCGCGGCCCGGTGTCGGGTCGGCGGCTGGGCCCGCGGCATCCGTAGCTCCGCTGGCGCGGGTGTATTTGTTTCGCGCGGGTGCAGTTTCGGCAGCGTGGCGCGAACGGACCGGCGCGGCTCGGTGTCGGGTCGGCGGCTGGGCCCGCGGCATCCGTAGCTCCGTTCGCGCGGGTGTATTTGTTTTGCGCGGGTGCAGTTTCGGCAGCGTGGCGCGAACGGACCGGCGCGGCTCGGTGTCGGGTCGGCGGCTGGGCCCGCGGCATCCGTAGCTCCGCTGGCGCGGGTGTATTCGTTTTGCGCGGGTGCAGTTTCGGCAGCGCGACGCAAACGGACCCGCGCGAGCGACCACCGGCCGGCGACGGAACGGGGTCTTACCCACGAGGCCCCCGGGTGGAAAAGTGGCAGTACGTCGCCGACAGGAAGAGGTGGATCGATGATCGCCAGGCTCTGGACGGGCGTGGTCGCACCCCGGGACCGGGATGCCTACGTGGCGTACATGGAGGCCACCGGCGTCGGCGAGTATCGGCGTGCCCCCGGCTGCACGTTCGCCGCCATCCTGACGCGTGACCTCGACCCGGATCGCACCGAGGTCACCGCCTTCAGCCTGTGGGAGAGCACCACAGCCATTCAGGCGTTCGCCGGGGAGGACATCACCGCCATGGTCCTTTATCCCGAAGACGAGAAGTACCTCCTCGAGAAACCCGAACTGCGTCACTATGAGGTCGCGAGTTCGCCGCACGCCGAGCCGTAGAGCCGCACGGCGGGGATGTCGCCGGCACCCCGGATCTTTTAGACTCCGGCCATGGATGTCACAAGTCCGGCAGAGGTTGAAGAACAGCTTCGGGCGATCCTCGACCGCTACCGCCCCGAGCTCGTGGGCGGCACGATCTACAACGTTCCTGCGCTGGTGTGGCCGGGTGCCACCGGGCACGACTATTTCGCCGCGCTCAAACGGGGCAAAGACAAGGTCGGGCTCTACCTGATCATCGCGGACCGCTACCCCGACGACCTCGCTCTGGCCTCGGATGCTCTCCCCGCTCGGCGCACCGGCCGGGCGACGTTCTCGTTCTCGTCGCTGGACGCGGAAATGGCAGCGGAACTCATGAAACTACTCGACCGGTTGATGGAGCGATACCGGGCCGAACACACGTAGGCGCTCCGCTGCGCGGGTGTTATCGCTGCGGGCGGGCGCAACTTCAGCAGCGCGGCGCAAATACACCCGCGCGAACGCCCCTGGCGGCAGCCCGTCGCAAAACGACCCGCGCAAAACGCGGCAGTGAGGGGCACCCAGCCCGCGGCATCCGTCAGCTGTCGACGATCTGCTTTCCGAGCGGGAGAAGCGCGACGGGAACCATCTTGAAGTTGGCCCAGCCGAACGGGATGCCGACGATCGTGAGGCAGAGCAGCACACCGCTGATGATGTGTTCGAGGGCGATCCACCACCCGGCGAGGAGCACCCAGACCACGTTGCCGAGCGCCGAGCCGAGGCCGGCGGTGGGCCGGTCGACGACCTCCTTGCCGAACGGCCAGAGTGCGTAGACCCCGATCCGTGCCGCGGCGATGCCCCACGGGATGGTGACGATGAGGATGCACATGATGGCCGCGGCGAGCATGTAACCGAGGAACAGCCAGAATCCCGACAGCACCACCCAGATGATGTTCAACAGAGTCTTCATAGTGCGCCCAGTCTCGCACCTGACGCCGCGAGTGCGCAGAACTCCGCCAATCCAGCGGCGACCGGCGACTCCGGGACCTGTTCGGCACACCGGAGCTCGATCTGGCGGAGTTCTGCGCCCGGCCGCACGGCGACACCTGCCGTGCGGTGTCAGACTGGTGACCGTGACTTCTGAGCTCGTGCACCGCCTCCGTTCCGACCTCGACTCCGCCCGGTTCACGGTGACGACGCTCACCGGCCTGTGGGGTGACGAAGCGGATGCCGCGCTGCACCGAAACGAGAGGGTCCCGGCTTTGCGTGCACTCGCGCGACGACGCGCGGACTCCGGTGTCGAGGCATCCGCCACCCTTGCCCGCCTGTTCGTTCTCGGCCTGCCCGTCGCACCCGGTGAGGCGGGAGCCGCCCTGCCTTCTCTCGGGCTCGCGGGGGCTGTCGAACTCGGGCTCGTCGTCGCCGACGACGCTGAAGTGCGCCCGCTGTTCGACCTCCGGCCGTACAGCTTCGTCGACGCTGCCGGCGCCGGCAGCTGGTGGATCGTGTCCGACCTCGGCGAACTCGCGCTCGGCCGTCCGCTCGGTGAGGAGCACGTGCTCGGTGTCGGCGGTGCGTCGATGACCCTGAGCGGCCTGATGATGCAGACCCCGGTCGGCAGCGTGCTCGACCTCGGGACCGGATGCGGCATCCAGGCCATGCACGCCGCCCGGCACGCGGTGTCGGTCGTCGCCACCGACATCTCCGAGCGCGCGCTCCACCTCGCGCGGCTCAACGCGGAGTTGAACGGCATCCACAACATCGAATTCCGGCACGGCGACCTGTTCGAGCCCGTGCGCGGTGAACGGTTCGACCAGATCGTGTCGAACCCGCCGTTCGTGATCACCCCGCGCAGCGACGGTGTTCCCGCCTACGAGTACCGGGACGGCGGCATGGAGGGCGACGCCCTCGTCGAAGCGGTGATCCGCGGGGCGGCGGCGCACCTGCACCCCAGCGGGGTCGCCCAGCTGCTCGGCAACTGGGAGTACCGCGTCGGCCAGGACGCCTTCCGCCGCGTCGGCGGCTGGGTCGACGGCACCGGCCTCGACGCCTGGATCATCGAACGCGACGTGCAGGACCCGGCCGAATACGCCGAGACCTGGATCCGCGACGGCGGCACCCGCTCCGGCTCGGCGGAGTTCGAACTGCTCTACACGGCGTGGCTCGACGACTTCGCCGCCCGCCGCGTGACATCCGTGGGCTTCGGCTACATCACCCTGCGGATGCCGCTGGCCGGCTCCCCGACGATGCGTCGCCTCGAGCGGCTGCACGGCTCTCTCGGCTCGAACGAGACGGGGCTCGGCGTGCACCTCGCCTCCGCGCTCGCTGGGCACGACTGGCAGGCGATCCGGTCGAACGAGGAGCTCGGATTTGCCTCCCTCACCGTCGCCCCCGACGTGACCGAGGAACGTCACTACTGGCCGGGCGCGGAGCATCCGACAGCCATGATGCTGCGCCAGGGCGGCGGCTTCGGACGCACGGTGCGGCTGGACACCGGACTCTCCGCTCTCGTCGGCGCGAGCGACGGCGACCTGTCCGTCGCTGCGGTGGTCGGGGCGATCGCCCAGTTGCTCGACGCCGACTACCTCGAGTTGCTCGATGAACTGCTGCCCCGGGTGCGCGCGCTGCTCGACGACGGGTTCCTGCTGCCGCCCGAGGTGTAGGCCGCGCGGGTGAATCGGCGTCGCGCGGGTGCAACTGCACGGGCGCGACGCAAACACACCCGCGCCGCGCGGCTTAAGGGACCCGGTACCCACGCCGGCGCCATCCGCCTCAGCCTCAGCGCCCCGCCTTAGGCCCCTCGCCTCAGCCTCAGCGCCCCGTCTTAGGCCCCTCGCCTCAGCTTTCGCGCCGCGCCCCAGTCCCCACTAAGCCGCAGGCGACCACATAAATAGGGCATCCGCCAGATACGTCCACCCCTCCTTAGAGAAGACGATGAAGACATCATCCAAACCAAGGAGTTGACATCATGCAGATCTCAGGAGACTACGGAACCGAACTGCTTCTTCGTCACACCGAGGAGCGGTTTCTCCGCGACCTGGAGCGCCGTCGCGTGGCAGCCGAGCGCCGCGCGGAGAGCCTGACGAGCAGCCCCCGAGTGTCGATCTGGGCACGGATCGCCGCCGTCCTCGGTGCCGACAGCGGGATGCCGGCCGGTCGCGCCGGGCGGGGCGTCTCGCAGGTTCACGCGGCCCACCGGTGACCCTCGCTGCACCCGAAGCGCCAGTTAACGCTTCGGGCAACAGCGTCGAGAACCCGGCGGGGGCGCCGGGCCGCACCGCGACCGAAACCCGCTCGACCAGTGTCGGAGGGCCGTGGGACGATATCCCTATGAGGTCACCGGCGGCGAGCCCATCGATGATCGGGCGCGAGTCCGAGCTGGCACACCTGCGCGCCGCGCTCGACGACACTCGCAAGGGCCGCCCCCGCGGCGTGGTCGTGTCGGGCGAAGCCGGCATCGGCAAAACCCGCCTGCTCGAGGAATTCCTCGCCCAGGCGTCGGCCGAGGCGATCGTCCTCACCGGTCAGTGCGTCGACCTGGGAGCGGTCGGCGCGCCCTACGCTCCGATCAAGGGCGTGCTGCGAGGGCTGATCGACCAGATCGGCCCTGACGCCGTGCTCGAAGCCGGCGGGCCGGGACGGAGCGCACTCACGGCCCTGCTCCCCGAACTCGGTGTGCATCAGGGCGGCGACAGCCGGAGCGGTGACGGCCAGGTCGACCGCACCGAAGTAGGACCGAATCGCCTGCACGAGACGGTCGCCGTGGTGCTCGAGACCGTGTCGCAACGCTCGCCGGTCGTCATCGTGATCGAAGACCTGCACTGGGCCGACGACGCCACCCTCAACCTGCTGCGCTTTCTCCTCCGCGCGCTGAACCGTGGGCGGATTCTCGTCGTGCTCAGCTTCCGAAGCGAAGACGTGCCGCGGGGCCACCCGCTTCGCAGCCTCATCTCCGAGCTGGAGCGGTCACGCAGCGTCTCCCGCGTCGACATCCAGCGGCTGGGCCGGGAGGACGTGCGGCGCCAGGTGCACGAGATCCTCGGAACTCTGCCAGACGACGAGGCGTTCGACAGCGTCTTCAACCGCAGCGAGGGCATCCCCTTCTTCGTCGAAGAACTCGTCGGCTACGACGAAACCTGCGAAGGCGACCTGCCGCTGACGCTGCGCGAACTCCTCCTCGCCCGATACGAGCGACTCAGCGACGAGACGCAGCACGTCCTCCGCCTGCTCTCGGCCGGCGGCGTCAGGGTCGAGCACGAACTGCTCATGCAGGTGTACCACGGTGACGCCGACACGCTGGACCGTGCCGCCCGCGAGGCCGTGTTCGCCAACATCCTGCTCGCCGATTCGCTGAGTTACGCCTTCCGCCACGCCCTCGTGCGCGAGGCAATCCATGCCGACCTGCTTCCCGGTGAACGCTCCCGCTTCCACACCCGGTTCGCCGAAGCGCTCGAAGCCGTCTCCGAACACCGGAACGTGGCGACCGAGATCTCGTACCACTGGCTCGCCGCCCACGACGTCGCCCGCGCCTTCGCGGCCTCGCTCGACGCGATGATCGAAGCCCGCGTGACCTACGCCTACGGCACCGCGGCGCAGATGGGTGAGCGGGCTCTCGAACTCTGGGACCAGGTTCCGGATGCCGAGCAGGTCGCGAACCGCAAGAAGATCGACCTGATCGCCCAGACGGCATCCGCTCTTCGAAATGCCGGCGAAGGCGAGAGGTCCCTGGCCATGGTGAACCTCGCGCTCGAGGAGTGTCCTCGCGAGGATTCGTTCCGCTACGCCCGGCTGCTGCGCGACAAGGCCATGTACCTCGGCAATGTCGGCAAGCCGGGGTCGATCGAGTTGCTGCGCGAGGCACTCGACCTCGTTCCGCGCGGATCCACCGGGCTCGCGGGCACCTCGGGCCTCGGCGGGTCGACGCTGACGGCGTCCGAACTTCGCTCAGCCATGCTCGCCGGGCTCGCCGGCCGGCTCATGATCGAGGCCCGATTCGAGGAGGCCGCGACGATCGCCGCCGAAGGGCTCGAGGAGGCCCAGGCAGCAGGCTCCGACCGGCACGCGTCGATCGCGTCGAACGTCCTCGGTGCATCGCTGATCGACCTTGGGCGGCTCGAGGAGGGGCTCGAATACCGCGACAACGCCCGCCGGCTCGGCGAGAGCGATTCCAACGCGATGCTCCGGTACCGGGTGAACGCGTCCGACGGGGAGTACCTCCTCGGCCACTATGACGAGGCTTTGCGGATCGCCGAGGTCGGGGTCGCCCGTGCCCATGAACTCGGCGTCGAACGCAGTTCAGGGATCGTCCTCCAGTCGAACGCCATCGATCCGCTTCTGGCGCTCGGTGACTGGGAACGTGCCGACCGGTTGATCGCCCGCGCCTTGACCCTCCTGCCCACTCCCGCCTTCAACGCGTACCTGCAGAGGGCCCGCCTCTTCCTGATGACCTGGCGCGGAGACGTCGACGGGGCGACGAAGGTCTACCGCACGACACGTGCCGGTTTCCTCTCGCTCGGCGAGGTCGAGATGCAGGTGAAGCTGGGCCATGCCCGCGTCGCAGCAGAAATAGCCCTTGCCCGTCATGACCCCGAGCAGGCCTGGGCCGACGTTTCCGTTCTGTTCACGCCCGACCGGCGGCCGTTTGCCGGCTATGAGCTGCCCCTGCTCGCCACGGCGGCGCGCGCGCTGGGCGAGCTCCGCGCCGCAGCGCCCTTGCCTGCGTCCGAAAACGCGAACGCCGAAGAGCGGATCCGGAGCCTGACTGCCGAGTTGAGCTTCTGGCCCACCAGTGGCCTGTGGGCTGCGCTGATCGACGCCGAACTGTCGGGCGGAACCGGGAACGATCCGGGAGCATGGCAGCGCGCGGTCGATGAGATCAGCACCAACCCGGCCTCGCTCGCCCATCTGCGACCGTACGCACTCCTTCGGCTCGGCAGAGCGCACGCCGAATCGGGCGACCGGTCCGCGGCGACGACCTCACTTCTCGAGGCCATCGCCGAAGCCGACAGTCTGGGCGCCGGTTTCATCCGTGCCGAGGCCGAAGCCGTCGCTGCCCGCGCCGGAATGCCCGTCGATGGCACCGGCAGGCAGGCACCGGATGCGCTGGAGCTCACGGCGCGCGAGCGTCAGGTGCTCGAGCTTCTCGCGCTGGGCCTGAGTAACCGGCAGATCGGTGAGCGGCTCTTCATCAGTTCGAAGACGGCGAGCGTTCACGTGTCGGCGATCCTCCGCAAGCTCGGCGCGTCCACGCGCACCGAAGCGGTTTTCCTCGCCCGACAGCCGGTTTAGCGCGGGCTACCAGATCAGGAATTGTGCCGCCAGAAGTCCCTGTTCGCGCAGGTCCGGCTGACCTACCATGAAGGTTCAGGCCGGTTGCCCGTCACGGGAGGATGCCATGGTTCAGGTTCAGGTTCACATCGTCGGCGTCGCAGTCGATTCGAGCGCGCAGCACCTCATCCTGCTGAAGCCGCTCGACGACGACGCCGGGCGGATGCTCCCCATCTGGATCGGCCCGCAGGAGGCGACATCCATCCTCATCGCGGTTGAAGGAGCGCACGCGCCGCGGCCGTTGTCGCATGACCTCATGAAGACACTGCTCGAAGCGGTCGGTGCCAGCGTCGAGCGGGTGGACGTCACCAAGATCGAGGACGGCACGTTCTACGCCGAGATCTCCCTGCGAACGCAGAGCGGCCGGCTGGTGCTTGACTCCCGCCCCTCGGATGCCATCGCCATCGCCGCACGCGTGGACGCGCCGATCTGGGTGAACGACGATGTGCTCGAAGAGGCCGGAATCGCCGACGAGAACGAGAAAGCCGATCCGGTGGACGAGGAGGCGCGGCTCGATGAGTTCCGCAAGTTCCTCGACGACGTCGACCCCGAGGACTTCCAGGGCTGAACGCCTCACGAGCGTTACCGAATCGATCTGGGCCGAACAGTGGCGCCCGTCGATGAGCAGAAGTTACCCTTTAAGGATCGTTCTGGGAACGATCCCAGAACCGGGTGAATCGAGCTGGTTGCTGTCATGTCCCGACCGCTTTCCGTCGCACTTCTGGGTTTCTGGCATGTGCACGCGCTCGAATACGCCAGCGAGATCGCTCGCCGCGACGACGCCCGCTTGACGTGGGCATGGGATCCGGATCCGGCTCTCGCCGAGGAGGGTCTGCGCGATCTCCGAAGTGCCGGTGGCGACTCCGATGTGCGCTTCGACGAGGACCTCGGCGCCCTCCTCGCCCGTGACATCGACGCGGTCGTGGTGACGACCGCGACGGCGCAGCACTACGCCGTGATCCTCGCCGCTCTTCGCGCGGGCAAGCACGTCTTCACCGAAAAAATCCTCGCCACCACCGTCGATCAGTGCGAGGAGCTCGTCGTCACCGCCCGCGAGAGCCGGGTCGCCTTGCTCGTCTCCCTCCCCCGGCTCACCGAACCGGCCACGCTCGCGGCCCGTCGGCTGGTCGAGAACGGGTCGCTCGGCGCGCTCACCTACAGCCGCATGCGGATGGCCCACGACGGCTGGCTCGCCGGGTGGCTCCCCGACCGATTCGGTGACCCGGACGACGCTGTCGGCGGCGCTTTGACTGACGTCGGATGCCATCCGGTCTACCTGACCCAGTTGTTCCTCGGGGCCCACCCCGAGCGACTGACCGCGAACTACACGAGCGTCACCGGCCGCAAGGTCGAAGACAACGCCGTCGTCACGGCGAGCTACCCGAACGGCGCCCTCGCTGTCATCGAAGCGAGTTTCGTGACCACACCGGGCGCGTCGACGCTCGAACTTCGGGGCACCGCGGGCTCCCTCCTCTCCGGGTTCGGCACCGACCGCCTGCTCGCCAAAGGCGCGGCGTTCGACCCGGAGTCGTGGCAGGAGGTGCCGCTTCCACCAGCCGGGCCGTCGCCGATCGAGCAGTGGATCGACCACATCCGGGCCGGAACCACACCTCACGAGAACCTCCGATGTGCCGTGGACCTCACGGCGTTCGTGGCCGCAGCGAACGCGGCCGCCGGCATCCGCTCGCTTGCCACCCACTGAAACACATACGTCGTCCCGACCACCAGGAACATCACATGCCCCTTCCGCCCGTACGCATCGGCCTCATCGGTGCCGGCGGCATCGCCGGCGCCCACGTCGCCGGCTACCGCCGCAACCCCGACACCGTCACCTTCAGCGCCGTCGCCGACCCCGTGCGGCAGAACGCTCTGAAACGGGCGGAGGGCACGGATGCTGCGCTCTTCGACGACTACGCCCGGATGCTCTCCGAGGCAGACATCGACGCCGTCGACATCTGCCTGCCCCACCACCTGCACCGCGACGCCATCCTCGCGGCGGCGGCCGCCGGCAAACACGTCCTGTGCGAGAAACCGCTATGCCTGGACGCCGGCGAAGCGGCCGACGTGGCGGCGGCGGTCGAGGCATCCGGCATCACGGTAATGTGCGCCCACAACCAGTTATTCCTCCCCGCCGTCGCCGCGGCGAAGGAGCTGATCGACTCGGGGCAGCTCGGCCGCGTCTACGACGTGCGCACGACCGACTGCTTCTACAGCGATTTCACCGCCGAGAGCATGGGATGGCGCGCGAACGCGAGGACCAGCGGCGGCGGCGAGCTGATCGACACCGGGTACCACCCGAGCTACCTGCTGATGTACCTGGCCGGCGGCACACCGGTGGACGTGACCGCCATGCTCAGCACCCACCGTCTGCGCTTCATGGAAGGCGAAGACAGCGCGCAGGTGCTCGTGCGCTTCGACAACGGGGCCCTCGGCAGCATCTCCACGAGCTGGGCGTTCCAGTCCACGACCAACACGGAGCGGTTCTCGGTGGTCGGCGAACTCGGCTCGCTGCACAGCGACGGCACCCGGCTGGACTACACGATCCGCGGATCCGAGCCGGTGACGGTCGAATTCGCGCCGGTGCACGAATTCGCGGCGGAGATCGCGCACTTCGCCGAGTGCGTGCGTTCCGGCATCCGCCCCATGCACTCCTGGGAGGAGGGCATCGCGGTGCTCGGAATCATCCTTGCCGCCTACGAGTCGGCGCGCACCCGGTCGCTTGCCCGGGTGCTCACGGCCGGCGAGCTGCGGTCGGGCCTGGCGACCACCGCTAGGTCCGCATCAGAGCCGGCGCGGGCCGGAGGTTGAGCCGCGCGGGCGGATCTGGGAGTCCAGCACGACGGTGACAGCGTCGGCGTCGGGATTCTCGATACGTTCGAGCAGCCGGTCCATCGCGGTGCCGCCGAGGGCGACAGCATCCTGTGACACCGCGGTGATGCCCGGCGTCACCATGCTCATCCACTGGGTGTCGTCGAACGACACGATGCTGAGGTCGTCGGGGATCCGCAGGCCGAGGTCGCTTGCCGCGCGCCACACCCCTTCGGCCAGCACGTTGTTCGCCGCGAAGACCGCTGTCGGGTGATCACGCCGCGCCAGCATGTCGACGGTGGCCTGGCGGGCGTCGTCGACTCCCCAGCCGGCCGAGACGACCAGGCTCGGGTCGGCAGCGATCCCGGATTCACGGAGTGAGCGCCGGTATCCGGCGAGACGCTCCCCTCCCGTCGTCCAGTTCGTCTCGTCGATGAGCAGGGCGATGCGGCTGTGGCCGAGGTCGACGAGGTGGTCGGTCATCCGCTTCGCGATCTCTGCGTTGTCGATGATGACCCCGTCGCAGCGGCCCGCCGAGAACTGGCGGTCGACTTCGACGACCGGGATGTTCTGTTTGAGCAGGTACGTGGAGACCGCCGCCGACAGCGGGGTGACGATCACGCCGGCCGCCCGGGTGGCCACGAACGCCTCGGCGGCGCCCTGTTCGACGTCGGGCAGGCCCTCGTCGTCGACGAGCATCATCGTGTAGCCCTGGCTCCGTGCCCGGCTGGCGATGCCGGCGGCGAGGTCGGCGTAAAAGGTATTCCGCAGATCCGAGACAAGGACCCCGATGGAGCGGTTCACCTGCTTGCGGAGGCTCCGCGCCATGGCGTGGGGAACGTAGCCGAGTTCGTCCGCGGCCGCGAGGACCCGTTGACGCACGGCTTCGGCGACGTACCCTTCACCGCTCATCGCCCGGGACGTCGTGGACTGTGACACCCCGGCTGCGTGCGCCACGTCCTTGAGGGTCGCCCGCCGTGCGGTCGCCCCCAGCGCGGGTTCAGCCATGACGGTGCCTCTCGGACAGAAGAGCCGAGCCGGGCAGGATCGTCCGATCGACCGGCTCAAGACTAGCGCGGCGGAATCGGGCATAATAGCCGGTCACCCGCTATCGCAAACGGTCTTGCGGGTCTCTGTCTTCGGCTTTATAGTCCTCTCGTGTGGCAACGATGCCACAGACTTGGCCCTCAGCTTCGGGTGAAGCTGACCTCTCAAGGGGATGGCGATGAAGAGTGACGTTCGTAAACTGGGCTCTCCGCCCGGGGTCCGTCGATGACGACGAAGGTGGGGCGCGACCCCTCGGCCGCTCCCCTGACGAAACGCGAGAAGCGGAGGGCGGTTCACAGGTCGAAGTACAACCGGCGTGAAACCATCGCCGGTTACCTCTTCATCGCACCGTGGATCGTCGGCTTCCTCGTGTTCACCCTCGGCGCGATGGTGTACAGCCTCGTGATCTCGTTCAGCGACTACAACCTGGCAACGAACACCGCCACACCGGTGGGTTTCGCTAACTATCAGCAACTCTTCGAGGACCCCAAAGTTGCTCTCTCGCTGACGAACACGCTCGTGTACGCGCTCCTGGCGGTTCCGCTCGAATGCGCCTTCGCCCTGTTCCTCGCCATGCTGCTCGCGCGGGTCGGACGAGGCGCCGGCTTCTTCCGCACCGTCTACTATCTGCCGAAGATGACGCCGACTGTCGCGACGGCATCCGTCTTTCTTCTGCTCTTGAACGGGAATTCCGGGGCCATCAACAGAGGCCTCGAACTGTTCGGGATTCAGGGACCGCAGTGGTTGGTGGATCCCTTCTGGGTGAAGCCGTCGATCGTGCTGATGACCCTGTGGACCGTGAGCGGAACGATGGTGATCTTCCTCGCCGCGCTCAAGAACGTCCCGCGCGACATGTACGAGGTCGCTGCGCTCGACGGTGCCGGCCCCGTCCGGCAGTTCTTCAGCATCACCATCCCGATGATCTCGAGTGCGCTGTTCTTCAACGTGATCGTTCTCACCATCGCCGCGTTGCAGGTGTTCGACCAGGCCTACCTGCTGTTCTGGCGTGACCAATCGAACGCGTCGCCGGAGTCGTCGCTGTTCTACGCCGTGTATCTGTTCCAGCAGGCGTTCCGTCAATTCAACTTCGGCTTCGCCGCTGCAATGGCGTGGCTGCTCTTCATGATCATCATGGCGATCACCTTCGTCCAGATGAAGTTCGGCAACAGATTCGTGTACTACGAAGGGGATGATCGCTGATGAGTGTCACTGAGTCCTCGCCTGAGGCCATCCGCCTGAAGGGTCAGGTGATCGGCGAACAGTCGGTAACCGGACCGCCTCCGCGCGAGAAGCTGCCATCACGCAAACCCGACCGCTGGTACCGGCCAAAGAGGGCCTTCGGCAAGGTCGCCTTGTGGGTCGCACTCATCTTCTTCGCCTTCCTCTTCATGTATCCGTTCCTGTGGCTGCTCGCGGCGAGCCTCAAGCCGCGCGGGCAGGTCTTCGACAACGCGCTCATCCCAAAGACGTGGGTGCCCGAGAACTACGTCGAGGTCTGGAATCAGCTGCCGCTGCTCAACTGGATGTTCAACAGCATCGCGATCGCGCTTCTCGCGGCGTTCGCGGTGGCGTTGTCGAGTTCGGTCGTCGCGTTCGGGTTCGCCTACTTCAAGTTCCCGGCCCGCAACCTGCTGTTCGGTCTCGTCCTCGCGACGATGATGCTTCCGGGTGCCGTCACGATGCTCCCGCAGTACCTGATCTGGAAGGAACTGGGGCTCCTGGGCACGTGGGTTCCCCTGTGGGGTGCGAACCTGTTCGGGTCGGCGTTCTACATCTTCCTTCAGCGTCAGTTCTTCCTGGGGCTGCCGCGGGAGCTGTTCGAGGCTGCACGCATCGACGGGGCGAGCTACTGGGGTCTGTTCCGCCGGATCGCGATGCCACTGTCGATTCCGTCCTTCATCATCGTGTTCGTGTTCGAGTTCCAGGCCAGCTGGAACAATCTGCAGGCATCGCTGATCTACCTCAACGCAGGCACCATCGAGGGGTTCACGGCCCCGCTGGGCATCGCCTACGCGATGACGAAGTACAGCCCGACGGCGGGTGGCCACGGCGACTACCAGTACGTGATGGTTGCGTCGCTGATCATCACGCTTCCGATGCTGCTGATCTTCGCCTTCGGTCAGCGCTACTTCATCGAGGGAGTGGCGACGCAGGGCCGGAAGGGCTGATTTCGCCTGCCGTGTGACGGCTCGGGTGCCGCGGCCTCACTCGTTCCGGTCGGTTTCACGCGGTGCGCCGGGTGTTTTGGTCCGGACTGGGTGAAGTGGTGGGCGGATGCCGCTGGCGGCGGCTGGGCGGGCGGCATCCGGGGCGTGGTCATCCGTTGCGGTCGGGGTCATCCGGTGCTCCGGGTGACTGGGTCCGGAGTGGATGACCACGCCGCGTGCGCTCGTCGCGGTTTCACTCGTTCCGCTCGGTTTCACGCGGTGCGCCGGGTGTTTTGGTCCGGACTGGGTGAAGTGGCGGGCGGATGCCGCTGGCGGCGGCCGAGCGGGCGGCATCCGGGGCGGGGTCATCCGTTGCGGTCGGGGTCATCCGGTGCGCCGGATGCCTGGGTCCGGAGTGGATGACCGGGGCCGTGACCGGGCGTTCGGATGCCATCCGCCGGCCCGCACGAGAACGGGCGGCCCCCGAAGGGACCGCCCGCCTCTGTGTGTGAGTGGACGTTACTTCTTCACAGCGGAGTCGTAGGCTCGCATCGCTGCCTCCTGGGCGTCGGCCAGAGCGTCCTCGGCCGACTTGTCACCGAGGAGTGTCGACGTGACAGCGTTCTTCAGTTCCGTCTGGATCTCTTGCCCGGCTGGAGAGGCGCCGAAGGACTGCCCTTCACCGACGATGTCGTAGAACGTGGCGATCGACTGGTCGAAGCCGGCGTTTCCGCTTTCCTTCACGAACTTTTCGCGGATTGCCTCGTCGGCAGCAGGCGACCCGGTGAAGAGGCCGGTATTGATGGCTCCGGGGGTGTCAGCGATGGTCTTTGCACGGGCTTCGCCCGCTGCCATCCAGGCGTCTTGCGACGTGAGGTTCATCGCCCACGCGCAGCCGGCATCCGCATTTTTCGCTCCGGCGGGGATGACGAACGATGTTGCAGTCGAAACAGTGAACGGTTCACCCTCCATGTTCTTAAAGGGGACCGTTTCGATGCTGACCTGGTCGACGTACGGCGTCAGCACGTTGACGTACCATTGCTGTCTGATCCATGCGCCCAACTGGTCGGCCACGTAGGGGTTCGCATCACCGAAGGTGTCGAATGAATCAGTGAAGCTCTTGTACTTCGCGTATCCGCCCTGGGCATCAAAGAGTTGCTTGAGGAAGTTGACGGCCTCGGCGTTCTTCGGGTCATCGAGGGCGGGAACACCGTCCTCGTCCATCAGCCGCCCGCCGTAGCCGAGCATCCACAGCCCGGCCTGGTCGACGCCCTGCGACTCGAAGCCGATCACACTCGGGTTGCCCCCCGATTCCTTGTACATCTTCGCAACAGCGTCAAGGAGCACGTCAGGCTTTGACGTGTCGATCTGGTCGGCTGTCACGCCGGCGGCATCCATGACGCGCGTGTTGAGCATGATCGCGGGTGGCTGGTAGAACTGCGGAACGGCCCACACGTTGTCATCCCAGGTGACATCGTCCATGACCGAGGGGTAATACTGCTCGTCCGGGTCGACGCCATGGGCGGCGAAGCACTCGTCGAGGGGCAAGATGAGCCCTTGGGCGGCGTAGGTGCCAACATACTGTCGGTCCATCTGCACGACATCCGGAACGTTGCCACTGGCGACGCGTGTCGTGAACTTTTGGGCATCGAACGCCGTCTGGTCGATCTTGATTTCGATGTCGCTCAACACTTCCTCGGCATGATCGAGCCGCGACTGACCGACCTCATCGGGGTCGTTGAACCCCCAGGCCGAGAGAGCCCCCGTCGGGCTGTCACTGAACGATGTGTCCTCCGTTGTTCCCCCTCCGCCGCCACAGGCGGTGAGGGCGAGGACGGAGGCCGTCGCTGTGAAGGCGAGAAGCACGTTCTGCCTCGTTTTCATCTGTCTTCCCTTCGATCAGAGATCAACTCGGCGTCATCGCCGACGTGATGTGAACGAGGTTCCCCGAGAAGCTGGAATCCTTTCCACACAGGGTGCAAGCTAACGCAGCACCCTGCCTCAAACAAGGGGTTGCTAACGTCTGTGCCCCGGACCGTGTCTCAACCGTTATGGGACGGAGGTGTGGAGGGAACGGGCTGCTCGCAGCCTCATCTGGGATCGTTCCCATGTCAACCCCTGTTCTCGCTCGACAAAGCGACTTAGCGTGCAACGTGGGCCGTGAGTGTGCCGTGCCGAGGAGGAAGAACCATGAAGAGTCGAAGGGCGCCTGTGCGCGACCGGGGAGGTCTCGTCGTGGTCGGCTGGATTCTCGCCGGAGCGTCGGTGGCGACGTCGACCGCAGCAGTCGCCATGTCGGCGGTGGCACTTCGCCGCTCTGCCCAATCGGATGCCGGTGCGCGCGGGGTCGCATCGGAGCCGACTGACTACACCCGGGTCCGGATCTCCGCGGTCGGCGATGGCCCACGCGTCCCGAGGGTCCCGCCGCTGCACGCCGTCGCGCCCGTTCCGCCGGAGAACCCGCACGCCCCGCCGACTCCACCGGTCGGCAACCCGGTCGTCGGGCGCTGACCCGTCGCCGATTCACTTCCTTCGGACCAAGACACCCCGCGCACCGGGTGATCTTGGCCGAACCGCGTGAACTCGCCAGCATGCCTTCCGTCGATCGGCGTGAGGGAGGCGCTAGTCGACCATCGGGCGCACCGCTGTGCTGCTCCGGCGGTCCTCCGCCCCCGGCTCCGGCAGCGGCTCGACCGGTTCGGTCGCGCCCGACTCCGGGCTCGCCGCCGGCGCCGGCGCCCCGACGGTGAGCGGCTCTTCGATCAGGTCGACCTCGACGACGGGAAGGCCGGGGTCGCGCGGCACCCGGAAGGTCCGCACCTGGTTCGGGCCGAACGCTTCCTCAAGCACGCGCCCGACGACGGGCAGGTCGATCCGGGCGATCGCGGGCTCGCCCCGGCTTTCGACGGCCCGCACGAGAAGGTCGGTGGTTCCGCTGCCGGCCGAGTCGACGGCATCCTCGCTGCCTTTCACCGCCGTGACCCTCACCTGGCCCGCCGCGTCTGAGACAAACGAGTGCCGGGCGGGCAGGATGCCGCCGTGGGAGGACTCGAGCATCGCGCGCACCGGAGAACCGAGCACGATGGCGCGTCGGTCGGGGTCGGCATTCCGCCAGTCGCCGGCATGGGGGACGAGTTCGACGCTGAAGCGCTGCATCCCCTGATCCTGGTAGCTGTAGATGCCGTCATTCTGGAGGAGCCTCGGGTCGTGCCATGAATACACCGGGCTGCGCACGGCGGTCACGCCGATGCTCGGCTGCGCGCCGCCGGATGCGTCGAAACCATGCTTGTTCGTCGTGACCACGGTCAGTCCCGCCGGACGACCGCCGACGATGCCGGTGAGGTCCACCCAGGACTGGGCGGGCTCTTCGGAGCCATCGACAGGCCGGCGCACCGTGCCGAACGGCACATCGTATGTCGCCTCCGGTGCCTCGAGCCGGGTGGGGAAGCGGAGTTTGAGCAGGTGGGCCCGCTCCCGCCAGTCCAGCGACACATCGATACGCAGCGACGCCGAATCCCGGTCGAGCAGAAACTCCTCGATCAGCGTTGACGCGCCCCACGCCCGCTCGATCCGCAGGCGCGACCGCAACGGCCCGGTCTCGCGAACGATGATCCGCGTCGTCGACATCGGCGCGCCCGGCCAGGCGTACGAGAGCACGCGGTGACCCCAGGTGTCTGTCGGGTCCTGGCAGATCTGTGTGTGTGTCGAGCCGTCGACGTCGCGCATGACGTCGATCCCTGTCGCCTTGTCGAGGTAGCTCGAGATCCAGCCGGATGCCGCGTCGATCTCGATCCGGACGAGGTCGTTCTCGAGCACCCGGTCGCTCACCGTCAAAGAACCCGACGACGGCTCGACGGGCAACTCGCCCGGTCGCAGCCGGTACAGCCGGTAGCCCAGCGCGGGGACCTCAGCACGGAAGACGACGGCTCCGCGGCTGCGGTCTCCGGTCGTGGCGCTGGGCTGGGTGTGCTGGAAGAGCACCGCCCTTCCGTCGTCATCGACGACATGCACGCCCATCTTCTGCGACCCATAATTCAGGTTCACATCGGTGGTCACCGGCCACGGATGCTGGTTGAAGACCAGCACAGGCTGGGATTCCTCTTCGAATGGGATGGCGACCTGCCGGGCGAGAACGTTGTGCGAGCGCACGAGGATGCGCTTCGAGACCGCGACCGCCTCGCCCAGCTGGTCACGGGCATCCGTGTAGGCGGAGTCGATGGCCGAGCCCGGCAGGACGTCGTGGAACTGGTTGAACAGCACCTGCTTCCACGCCCGTTCGAGTTGCACGCGCGGATAGTCGACGTCGTCGCGAACCGCCACGATCGCAGCCCACCGTTCCGCGGAGAGCAGCGCATACTGGGCGCGCTTCTGCCAGGCCTTGATGCCGGAGTGGGCGGAGTAGCAGCCGGGGGCGTGATGCTGCAGGTCGTCGCGGCGCACGGGCAGGCGCTCCAGGCGCTCGGTGTCGGCCAGGATCTCATCGAAGTAGGTGCGCGGCGACGACATGATCATCCGGCCGAACGAGCCCATGCGGTCGTAGCGGTGGATCGACTCGATGTTCGCTTTGGTGGGCCCGCCGCCGTGGTTGCCGACGCCGTAGAAGATCATCGCGTCGCCGATGCTCCGGTCCAGGGCGCCGAGCGCCTTGTCGGCCTGTCCGTCGATCGCGTCGGGAGGGCTGCCGTACTCGTAGGGGATCCGGTAGGCGAGCACGCGGCTGCCGTCGGGGGACTCCCACCAGAACAGGGTGTCGTCGAACGTGCTCTCATGTGGGCCCGGCCGCAGGAAGACATACGAGTCCATGCCCTGCCCGCGGAGGATCTGGGGCAGCATCACGTTGTGACCGAACGGGTCGACGTTCATGCCGACTGTCGCGATCCGGCCGAAGCGCGAGCGCAGAAAACGCTGCCCGTACAGGCCCTGGCGTACGAAGCTCTCCCCCATCGGCATGTTGCAGTCCGGCTCCACCCACCAGCCACCGGTGTTGACCCAGCGGCCCTCGGCGACGCGGCGGCGGATCCGCTCGAACAGGGCAGGGTCGGATTCCTCCACCCACGAGAGCAACGCCACCTGGTCGCAGGTGAAGATGAAGTCGGGGTACTCGTTCATCCGCTCGATCGCCGACCAGAACGTGGCGCGGGCTTCCTGGTAGCCCTCCTGCCAGGGCCACAGCCAGACCGGGTCGAGGTGGGCGTTGCCGATCATGTGGAGGGTACGGTGTGGTGTCGCCGCCGGGCGGGCGGGCGCATCCAGAGAGTCCGTCTGCGGCAGCTCGTTGGAGATGGGTGCTGCGTCGCTCACGCCGGCTCCTTCTCGCCTCCGGCCCAGGCATCCACCATTTCTGAGATCGCATGGAGCAGAAACGTGTGTGCCTCCTGGATGCGCGGAGTGCTCGTCGAGGGAACGAGGAGGGCGTGGTCGGCGAACTCCCGCGCCCGGCCTCCGTCGCCGCCGCCGAACAGCACGGTGGTGGCCCCGCTGGACCGGGCGCTCTTCAGCCCGGCCACGACATTCGGCGACGTCCCGCTCGTGGTGAAGGCCGCCACCACGTCGCCGGGCCGGACGAGCGCCTCGACCTGGCGCGCGAACACCTCGCTGAAGTCGAAGTCGTTGGCGATGCAGGTCAGGGCGCTCGGATCCGTGCTGAGGGTCACCGCGCCGAGCGGGCGGCGGACGCGGACGTAGTGGCCGATGATCTCACCGGTGAGATGCTGCGCGTCGGCAGCGCTGCCACCGTTGCCGAAGGTAT
The DNA here is from genome assembly GCF_040548835.1 of Mycetocola sp. 2940. NCBI lineage: Bacteria > Bacillati > Actinomycetota > Actinomycetes > Micrococcales > Microbacteriaceae > Mycetocola > Mycetocola sp. 2940. Next base: position 249,915 of record NZ_JBEPSK010000003.1, read on the forward strand.
AGAGGATGTTCCGCCGGCCGAACGCCGCGATGAGCAGGTCGCCGACCCGTCGCAGTTCGGGCAGCAGGGGCTCCAGGGCACGGGCGACCTCGACGTGGCTGTCGAGCTGGGCGCGGATCCGGTCAGGCACGGGCGCTCTCCCTCGCGGATGCCGTCGCCAGCGAATCGAGGAAGTCGAACGCCGACGCGGCGGCTCCCACCACGCAGACGACGTCGCCGAGCTCGGCGAACTCGATCCGCACGGCGGCAGCGGCCGGCGGCATCGCGTCGCGGAGAACGTCGCGGCGGAGCGGGTCGAGCAGCAGGGAACCCGCCCGGGTCACCCCGCCTCCCAGCACGACGAGGTCGGGTTCGAGGATGTTGACGAGGTCGGTGATGCCGCTGGCCAGGAGGTCGGTGGTTTCGGTCCACAGGTCGACCGCGAGCGGGTCGCCTGCTTCCGCCGCGGCGGACACATGTTCGGCCCGCAGGTCTTCGATCCCGGCGAGGGACGATGTGTCGCCGCGTTCGGCGACGGCTTCACGCGCACGCTCCGCGATCGAACTTCCCGACGCATAGATCTCCAGGCAGCCGAGTCGGCCGCACAGACAGCGCCGTCCGCCGCTCCGGACGAGGATGTGGCCGAACTCCCCGCCGTTGTCGGCGGCGCCCCGGTGCAGCTGACCACGAATGACCGCTCCGCCGCCGATCCCGGTCGAGAGGGTCAGGTACACCATCGTCGACGTGCTCCGACCGGCGCCGTATCGGTACTCGCCGAGCGCGGCGGCCGTCGCATCGTTCTCGAGCGTGGCCGGCACACCGAACCGCTCCTCCGCCATCGCCACGATCGGGATGTCCACCCACCCCGGCAGGTGGAGCGGTCCGGTGAGGATGCCGTCGGCGCGGCGAAGCGGGCCGCCACACGAGATCCCCACACCGGCGACGGGGCCGGCGGTGTCGATGGCAGCCTGGCCCATCGCGAAGAGCCGGTCGAGGATCGGGCCGGGGCCCTCGTCGCGCCGCGTGGGTTCGACCAGGAGCCCGTGGCACTGGGCGTCGTCGGTCACGACGGCGACGGCCAGTTTGGTTCCGCCGATGTCGAGGGCGAGCACCGGGAGACGGTTCGACGTGATCATGCTCCTTCGATCGGGTCGAATGTCGCGTTGTGGGATCGTTCCCATACGATCCTAGGGGCCGGTTCGAAGCGGGTCAATGGGGTTCGGGGCGGGCTGCTCGAGGGCGTCGACGAGCGCCTCGGCATGCTGGCCGAGGCGAAGCGAACCGATCGTGACGTCGACGCTCACCCGCGCTCTCCGCACAGCCGTTGAACCGCAGCGGACGACGATTGTGACCTCGCGCTCCTCGCCGGCATCCAGAAAGAACCGGACCTCCGGCGTCGGCGTGCTCCAGCCGGTCGGGAGCACCGGGTGCAGGACCGTTTCGGCCGCCGTCCTGTGCGGATTCCGCACGGTCACGGTCAGGGTCAGTGCCGACGCCACCACAACGCGCGACCGGTACGGCGTGATGCGCGCGAGAACGCCGTCGGCGCCGAGGGAAAGTTCGTCGAGGGGCAGAAGCGCCTCATGCATCTCGTCGAGGTCCTCACCGGCGTAGGCGAGGTAGTCGAGGTAGCCCGGGTCGACCACCCGCGGCTCCCAGTGCCCGCTGAGCAGAAGGCCGGGCCCCACCCGGCGGTACAGCTCAGCGCTCTGTGCATAGTCGCCGAGCCGGAAGCGGTTGCGGTACTGGTAATTGAGGATCTCGCGGCGTTCTCCTGGCACCCCGAGGTTCTCCTGCTGGTCACCGGTGAACAGCACGGTGACGCCGTCGACGACCACCTCGAACGCCGCGGCGAACAGGGTGTGCCCCGGCTGGTCGTGCACGGTGATGATGTACTCGTTCCAAGCGAACGACTGGCCGAGCGGCAAGATGCGGTCGGCCGGAACGGGTTCGTACCACTGACACGGGAGGTCATGGAGCCACGGGTCGGCGAGCACCGGCGCCACGTTCTCAGGCACCCAGATCTCGGTGCCTTCCACCTCGCGCAGCAACGACAGCCCGGCGACATGGTCGTCGTGGTAGTGCGTCGGGAGTGCGACGGCGATGCGGGAGACCCCGAACTGCGCCTTCAGCGCGGGCAAGGATGCGAGCCACGGTCGCCGGGCGGCGCGGTCGCTGCCTGTGGGCAGGCCGGTCGTCATGTCATAGCCGTAGTCGACGATCAGGGCCTCACCGGTGTCCGACAGCAGCAGGTAGCAGCAGGAGAGGCTCGACCGGTTGAGCAGCAGATGGTCTGTGACCGGCAGGAACGGGTTCCGGAGGCGGTCGGCAAGATCCCACGGATGCCATCGGCGGGAGTCCACGAGGTACTGCATGCGTGCCGCGAGCAGGTGCAGGGCGTCGTCGGGGGTGTTCATCGGGTCGCCGTGAGACGGAAGCACCAGGTCGAGCAGCTCATCCTGGAGGAGATAGCAGCTCAGCACCGTCATCGCCGGCCCTTCGTGAGCCGTGTACGACCACTGCGTCGCTGCAAGGGACCAGACCTTGCCGGGTGCATAGATGAGATCGCCGCTGAAGCCGACACGCGACCCGCTCCGCTCGAGGATGTACGTCACCGATCCGACCGTGTGCCCGGGCGTGGGCACGGTGCGGAGCGTCACGCCGCCGAACTGGGCCGACCGGTACTCGGGAACCGTCGACGACACCCGGACAGACTCGAGCAGTGAGAATCGGTCCTGGCGGACGTTGTAATCATTGTCGAGCTGTCGGCGCTGCCACATGTCCTCCACCCGGGAGAAGAGCTCCACCTCCACCGGCGGCACGTGGATCCGCGCCCCGTGTTCCACCGCGAGCGGCAGCCCCTGGCCCTGGTCCCGGTGGTGATGCGTCATCAGCACGTCGGTGATCCGCGTGATGCCGAGTGCCGGCAGATAGTCCAGGGCGAGCCCTGAGCCGAAGTCGATCGACACCGCCGTGCGCTCGCCGGTGTTCTCGGTGACGATCAGGTAGACATTGCAGGTGTCGCGAATGCGGAACACACCGGGGAACACTTCGACAGCGACGTCGATCATGGTGCGGTCGATCTCGCTGCGATCGCCTCCCGGTAGCGCCGCCAGGTTGCGGCGATCCGCGCGAGATCTGCCGAGTCGATGTGCTCCCCTGAGCGGTCGATCGACTCCAGGTAATAGAGTGCGGGAACGCCCTTGCCGATCTGGGCGTCGGCGTAGCGCAGCCATTCGGCCCGGTTCGGCATCGGCCACTGGTCGGTGTCGATCGGGTGATGCGGCAGCGCACGGCTCGCGATGGCGTGCCGGAACGCGAGTTGGTCGACGACGGGAACCCGCTCGCCACGGAGATCGCGCTTGGAGACGTCGTTGAGGCGGACCATGCCGCTGACGTCGGCGAACGACGGATGCATCGCGTGGGTGATCACCAGGGCATCCGGTTTCGCCGCCCGTACTGCGCTGTGCAGCGTGGCGAGGAGCAGGTGCAGGGCGGCGATTCCCCACTCGGTGCCGAACGCCGACAGGGTCCTGCCGCTCGGCACGCGCTGGGTGAAGTCGACCTTGAACCCGTCGGCGTCCACGCCGCCGGGCGACAGGAGGGTGCGGACGATCGCGGTGAGGCGCTCGCGGTAGCTTGGGTTGGTGGGGTCGACGCTTACGGCGCGACCACCGGCATCCCGAATACATTCCTCGGGGGGAATACCCTGGGGATCCCAGGCTTTCCACCACAGCAGCACCCGCTGCCCGGCGGCATGGCGGTCGGAGATCCAGCCGGCGAGATCGGGCCAGCGCTCCTCGTCGACCGTGCCGGTGCCGTAGTGGGCCTGCCAGCGGTCGTCGATCACGATCGTGCCGGGAACAAGGTCGTGGGCGTCGAGCCGGGCAAGGAATTCGTCGTAGACATCGGCCCGGGCGTAGCCGGTTGCGCCCCGCGCGATCAGGGACTCCTCGGAGTCCGTTTCGCCGGGCACATCGACGGTCAGGTCGGCGGTCCCGCCGAGCAGGCGGTGGGCGGCGCGTGCGCACTGGGCGCCCCAACCGCAGAAGATCGGTTCGTTCCACCACGCGGCGACCGCAGGACCGTCGGCGGATGCGTCGCCGGCTGTGACCAGGTCCTCCCGGTAGTCCTCCAGAACCGACCAGCCGGATGCCGCGGGGCGGAGCACGAAGACGGGTGACGTCCACGAGCCGTCCACGACCGTGTGGCCTTCGTAGTCCAGTCGCAGCAGGAACCCGGAGTCGAGAGGGTCGTAGCGGAGGGCGGCGAAGCCGAGGGCGGCAACCGGCGCGCGAAGCCACAGCCCCAGCCACTCCCCGTCGGGAACGTCCGTGGCATCCGTCGCCTCCCGGCGGGACAGGCCGAACGCGAGCGGTGGCGGCGAGAAGACGGCGTGAAGCCGGCCCGGGTCGGCGTCGCCCACGACGCCGAGCTGAGCCGACGACCGGGCCGGCCGCACGAGCTGGATCGGTTCCGTCGGCGCGGGGACGAGGATCCCGGCGAATCCGATCGACGAGCGGAAGGTGCCGGTCGCGCCGTTGGGCATCGCCCCGACTCCGCCGAAGACGGTGACCTCGGTGATGCGTCCGCTGCCGGTCACGACGATCGACAGTTCGACCCGGTCTGCCGTGCACCGCACGCGGGTTTCGTGTTGCGTCCATGCCGAACTGGAGAGAACGGCGGTGATATCGACGGCGTCGCCGGCCCGGCGGGCGGTGACATTCCCCAGACGGAATACCTCGTCCGCCGACGCGACCGTGTGGACAGAACTGAGCAGGCTGAACTCGGTCCACTCCCGTCCGGCTGAATCGGAGAGCACAGCGTATGGCGCCGAGGCGGGTTCGGTTTCGCGGACTTCGAGGCGGTAGGCGGGTGTGGTGACGGTCAGGCTGCGGCCGGCGCGTTCGAGCAGGACGGTCGAACTCATGGGGTGCCAGGCGCCCCGGTTCGGCCCGCGACTGCCGCGACGAGCGACCTCACCCCTCCTTCCGGCGAGGTCAGGACGGGCACGGGAACCTTCACATCGGCGACGGCGGCGGCCATGGATGCCTGGGCGAGGACGATCACGTCGGCGCGGTCGGCGAACTCGAGAATCGCGTCGAGCACCAGCCGGTTGTGCTCGGCCTGGTCGCCGCGGGTGCGGGCGTCAGCCGCTCCATCGACGACCGTGACATCGACGGTGACGTCGGAGCCGGTTGCGGCGCGCTCGAGCAGGCGGCCGGTCGGACCGATCGTCGCCTGGAGCGTGGCGAGCACCGCGATCCTCCCGGTCCGCGCTTCCTCCCGCGCCGCGCGCCGGGCGATCGCCACGGCCTCGTCGGCCATCGGCGCATCGACCCTGAGCACCGGCACCGGGGCGGATGCCGCCTCCGCCGCTTCTCCGATCGAGGAGCAGGTGACGAGGATGGCGTCGGCGCCCTGCCGGGCCAGTTCGTCGATCCGTGAGGCGACGGACGCCTCAAGGGCAGGGGTCACCCCTTCGTCGATGGCCCGGGCGAGGAGCGTCGGGTCGACGACGTCGACGACCTCGATGTCTGGCGACGCCTCGCGGAGGGCGGTCGAGAAGGTCTCAGCGAGCGCGGGGACGGTGTGCAGCAGCCCGACCCGGGTCATGATTCGTTCCAGGGGCGGGCGTAACGGTCGACCACGGCGATCAACTCCTCGAGTCGCGGGACTGCAGTCTTTCGCAATGCCGCGGGCACGTCCCGTTCCCCGACGATATCGCTCCACAGGGCACGCCCGGCGAGGAACCCGCTCGCACCGCCCTGGCAGGCCGCTTCGACCGCGGCCCGGAAATTTCGCTGCTCCACTCCCTGCGACAGCACCACCCAGGGTCCGGTGATGGCGCGCCCGAGCAGGACGCTCGCGTGGCGTTGCTCGGCCGGCGTGCCGAAGCCCGCGAGCGGCACCTGCACCTTGTAGAGCGACTGGCCCACCGGTGAGAGTTCCTCCGCGCATTCGAGGATTGCCTCTTCGCGGTCCCAGGCGCCGGCATCCGCTTCGTCGCGCGTGGCGCGAACGATGGGTTCAAGCACCGACAGCAGTCCGCGCTCGGCGGCCGCGGCGACGAAGTGCCCGGCGAGTTCGACGCGCTCGTCGCGCCGGGTGTCGCGCCGCCAGATGATCAGCAGTTTGAGCGCGACGACGCCGCGGAGGTCGAAGCCCGGCTCCAGAACGACAGGGTCGAGGCCCGTCTCCTCGACCGGCGCGCCCGCATCCTGGGTGAGCGCGTCGGCGGCGAGGATCAGCCCGGCGGTCGGCGCGAGCCGTGCGCGAATCTCGTCGAAACCGTACTCGCGGTCGAGGAGGAATCCGGATGCCAGCGGGCCCAGAACATCCGCGACGCTGCGTTTGAAGTCGATCAGGATCCGGTCGGGCGGTCGGCCGGCTCCCACGGAGTCGAACATGGTGCGCAGGCTCTCGCGCTGGTCCATGGCGACCATGGCGAGGGCGCCGGAGGGGCGGGCGATTCTGTCGAGCGTGAACCGGGTCATGGCGTCGACCCGGCCGAGGAGAGGGCGGGCTGGGTCGCTGCGTCGACGAAGGCGCGGTAGAGATCATCAGCCCGGCGATGCGGATGCGACGGAAGAGGAGCGGCGGGGAGCACAGCGTCAGCGGGCGCGGCGGAGCACTGCACGGCGGCGAAGAGGGCAGCACCGGAGGCGACAGGTTCATGGGCTCCGACAACGGCGAGCGGGCCGTCGACCAGTCGGGACTTCAACCGGTTCCAGGCGGCGTTGTGGGCTGCGGTGCCACCGACGACGGTCAGCCTCGCCGGGGCCGAGCCGAGGATCTGGTTCTGGGTCTCCTCCATCCAGCGCAGCTGGAGGCACAGGCCGACGAGGACGGCCCGGAGGTGCCCGGCCGCGGTTTCGGGCGTGCCGACCAGGCGGTCGCGCGCCATCGGGTCAGGTCTCGGCGTCTGGCGCCCGCGCGGGTACGGCAGCACGAAGGCCTCGCCCGGCCCTTCCGGTTCGAGCGCCCGGAACAGCACGTCGGCGTCTTTCTCCGGATGCGCGACGATCCAGCGGGCGATCATGGCCCCGCCGGCAGCGCCGGCGACGAGACTCTCGTGGCGGCCGGTCACCGTGCGGGTGACGCTCATTCCCTCCGTGAGAGCCGCACGACGGTCGATCGGGTTGCGCGACACGCGCACGAGCGCCTCGGTCGTGCCGAGCGAGTCGGCGGCGTCCCCGTCTTCCCGGATGCCAGCCGCCCACGCGGCGACGGCGTGGTCGTGGCCGGCGATATGGACCCGGGTGCCCGGCGCCAGGCCGGTGGCCTCAGCCACCTCTGGGGTGAGAGACCCAACCGGGTCTCCCGGACGCAGGATCCGCGGCAGCCGTTCGGCGGTGAGGCCGGCCAGGGCGAGCAGGTCGTCGTCGAACTCCTGCCCGAGCTCGCCGCCTGCCGGAGGGAGCCGGTGCGCCATGGTCCGGCCCGCGAGCGTGTGGTCGGTGGCGAGGGAACCGGTGAGGACGAAGGCGACGAAGTCGGCGGCACCGGCCCAGCGGGCGAGCATCCGCCACCGGTCAGGCTACTCGAGTTGCAGGCGGTGCCAGGTCGCCAGGGGAACCTTCGGCGTCGCCGGCACGCCGGTCGCCTCTGCGAGGTCCCGCAGCGCGTTCGCGTCGATCGCGTCGAACAGGGGGGCCGACGCGCCCGCCGTCCAGCGCACGAGCGGGCCGACCGGGCGGGCGTCGTCGTCGAGAACCACGCCGCTCTCGGCCATCGAGGCGATGCCGACGGCGACCGGAGACCGTGGCCGCGTGGAGGTCAGGCCGTGGATCGCGGCGAGGACCGCCCTTCCGAGTTCGGCGGGGGCGTCAGGCGTGCGGAAGGACCGGATGCCGAGCTCCCGCGGGGACCCCTCGAAGAGCCCGAGCAGGGCCACCTTGGTGTTGGTGCTGCCGATGTCGACGCCGATCGTCGTGATCGGGTCGCGTTGTCGGTCGCGGAACGCTGGCGGAGCCGCGGTGCTCATTCCCTCATTGTGATCGTCGCTGAATCGACGCGTCAAGATCTGTTGACGCGTTGACATCCCTCGCCGGAGCACATTGGATGGACCCGTGCGATACGCCTGGATTCCAGCCCGAACTACCGACCTGCCGCGGCGTATCGGGGCCTTGTGAGCAATTACGCGCTTGGCGCCGTCGCCGACGACCTCAGCGGGGCGTGCGACCTCGCCGCCGGCCTCACCGAGGCCGGGCTCGCCACCGTCGTGCTGCTTGGGCTGCCCGATGAGGCGCCGCGGGCTGACGCCGCCGTAGTGGCGCAGAAAACACGCACCGCACCCGTCGCGGTGGCCGTCAGCGACTCTGCCGACGCGGTTCGCTGGCTTCTCGACGCCGGGTCCGACTGGATCTACCAGAAGTACTGTTCGACGTTCGATTCGACCGCCGACGGCAACATCGGCCGGGTGGCGGATGCCATGGCGGCCGTGATCGAGGAACACTCCCCGAGCGGGTGCTTCCTCAGCTCGGTCGGGACCCCGGCGACGCCCGCCGTGGGGCGCACCCAGTACCAGGGTTACCTCTTCGTCGGCGACCGGCTGCTCTCCGAATCGTCGATGCGCGACCACCCCCTCACCCCGATGCGTGACTCCGACCTCGTTCGGGTGCTCGGCGACCAGACCGACGTCCCCGTCGGTCTGGTGCCGTGGCCGTCGGTGCGGATGGGCACCGAGGACCTCGTCACGGCGATCGACGTCGCTGCCGGCCACGGCGCACGCCATGTGCTCGTGGACGCCATAACCGACGATGACCTCGACCGCATTGCGGCGGCGCTCGTGGATGGCGAACGCCGTCGAACCTGCCTGATCTCCGGTGCGGCCGGCCTCGGCACCGCCCTGGGTCGTCTCCTGGCCGCGCGGCTCGACGAGCGCTCCGCCGAACCCGCGTTGCCCGCCGTCGTCGGCGACCGGCGCCTCATCGTCGCCGGGAGTGCATCGGAGCGGACCCGCGAACAGGAGGCGGCATTTAGCGGCCTCGTGCTGCGGCTCGATCCCCGGGACCTCGTCGCTGGCGGAGACGCGGTCGGCGTTCTGCTCGGCACCCTCGGCGAAGCGCTCGAAGCGTCCGCTGACCCTGTGCTCGTCACGGCGACGACCGACCCGGCTGATGTGCGCGCAGCGCAGACCGAGCTCGGCGCGGAGCGTGCCGCTGCGCTGCTCGAGACGGCGCTCGGCACCGTCGCCGCCCGGGCTGTCGACACGCTCGGCGTGACCAGGATTCTGGTCGCCGGTGGCGAGACGTCGGGTGCTGTCGCCCGGGCGCTGGGGCTTCGCTCGCTGCACGTCGCCTCGGTTGTCGGGCCGGGACTGGCCTGGATGGTGTCAGACGACACGCGGCATCCGATCGGGGTGCTGTTCAAGCCGGGCAACTTCGGGAACGCCGATCTCTACACCCGGGCCTGGGAGAGCGAACCCTGATGGCGCGTACGCGCACGCCGGTTCCGGTGGCCTGAGTCGCCGCCCGCTCAACAGGATGCCGCACATGGAAAGGTGCAAATTCTCCTGTTGGGCGTTCGGCCGGCGCGATTCACCCGGTTGAACGTCGGGCCGGGCCCACCAGCGGGGCCTGGCTGCCGTGAGTGTGCCCTGGGTTGCCGGGGCTTGAACTCGGCGAGGGCGCGTGCGTTCAACAGGATGCCGCACCTGAAAAGGTGCAAATTCTCCTGATGGGCGTTCGGTCAGAGCAATTCACCCGGTTGAGAGTCGGGCCTCCCGCGTCAGTTCGCGGTCGCGCCGCCTTCGGCGAGGAACGCGAGCCGCTGGAGCGTCTCCGTGTTGCGGGCATGGAGCATGAGCTGGCGAAGCGGGCCGGGAATGTAGCGTCCGGGACCACGCACGGCGTCCTCGCGGATGCGGACGACGCATCCGTCCCGGCGTTCCTTCACATCGAGGGTGACATGGGCTTCGCCGATCGGCCAGCCGCGCGCCTTGATCTTCATGTGGTGGGGAGGATCCCATTCGAGGAGGGAGGTCGAATCGTTGATCAGGAACGGCCAGACGCCGAACGAGTGAAAGATGCGCGCGCCCTCGGCGGGCCAGGCGTCGTCGACGTCTCTCATACGGGAGGCGCCGACCACCCAGCTCGGGTACAACCAGCCGTTCGCCAGCACCGCGAACACCTCGTCGGGGGTAGCCTCGATAAAGCGGTAGTTGACGGACATGACTCTCCTACGGTTCGGGACTTCGATCGGGCGCGAGCGAGGGCGGCGTGGTCAGGCCGAAGACGTCGTGCAGGGCGAGGAGCGCCGCGCTCCAGCCGGGCAGACCGTGCACGCCCGGCCCGGGCGGTGTCGACGACGAACACAGGTAGACGCCCTCGAGAGGTGTTCGCCACGGCTGCGCCGAGACGACCGGCCGCGCGAGGAGCTGGCGGATGTCGACGTCGCCGGCCGCGATGTCACCGCCCACGTAGTTCGGGTTGTATTGCTGGTAATCGACGGCGGTTTTCGACGCCGAGGCCAGGATGAGGTCGCGGAACCCCGGCGCGAACCGCTCGATCTGCCGGGTGATCGCGTCGGTGCGGTCTTCAGTTGAGCCGGCCGGCACGTGGGTGTACGCCCAGAGCGTGTGCTTGCCCTCCGGCGCCCGGGTCGGGTCGAAGCTGCTCGGTTGCGAGACGAGGACGTAGGGGTTCTCGGGATGCCTACCCTGTGCGACGTCCCGCTCCGCGCGGGCGATGTCGGCACGGGTTCCGCCGAGGTGAAGGGTTCCCGTCTGGGCAAGCTCGGCATTGGTCCACGGCACGGGGCCGGACAGGGCGTAGTCGACCTTGGCGACGGCGTTGCCGAAGCTGAACCGCGAGAGTGCCCGCCGGTACCCGGTCGGGAGACGGTTCCCGGCGATGCGCTCCAGCCCGTGAGCACTCGTATCGAAGAGAACGGCGCGGGTCGGCGGCAGCTCGCGCAAGCTCGTGACCTCGTGTCCGGTCACGATCTCGCCGCCGTGCGCGATGACATCCGCAGCCATCACGTCGACGATTCCCTGGCTCCCGCCGACGGGAATGGGCCAGCCGTAGGCGTGCGCATACGTGGCGAGGACGAGCCCGGCCGCGGTGGGCGCGAGCGTGGGCAGCGGCCGGATCGCGTGGGCGAGCACCCCGGTCAACAGGGCGGGCGCGATCTCGCCCCGCCAGCGTGCATTCCACAGCGGGCTTCCCTGTTCCAGGGCGCGCAGCCCGAATCGGGCGAGGGCGATCGGATGCCGCGGCACGCGAAACAGGGACGATGCCGTGAACTCGCCGATGGCATCCGCATTCTCGGAGAGCGGTGCCAACAGCTGCCGCCAGGCGCGACCGTCGGGGCCGAGGCCGTCGGCTGTGCGCTCGAGCGACCGCCAGGCCAGGCCTGCCCCGCCGCCGTCGAGCGGGTGGCCGTACGCGAGTTCGGGAGTGACGAAATCGAGCCGGTCGACGAGGCCGAATTGCTGAAAGAAGCCGGAGGCGTACGCCATCGGGTGCACGGCGGAACAGATGTCATGGCGGAATCCGGGGAGGGTCACCTCTGAGGTGCGGGAGCCTCCCCCGATCGTGTCGTCGCGCTCGTACACGCGGACCGAGACGCCGGCGCGTGCGAGAGTCACGGCGGCGGCGAGGCCGTTCGGTCCGGACCCGATCACGATTGCATCTGGCGAAGTCATTGGTCGTCAGTATGGCATCGGGCCCGGAAGCCGAGCGACCCCTTGACGGTGTTCCCGCTGATCGGAAAACGCGGCATCCGGTTACCGCGTTGACGCGCGCCGTTCATAAAACGTTCGGAATTCGATGGTCGAATGAGTTGTTAACAGAACTAGGGTGTTAACGAAGAGCACCACCGCCAAACCCGATTGGACGGATTGTGACCACGCGAACGGCTGAGTACCCCAGGCCGGATCACTTCATACTTCACATCAGCGACACGCACCTGCTGTCCGGAGGCAACAAGCTTTACGGTCAGGTAGACAGCGAAACGCACCTCAGGCAGGTTTTCACCGAGCTTGAGGCCTCCGGGGGCCGCCCCGAGGCCATCATCTTCACCGGTGACCTCGCCGATCGCGGCGAACCCGAGGCATACGAACGCCTGCGCCGCATCGTCGACCCGGCAGCCGCCCGCCTCGGCGCCCGCGTCATCTGGGTGATGGGAAACCACGACGACCGTGAGGCGTTCCGCGCCGGACTCTTCAACGAAGTGCCCACGAAGCGTCCCGTCGACCGCGTCTATGAGATTCGCGGCCTCCGCATCATCACCCTCGACACCACGGTTCCCGGCCACCACTACGGTGAAGTCTCCGGCGAACAGCTGGACTGGCTCGCCGAAGAGCTCTCCGTCCCAGCGCCGGACGGCACGATCCTGGCCATGCACCACCCGCCGGTGCCCAGCGTGCTCGACCTCGCCGCCAGCGTCGAACTCCGAGACCAGAAGGACCTGGCCGAGGTGCTCGAGGGGACAGACGTCCGTAGCATCCTCGCCGGTCACCTGCACTATTCGTCAACAGCGACGTTCGCGAACATCCCGGTGTCCGTGGCATCCGCCACCTGCTACACCCAGGACCTGACCGTGCCGATCGGTGGAACCCGCGGCCGTGACGGCGCCCGTGCGTTCAACCTCGTGCACGTTTACCCCAACACGGTGCTGCACTCGGTTGTGCCACTGGGCAGCTTTCCGACCCTCGACTACATCGACGCCGACGAGAGCGCTCGCCGGCTCAGTGCCCTCGGGGTTCGGTTCGATGAGTCCAGTGGTTTCGTGCAGCTCGACATCGACCCGCTGGTCACGTCGCAGTCACCGCCGACGGAGTCGATCCCGGTTCTCACCTGAGCTCCGCTTTCGCTCAACGAAGGGTGCCTACCCGGCATCCGTCGCCGCGATCGCGTCGACCGAGTGCACCGCCACCTCGGTCTCCCATGGAGCGGGGAACGGAAAGTAGTGCTCGAGGAACTCGGTGACCGCTTCGGTACGCTCTTCGACCGAGATCTCGGGTTTTGAACCGTCGTTGAGGCAGAACATGTCCTGGTCGCGGCGTTTCAGCAGCCGTTCCATCGACGGGATCGCCGACTTGAGTGTGGTCTCGATGTACTTCACCCGGGCGTTCGTCTGCACCACGGCACGGCCGGTCATCAGCGCGTAGTAGTGGTACAGCGAGTTCGTCACCGAGATATCGGTCGCCGCGCGGAACCGGCTGGCCGCGGTGCGCTTGAAGTCCTCGGGGAACTCGCGTTCCATCTCGTGGAGCACGCTCTTGCGGATCGGAGCGGCCGAGTGCTCGAGGTGCCTCGTGGTGACCTTGCCGAAGCGCTCGCGGAGCAGCTGGCGGTTGACCCGGGCAGCGTTCTCGTAGCCGCTGCGTGACGGGTCGCTCTCGCCGAGGCCGATCCGCGTGGATGCCTCGACGAACTTCGTGATTCCGCCGGGCGAGAAGAACACCTCGGGTTTGATCGGCCGGCCGAAGAACATGTCGTCGTTCGAATAGAGAAAGTGCTCGGCGAGCCCGTCGATATGGTGCAGCTGCGCTTCGACGGCGTGCGAGTTGTGGATCGGCAGAACGCTCGTGTCGGCGAAGTGGTCTTCGCTGCGAACGAGGGTGACCGACGGATGCTCCGCCAGCCATTCCGGTCGCGGCGAATCGGTCACGATGAAGATGCGCCGCACCCACGGGGCGAACATGTAGACGCTGCGCAGGGCGTATTTGAGTTCGTTGATCTGGCGGAACCGGGCCTCGGAGTCGTCGCCGTCACCGACGACGTAGCTCTGCATCCGCTTGGCGCGGGCGCGCTGGAATTCGGCGCTCGAGCCGTCGACCCAGGAGAAGACCATGTCGATCTCGAAGCTGACGTCGCTGGCGAGCTCGGCGAACATGTTCTGCAGGGTCGGCCAGGTCTGCCCGAAGATCTCCACCGTGTCCTCAAGGGCCTCGGAGCGCGGCAGCCACCGGCGCATCAGCGCGTTCTCGACCGGGGCGATGATCTCGTCTTCGCCGAAGCGCCACAGTTCGAGCTGCACAGCCGTGTCCGGTCCGTAGCGCAGACGTCCGATCGGTTCGATGCGCGGACGGTACAGGCGGAAGACGGATGCCTTGCGGAAGTTCGTCAACGCACCGTCCGCCAGGAGCGCCGACGGGGCATCCGTTTTCTTGGTGCGCTTGCCGGCGTGAATCGCGGCGGGGTCGAGACGCTTGGCATAGAACGGTTCGTCGGCGTACGCCTCGGCGAAGGCCGCGCTCAGCTGCTTGCGGCACTTGCGGTCGACGGCGAGCACCAGGTTGTCGTTACTGCCGCGGACCAGCAGGTAGGGGATGTCGAAGCGTTCGAGTACGCCGCGGATGGAGAGGAGATCGGTGATCATCGACTCTCGTGGCGTGAGGTGACCGTTGATGAGGGTGTATTCGCCCTTGCGCAGCACGACATCCTCGCGGGTGAAGCGGCCGGTCAGGTTGCCGCCGGAGAGAAGAACGAGTTCGGGGGTGTCGCTGATGATCGGCATCGAAGCGGTGATGGGGTCGTCGCGGCGGAAAGCATCAGCTGCGTTCTCGGTTTTCGTTGCGTGATGCTTGTTAACTGGTGTCATTTTCGCCACCCTTCCCGAATGGTCGCCCTGGTGGGGCGAGGAATGCGCTGCTGCGGAGCGCCGGCGGCGCGACGGATGTCAGCGCTGCTCGGCCATTCTACGGGCGGCGGCTGTGAAGACGGGCAGGTTGCCGATTTGCCCGCTGCCTGCCTGCAAAAACGGTGATGGCCCCGCCCCGCCGAAGCGGGGTGGGGCCATCGAGTCGTTCTTGCAGTGGTGCCTGTTACCTGACGAGCGCGAAGCCGGCGGTCCAGGAGATCTTCTCTCCTGCGGCCAGGGTCAGCTGCAGGAAACCGAGGGATTCCAGCTCGCGGGCACGCTTGAGCGAACCAGCGTCGACGGCGGAGAGCCCGCCGCCTTCGATAATGGACGCGAAGGTGGCCTTGGCGTCGGCGTCGTCCCCGGCGATGAGCACGGTGGTCGGCGCGTCGCCGATCGACCCGGTCGCGAGGGTGGCGGCGAAGTTCGTGTTGAGCGCCTTGAGCACGCGGGCGGTGGGAACCTGGGCGGCGAATTCGGCCGCGGCAGAGCTGTCGGCGGGAACGACGAGGTCGTCGAACGTCGAGAAGTCGAGCGGGTTGGTGAGGTCGACGATGATCTTGCCGTCGAGCTGTCCGGCGTAGGCGTCGAGAACCTCGGCGACGGCCGGGTACGGGAGGGCGAAGATGACGACGTCGCCGGTGAGAGCATCGCCGACGACACCGGCAGTGACCTGCGGGTTGACCTCGGCCTTGTCGGCTTCGCGAGCGAGGACCTGGACGCTGTTGCCGCCGGCGAGGGCGATTCCTGCGATGGCCGAGCCCATGTTGCCTGCTCCGATGATGGTGACGTTCGTCATGGTGTTCTCCTCAGGTGTCCGGGCGTCGGCCCGATTAGTTGTTGATACAAGTAACTGTAGCAAGCCCTTGGTTGTAGCGTCAAGTATTTGGTAGAGTTATTCTCATGAATGATGTGCGTTGGCTCAATCCGGACGAACTCCAGGCCTGGAAGAAGTTCGTCGCCGTGGTCGAGTTGCTGCCCGGCGTGCTCGACTCGCAGCTGCAGCGCGACGCCGAACTCAGCCACTTCGAATACTTCGTGCTCGCGATGCTGTCTGAGGCGCCCGAGCAGACCCTCCGGATGACGGGGCTCGCGTCGGCGACCAACGCCACACTTCCGCGGCTCTCGCACGTGGTCTCGCGGCTGGAGAAGCGCGGCTTCATTGAGCGAACCGCCTGCTTCGAGGATCGCCGGGCGACCAACGCGCAGCTGACGGTTGCCGGGTTCGAGAAGGTCGTCGAGACGGCGCCGGGGCACGTCACCACGGTGCGCGAGAACGTGATCGACCCGCTCACCCCCGAGGACATTGCCGACCTCGACCGCATCATGGGCCGCATCCTCGGCACGATCGACCCGGAGCACCGCTTCAACCCGTCGGCGCTCGGCGAGACGCAGCCGACCGCCTGATTCCGTGCTCCTCGGGGCGCCGGCCGGCGGCATCCGCTTCGTTCCTGCTGTCGCGCGGGTCTTGTGGCGGCGCGCTGCAGCAATTGCACCCGCGTCGGCCCATTTCACCCGCGCCGGTTAGCCGCTGCCGGCGCCGTTCGTCAAGGCCGCGCGCTGCTCCCGGCCGCGGCGTAACGTGGCCAGCCGGAAAGGAGCATCATGACAGACACGCTTTCAGGCAAGAAGGTCGCCTTCCTCCTCACGGACGGTTTCGAGGACTCCGAGCTGACGAGCCCCTGGCAGGCGGTGACGGATGCCGGTGCGAGCGCCGTTCTCGTCGCCCCGAAATCCGGCACATTGACCGGCAAGAAGGGTCACACGCAGACGGTCGACGTTCGCGCCGCCGACGCCTCGTCGAGCGAGTTCGACGCGCTCGTGCTGCCCGGCGGGGTGGTGAACGCCGACCATCTGCGGATGGATACGGATGCCGTTCGCCTGGCCCGATCGTTCTTCGAGGACCACAAACCGGTCGGCGTCATCTGCCACGGCGGCTGGATTCTCGTCGAAGCCGACGTGGTGCGCGGGCGTGAACTCACCAGCTACCCGAGCCTGAAGACCGACCTGATCAACGCCGGCGCGAACTGGGTCGATGAAGAGGTCGTCGTCGACAGCGGTCTCGTCTCCAGTCGCACGCCCGACGACCTGCCCGCGTTCAACGCCAAGCTCGTCGAGGAGATCGGCGAGGGCGAGCACGAGGGCCAGACGCCGTAGCGGCCCCTGCGCGGGTCTTTCTGCCGCGCGCTGCCGAAACTGCTGCCGCTCGCGCCAAAAAGACCCGCGCGACGCGGGTCGCTACCGCCCGTGCACCTTCGTGATGGACATGACGAGAATCACCCGGTCGGCTTTGTCGGGCGGCGGTGTCTGCGCCGCATTGCCGTACCGCTTTCCGAGCCGCACGTACATGGCGCCGGTCGGGTCCTCGCGCACCTCAGACAGAGTGCCGCGCACTTCGATGTAACTCTGCGGGTGCTTCGGGTCGAAGACCGCAAGCGCCATCGACGGGTTCTTCTGGAGGTTGCGGAACTTCGCCCGCTTCGAGGTGTGCGTGAAGAGCAGGTGTTCCCCGTCGTACTCGAACCACATCGGGTTCACCTGCGCGGTGTTGTCGGGCCGCACCGTCGCGAGGCTGCCGAAATTCGGGTCGGTGAGCAGGTGGAGCAGGTGGGCGGGAATCTCTGCGGTCATGCTCTCATCTAAGCCGACTTGTCCACAGGCAGGTATTTCTCCACAGAAAGCGGATGCCGCGGCACACGCCGGCCACGGACGTCACGATGGTGGGCATGACCGATCTCAGCGCCGAAACGGCAAGAAACGTCCCGCTCGTCACCGACGAGCTCATTGAACACCGGGTACAGGCCATCGTTGGGCGGGCGTGTGCACGGCAGGTGTGGATGTTGTTCCTCGACGAGGGCAGCGTCCAGATGCCGCTGATCCTGCCCATGGCCAATTTCCCCGAGTCGCCGGCCGCCGGCAACGCGACGCGATTCGCCGCCAGCGTGCGCGAAATCGTCGACGCGATCGACGCGGCCTCGGTGATCTTCGTCTGGGAGCGTTACGCGGGCGACCTCCTCACCCAGGCCGATTGCGCCTGGGCGGAACAGCTGCACCGCGCCTGCGCCGCCGCGGGTGTCGTGGTGCGTGCGCAGTTGCTCAGCCACAAACGCGGCGTGCGGTGGATCGCCCCCGAGGACTACCTGGTGGCCTGAGCGGTGACGCGGTCTAGAGGTCCACCGACTTATTCTCGCCGACGTCCGGCTGGGTGTGCGTGACGATGGCCTTGGCGATCTTGAACGCCGTCACGACGCCGGGTTCGTTCGACGCCCAGTATTCGGCGGATTCGGCGCTGAGCTTGATGAGCGCCACCGTGGAGTCGCCTTTGCCCTCGGGGAACCAGGCTTCGACGGCCGGCGTCCAGAGTTCGTCGACCTTGGCGCGGTCGTGCACGATGCTTGCGGTTCCGGCAACCGACAGGTAGCCCTTGCCCGACTCGAATGCGGCGTTCACCTGGTTGTTCGCCCGGATGTCGTCGACCTTCGAGCTCGGGTCCTGGGTGAAGAACCACAGGTCACCGTCGAAATCGATCTCCTGCGCGGCCAGGGGTCGACTGTGCAGGTGCCCACTGGTGGTGATCGTGGTGACGAGGGCGATTTTGGCGGACTTCACGAGCCCGGCGATCGTTTTCATATCGTCGTCGTCGGCCGGGATGTACGTGTCGGTCGGGACCGTCCGGTTGGCCGGCGTTGCGATTTCGTCGTCGCTGAAGGTCATGGGGAACTCCTTGCATTCGTGAGGAAGAACTCGGAAACGATGCGCGGCGCGAGCCGCCTCGCTGAACGGTACGCCGCGGCATCCGTCGCCCTCTACCCGTTGACAGCGGTACCGCCGGCGGACGCCGGCTCGCCAGCGTTCGCCGGCGGCCCCGGTCAGCGTGAGGAAAGAAGGTTCTTAAGGTCTGCCTTGTTCAGCCTCGAGAAACCTCGAAGTTTGGCGGATCTGGCTTGCTCACGCAGCTGCTCCAGCGTCGGCTCGGTAGACCTTCGCCGGCCTCGCGCCAGCGTCGTCACCAACGCTGTCTTCGCCGCTGCTGGTTTTGCTGCTGCTGGGGTGGTTACTGGTGTCGTTGTCACGGCCTTCGGCGTCACGGGTTTCGTCGTCACTGGCGCCGCTGCCACCGTGGCCGACGCCGTTGTGGCCTTCTTCGCGGTCGGAGCCGTCCGGGCGGTCGCACTTGCCTTGGCGGTCTTGTCTTTCCTGGACCCCTTGGCCGACTTGGCTGCCTTGGTGCTCTTGGCTGGCTTGGTGCTCTTGGCTACCTTGGTGCTCTTGGCTGCCTTGGTGCTCTTGGCCGGCTTGGCGCTTTTCGCTGCCTTGGCGCCTTTGGC
Organism: Mycetocola sp. 2940; assembly: GCF_040548835.1. NCBI lineage: Bacteria > Bacillati > Actinomycetota > Actinomycetes > Micrococcales > Microbacteriaceae > Mycetocola > Mycetocola sp. 2940. Next base: position 268,814 of record NZ_JBEPSK010000003.1, read on the forward strand.
TGCCTTGGTGCCCTTTACGGTTTTGCTGCTCGTGCCCGACTTCAGAGCCGTGGAGCGCTTCGACGAGGCGGGAACGCCCTTGAGATTCTTCTTCAGGGCGGAGGCATCCTTGCGTGCGCTCTTGTCGGACTTCTTCGCGGCTTTGACCGCGGCCTTGATCGCTTCGCGGGCGTCCTTGAGAGCATTCTTCGCGGCCTTCTGGTTCTTGCTCAGCTGTGCCATGACGTGTCCCTTCTGGGCCGGTCGGTGTGACCGATCCGTCTGTCGATACTGGCACTCTTCTCTGGGGACTGCTGGAAAAAATCCCGTTCGGCGTCATATTGCGCGGGAACGGTGGTGCCGGGGGTCTCGCTGCAACGCGCCGTCGCCTCGCCAGTCTCAACCCGTTGAAGCAGCGCCGCCGCGGGTCTAACGTCGGCTGAGAGATGGAGTGGTTCGCCGCCGAGGACTATGAGCTCGCCCGACAGGTCCTGCAGCGCGGTATCGCGGCGCTGTACCTGATCGCGTTTGTGTCGGCGGCGAACCAATTTCCGGCGCTGCTGGGTGAGCACGGACTGTTGCCGGCTCCGTGGTTCCTGCGCCGGATCAGCTTCAAACAATCGCCGACTCTGTTCCACCGGGGCTACACCGATGACCGCCTCCTCGCCGTGGCCGCGATCGGCGCGGGCATCTCAGCCACGCTCATCGTCGGGCTCCCGCAGTCCGGGCCGCCGTGGCTGCCGATGGTCGCTTTTCTCGTGATCTGGGTCGGGTACCTCTCGATCGTCAACATCGGCCAGACCTTCTACGGATTCGGCTGGGAGAGCTTGCTGCTCGAGGCCGGGTTCGTCGTCGCGTTTCTCGGTTCGGACCAGGTCGCGCCTCCGCTCCTTGTTCTCCTGTTCGTGCGCTGGCTGGTGTTCCGGCTCGAGTTCGGTGCCGGCATGATCAAAATGCGCGGCGGGCGCGAGTGGCGCGACTTCACCGCCCTGATGTACCACCACGAAACACAGCCGATGCCGAACCCGGTCAGTTGGTTCGTGCACCACCTGCCGAAATGGTTCCACCGCGGTGAAGTGCTCGGGAGCCACTTCGCGCAGCTCGTCGTGCCGTTCTTTCTGTTCGCGCCGCAGCCCGTGGCATCCATCGCGGCGACGATCATCATCCTCACCCAGTTGTGGCTTGTGTTCACGGGCAACTTCGCCTGGCTGAACTGGATCACCATCGTGCTCGCCTTCTGCGCGATCGACGACGAGACGCTGCGGGCGGTGCTGTCGTTCGAGGGGCTCGCCACCGAGTATCCGCCCACCCCGTTGTGGTTCGACGTGCTCCTGATCGCGGTGACCGCGTTCCTGCTCGTGCTCAGCTGGAAGCCGCTCGCCAACCTGTTCGCCCGGCACCAGCTGATGAACGCCAGTTTCAACCGGTACCACCTGGTCAACGCGTACGGCGCGTTCGGCACCGTCACGAAGGTGCGGACCGAAGTGATCGTGGAGGGCTGCGTCGACGAGCGGCCGGGACCGGACTCGGAGTGGATCCCGTACGAGTTCAAGGGCAAACCGGGCAACGTGAGGCGGATGCCGCCGCAGGTCGCGCCGTACCACCTGCGCCTGGACTGGCTGATGTGGTTCCTCGCGCTCGGCTCGACCGACTCCCGGTGGTTCCAGATGCTGATCGTGAAGCTGCTCGAGGGCGACCGGCGCACGCTCAAACTGATGGGCCGGAACCCGTTCCCGGATGCTCCGCCCCGCTGGATCCGCGCGCGTGCGTTCCGTTACCGCTATTCGACGTTCGCCGAACACCGGCAGACCGGGGCGTGGTGGGTGCGCACCCCGGTCGGCACCCTCGTCGACCCGGTGGCGCTGCCGCGGTGAGTGCGCCGCCCGCCGCTCGGTCTGGTGCCTGGGCGCATCCGTCTCCGTCGCCGGCGCGAGTGTTTTGGGCGCGCGCGGCAGCAGTTGCGCCCGCGCCCGACTGGAAGACCAGCGCCACGCTGCTCGCGGTGGACGCGCTGGTGCCGCAGGGGCCATTCAGCAGCGGTGGGTCCGGCTGCTCGGTCTGTGCCTGGGCGGCATCCGTTCTGCCCAGGTCACCTGTTTCGGTCGAGATCACCCGGCGTACCGGGTGATCTCGACCGCAACGGGTGACCTCGGGCGGCTAGCGGGCGGCGCTGTCCTCGGACGACTGGCCCGCGTTGCCGTTGCCTTCGCCCAGGCCGGTGCCGTCGCCGATGCCCTCATCCGCGCCGAAACCGGCGTCGCCGACGGAGTCGCCGGCGTTCGAGAGGCCTTCCTCGCCCGGCACCTCTGCATCGCCGGCGTGGTCGAGCGCCGAGCCGCCCGGTGCGACGCCGCCGACGGAGCTGTCGGAGTCGTCCTCACCGGGAACGTGGGACTGCACCCCGGGCGTGGAGCTGTCCACGGTGTTGATCGGGTCGTCGCTGAGCGGATTGTTGTCGCGGCCGAAGTCGCCTGCATCGTTGGAGGTCATGGGGCGACAGTATTCCGGGGTCGCCCGCCGGGGCGAGGCCTTGACGCGGGGCGCGACCACGTGGCATCCGCTTTGCTCAACGACAACGGCTGGACTCTCGCGAAACTCCAGCCGTTTTCGTCCGAGTAGGGCGCCCAGCAGGGTGACGGATGCCACGGGTGGCCGCGGAGCCGCCGAACGACCGAGAATGGGGGCATGACGAACATCGCCGAGGCCGGCCACCACTCGCAGAGCGAAATCGAGCGCAAGTATGACGTCGAGGAGGGCGCGAGCGTTCCTGACCTCAACGCCGTCGACGGGATCGCCGCGGTCGAGATCCGCAAACCGGTCAAGCTCGAGGCCGTGTACTACGACACCGAGAACCTCGACCTGGCGGTGCGGCGCATCATCGTGCGGCGGCGCACGGGCGGCGGGGACGCCGGCTGGCACATCAAGAAGCCGGCGGCTGAGGGGCGCACCGAGCTGCACTGGCCGCTCGGCGACGACACCGGAACGGTGCCGGATGCCATCCTCGAGCCGATCCGCGCCTGGGTGCGCGACCGTGACCTCACCCCGCTGGCTCGCATTGCAACGCGGCGCACCGCGCTCCACCTGCTGGATGCCGACGGCAACGGCGTCGTCGAGATCGCCGACGATGAGGTCACGGCCACCGACGTGCGCAACGGCGGCAAGCGGAGCTGGCGGGAGTGGGAGGTCGAACTCCTCGGCGCCGCCCCCGACACGGAGGAGGGACGCACCGCCCTCCTCGATCAGATCGAGGGCCTCCTCGCCCCCGTGGGCGCTCACCCGTCGTCGAGCGTCGCGAAGATCGCGCGGGCCCTCGGCGCGGATTCGCTGACCGAGGTCCTTCCCGAAGCGCGGTTGGTGCACGACATGACTGAAGACGCTGCTGGCGACGCTGCCGGCGGAGCGGCATCCGTGGTCCTCGTTGCGGCGATCGGCGACCTGGTGAACGCCCTCGAGCAGACCGACCCCGCCGCGCGGGCGGACGAACCCGATGCCGTGCACCGCATGCGCACCATCGTGCGGCGCCTGCGCAGTGTGCTCGCGGCCTACCGCTCGCTGTTCGACCGGAAGGTCACCGACGATCTCCGCGACCGGCTCGGCCGCATCGGCTCAGCCCTCGGCGACGCCCGCGACCTCGAGGTGCGGGCCCTCCGCGCCGAGGCGCTGCTCGACGAACTCGGCCAACCCGAAACGGATGCCCGCGAACGCCTCGTCGACGGTGCCCGCGAGCTCTACGCCAAGGCGCACGCCCACCTCTGCACCGTGCTGTCGTCGCCGGAGTATTACCGGCTGCTCGACGACCTCGACGCGTTCGTGGCGGACCCGCCACTGACCGACGCCGGCGCCAAGAGCGCGAAGAAAGTGGTGAAGAAGGTGCTGGCGCGTGAGCTCCGGCGGGTTCAGAAACGAGCGGATGCCGTCGAGAAAGCGAGCGGGGACGACCTCGAGTCCCGGCTGCACGAGGTGCGCAAAGCCGGCCGACGCCTGCGCTACGCCGCCGAGGCGGCCGAGGCCGCCGGGGTGGGGCGGTCGGCCTCCGTCGCAGCCGCCGGTGAGCGGCTGCAGGACACCCTCGGCGAACACCGCGACTGCGTCCTGTTCGGTGGACACCTGTCGCGCACGGCCGACCGCGCCGAGGCGGCCGGGGAGAAGACCGCCGTCTACGCAGCGCTGGCCGAGCTGAGCACGCGGAGCGGCACGGCGGCGCTCGCCGAATCGACGCGAGCCCTGGCGGACGTGCGCCGCCTGCGCTGACGCTGGCGGCCGCGCCGCGGCATCCGACCGGAACTGCGCGTAACTCCGCCTCGACGCCTTGCGAAGGTCGCTCCGGGGGGTGCGCCGGGTCGCTGGCCCCGGTTTGGGCGGAGTTATGCGCAGAGCCACGGTTGTAGAGTGGATGCCGGTGCGCCGGGAAGTCTGGTCGGCAACGTTTTGTCGACCCGCGCAGCAAGGAGTCCCCGTGGCCAACATCCCGCCGAAACCCAGCCGCAGCCTGATCGGCCACGGAAGTTACGCCGAAGCCGTGCGGATCGGCGACATCCTCCGCAAAGAGACCGTCGGCGGGCTGCTGCTCGTCGCCGCGGCCGCGATCGCCGTGATCTGGGCCAACTCGCCGGCAGCCGACACCTACTTCGCGATCCGCGACTTCACCATCGGGTACGTACCGTGGCACCTCGAACTCAGCCTCGGCGCCTGGGCATCCGACGGACTTCTCGCCATCTTCTTCTTCCTCGTCGGGCTCGAGCTGAAGCGCGAGTTCGTCGCCGGTGACCTCAGCCAGTTCAGCAAGGCGGTCATCCCGGTCGCCGCGGCGGCGGGCGGCGTCGTCGTCCCGGCCCTGATCTACGCCGCGATCAACGCCGGCGACCCAGCGATCCGGGGCTGGGCCATCCCGACGGCGACCGATATCGCGTTCGCGGTTGCGGTGCTGGCCATCATCGGCTCACACCTGCCGAGCGCGCTGCGGATCTTCCTGCTCACCCTCGCCGTCGTCGACGACCTCATCGCCATCACGATCATCGCCGTGTTCTACACCGAAGAGATCTCCGTGCTGCCGCTCGTGCTCTTCGTGATCCCGGTCGCGGTCTACGCGTTCCTCGCGCACCGGTACCGCCGCTTCTTCAGCGTCCACCCCAGCGCTGCGTGGCTGATCCTCCTGCCGCTCGGCGTCGTCGCGTGGGCGCTGCTCCACGCCTCCGGTGTGCACGCCACCATCGCCGGCGTCGTGCTCGGCTTCGCCGTGCCGGTGCTCCGCAAAACGGCCGGCGGCGATCCTGAGGCCGGCCCCGGTCTCGCGGAGATCTTCGAGCACCGCTTCCGCCCGATCTCGGCGGGCTTCGCGGTTCCGGTGTTCGCGTTCTTCGCCGCCGGCGTCGCGCTCGGCGGCTGGGAGGGTTTCACCTCCGCGCTCGCCGACCCGGTGACGATCGGCATCCTCGTCGCCCTCGTCCTCGGCAAACCGGTCGGCATCGTGGCGACCACCTGGCTGATGAGCCGTTTCACGCGCGCCCGGCTCGACGCCTCCCTCGCCTGGATCGACCTCGTCGGCATCGGGTTGCTCGCCGGCATCGGCTTCACCGTCTCACTGCTCGTCGCCGAGCTGAGCTTCGGCCTCGGGGCTCTCTCCAACGACCACGCCAAGGTCGGCATCCTGGTGGCATCCGTGCTTGCCGCCGTGCTGGCATCCGTCGTGCTGATCAGCCGCAACCGCATCTACCGCCGGATCGAAGCGGACGAGCAAGCGGATGCCGACAACGACGGCATCCCGGACGTCTACCAGCGCGAAACGTGACCGTCAGCTGATGCCGGCGTTGCCCTCGAGGTCGAGTTCGTCCGGGTCGACCTCGATGTCGCCGACATCGTCGGGTCCGCCAGTTCCGGGCAACAGGTTCACGTTGCTGGCGTCGATGTCCTTGTCGTTGAGCGCCTGGGACTCCTGAAGCTGCTCAGTCTCGCGACCGCTCGACGGGCTGTATGACTTGTCTTTGTCGGTCTGGTCGGAGTCGCTCAGGTTGCCGCCGGTGGGTGACTGGTTCACCGGGTCGCCGCTGGGGTTTTTGCCGTTCAGTGTCTCGTCGCTCATGCAACCGAGGCTACGGGCGGCCATTCCACCTGAGAACCCCCTTGCGTTTCGGGTGCGGTTGCAAATGGCGTCCGGCGGGGCACCGAATGTTCGGTCGGCCCGCAGGATTCCTCCCGCCGCAACCCAGCCGCGCGTAACACGGGGTCACGAGGGCCGGTAACACGACGAAATGTACGCTTCGTGCCCTCCGCGGCGCCGCTACGTTTGCGGGCACCAAGCGCCCATCCCCGGACCCGATCGGACCCCTCATGTCAACGACCATCCTCGGCACGGAACCTGCACCGTCGCCGGGCGCCGCAGCACCGTCGCGCACGCTGCGCGGATCGCTCGGCGTCGCCAGCATCGTCTTCATCGTCGTCGCCGCAGCGTCACCGCTGGGCGTCATCGGCGGACCCGTTCCGCTCGGCATCGCCTTCGGCAACGGCGCCGGCTTTCCTTTCACCTTTCTCGTGGTCACCGCAGTCCTGCTGCTCTTCGCCGTCGGGTTCACCACGGCGACCCCGTTCGTGAAGTCCGCAGGAGCGTTCTTCGCGTACATCGACAAAGGGCTTGGGAGAAGCGTGGGGATCGGCGCAGCCTTCGCAGCGCTCCTGTCGTACATCGCGCTCGAGGCGGGCGTGTTCGGTCTCTTCGGACCCGGCTTCGACGCCCTCCTGCAGAGCTACGGGCTCCCCGCCGCCCCCTGGTGGCTGTACGCCATCGTCGGTTTCGTGGTCGTCTCGGCCCTCGGCTACTTCAACATCAACCTGTCGGGCAAGGTGCTCGGGGTTCTCCTCGTCGCCGAGGTCGCCATCGTGGTCGTGCTTGACGCCGTTGTGATCTTCTCGGGCGGTGGGCCTGAGGGGTTCTCCACAGGCATCATCACGCCCACCGAGATCGTCTCAGGAGCGCCCGGCTTCGCCGTCCTGTTCGCGATCCTCAGTTTCGTCGGCTTCGAGGCCACCGCCGTGTTCCGCGATGAGGCGAAAGATCCTGAGCGCACCATTCCTCGCGCCACCTACATCTCGCTCATCCTCATCGGCGTGTTCTACACGGTATCCAGCTGGGTGCTCATCACCGCGAACGGGGAAAGCGACATCGTGACCACCGCGGGCGAGAACGCGGGCAGCATCCTTGCGACCACAACCGAAACCTACCTCGGCACCGTCGGCGGCCACATCATCCAGATCCTCTTCGTCACCAGCCTGTTCGCGTGCATTCTCTCGTTCCACAACATCGGGTCGCGGTACATCTTCGCTCTTGCCAAGAAGGGGGTCTTCTCCGAGCGGCTCGCGCGTCCGCACACCAGGCACGGCTCGCCGGCGCTCGCCTCGCTCGCCACGTCGGCGGTCGTCGCCGTGCTCACGCTCGCGGCGGTTCTGCTCGGACTCGACCCGATCACGCAGTTCTACACGTGGCTCGGCGGGATCTCGGCCGTCGGCGTCGTCGTGCTGCTGGTGCTCACCAGCATCTCGGTCATCCTGTTCCTTCGCCGCGAGGATCACGGGCTCGGTCGGTGGAAGACCACCGTGGCTCCCGGGCTCGGGCTGCTGGGGTTGCTCGCGTTCTTCGCGATCATCCTGCAGAACCTGCCGGTGCTCGTGGGCGAGACCTCCTACGGTCCCTTCTCGTGGGGGATCCTCGCGCTGTTCGCCCTCGCCTTCGCACTCGGGCCGATCGTTGCTCGCACGCGGAAGGGTGTCGACCTGTCGTAGGACTCGCCGCACGTCACAACACGCAGAAGGGGCCGGGCGCACAGCGCCCGGCCCCTTCTGCTGTCTCGTGGCTAGTTGTCGTCACTGCCCTTGTCGTCACTGCCCTTGTCGTCGCTGTCGTCGACGTTCACGACGGCGAAGTCCTCATCGAGTTCGACCTCGACCTCGGTGCCGTCCTCACGGGTGATCTCCACCTCGAAAGCGCTGGCGCCGTCATCACTGCGGTCCACCTCGGTGACGGTGCCCGGAGCCTCGGCCAGCGCGGCCGCCTCGGCGCTCGTGCGCTCTTCGTCGGTCACAGCGCTGTCGCCAGTGTCATCGGTGCCGTCGTCGTCAGAAGAGTCATCCGAGTCGACTCGCACGACCTCGAACGAGCTGTTCAGCCACAGGTCGACGGCGCTTCCGTTGTCGAGCGTGACCTCGACCTCGTAGCCACCGTCGTCGCTCTCAGAATCGGTCACCTTTCCTTCACCGGTTTCGGCGAGGGCGGCCTTCGACGCCTTCTCGAGTGTCGAGCCCGTGAGGGCCTTGTCGTCCTCGGCATTCGAGCCGCTGACGGCGACGGCAGCGCCGGTTCCTCCGAGCACGAGTACGGCTGCGAGCGCGGATCCGATGATCACGGTCTTCTTCTTCATGAGGGCCTCCTTGTGGCGTTTGTTCCACTGTGCCCGGCAGCCGCTGAAGCCAGCCTGAAGCATCCTGAAGGCAATTTCAGGAAGTCGAATCGGATGCCGGCATCCGCACCTCGAACCGCGCGCCACCCAGCCCGCTCGCGGTCGCGACCACCGAGCCGCCGTGCGCCAGGACGATCTCTCGCACGATGGAGAGACCGAGCCCGCTGCCGCCGGACTCGCGGGCACGGGCCTCGTCGAGCCGGACGAAGCGTTCGAAGACACGCTCCCGGTCGCCGTCGGGGATCCCGTTGCCGTCGTCGGACACCGCCAGCAGCACCTGCCCGTCCGTCTCCGACAGCTCGAACCGCACCGAGCCGGCGGCGTGCCGGGCGGCGTTGTCGGCAAGGTTCCGCAGGGCCTGGCCGAGGAGGCCGACATCGCCGAGGACCCGGGCCGGGCCCACCGAGCCGGTGTCGATCATCAGAGCCGTGGTGTCCTTGAGCCGGCGCGCCTCGGTGAGCACGAGGTCGTCGAGGTCCACGGCGGTCCGGCTCGCCGCGAGGGCGTTCTCGTCGGCCTTGGCGAGCACGAGCATCCCCTGCACGAGCCGCTCCAGCCGGGCACCCTCGTCGAGCACCACGTCGCTGAGCTCGCCGACACCCACCCGATCCGGATGCGCCTGGGCGACCTCGGCGTACTGCCTCATCGACGCGAGCGGCGATTTCAGCTCGTGCGAGGCATCCGAAATGAAACGACGCTGGGTCTTCTGTGACGCGTCGAGCCGGTCGAGCATCCGGTTCATCGTGGTCGCGAGCCGGCCGATCTCGTCGCGGGACCCGGGGTCGGCGACGCGCCGGTGCAGGTTCGCGGATGTCACATCGTCGACTTCGCGTCGCATCCGTTCGACGGGGCGCAGGGCGCGCCCGACGACGAACCAGGTGGTGAGGGCGACGAACAGGAGCAGAACCGGCAGGGCGACCGCGAGCAACCGGGTGACCGTGGCAATGGTTTCGCCGACGGCGGCGATGCTGCGACCGGTGACGATCGAGAGGTCGCCGGATGTCGCGGCGACGGTGAGGAACTCGTCGCTCTCGCCGGGCAACGGCAGGGTCGTCGCCTCGTCGGTCGGGGCGCGGATCGTTCCGATGCCCGTGGCGTTCTCGCTGGCTGCGACGACGGTTCCGGCACCGTCGACCACCTGGAAGAACGCCTCGTCATCGTCGTAATTGGCGAGAAATTGCTCGGTGCTCTGCGTGATCGGGTTGTCGTCGCTGTCGGCCGCGTCGTCGCCATCATCGGAGCCGGAGTTGTCGTCGGAGCCGGCGTCGTCGGGGTCCTCCGGGTCGTCATCCGGGTCGGCCGGTTCAACGGCCGGTTCTGGAGCCTGCGACACCGAGTCGAGGCCCGAAATCTCGACCCGGTTCACGAGGTCGTTGAGGCCCTGCTCGGCGGTCGCCTGCACTCCGTCGCGGAGCGAGCTCTGCAGCAGAACGACGAACCCGGCCGCCCCCAGAAGCAGCGCGACGGCCACAATTGCGGTCGCGGCGAGCACGATCCGGGTGCGGAGCGAGACGCGGCGGGCGCCCGGGCCGTCAGCCACCGTTCGCTGCCAATCGGTATCCGGCACCGCGGAGGGTTTCGATCGCCTCGCGGCCGAACGGGCGGTCGAGTTTGTTGCGCAGGTGCCGCACGTACACCTCGACGATGTTCGGGTCGCCCTCGAAGTCGAAATCCCAGACGTTGTCGAGCACCTCGCGCTTCGACACGACCGTGCCGAGGTTGCGCATGAGGTATTCGAGCACCGCGAATTCGCGGCTGGTCAGGTCAATCGTCGCTTCACCACGCCACACCCGCCGAGCGGCAGGATCAACCCGGATGTCACCCGCCTCCAGCACCACAGGACGCTCCGCCGCACCCCGCCGGACCAGCGCCCGCACGCGCGCGAGCAGGATCGCGAACGAGAACGGCTTGGTGAGGTAGTCGTCGGCGCCGGTGTCGAGGGCCTCGACCTGGTCCCATTCGCCGTCCTTGGCGGTGAGCATGAGGATGGGCGTCCAGTTCTTCTCGGCGCGCAGGGTCTCACAGACCCGGTAGCCGCTCACGCCCGGCAGCATGATGTCGAGCAGGATCGCCGCGTACTGGTTCTCCCGCGCGAGCCAGAGCCCGTCGGTGCCGGTCGGCGCGACGTCGACGGCAAAGCCCTCCGCCTCGAGTCCGCGGCGCAAACCGTCGGCGAGCCGGGTTTCGTCTTCGACCACGAGCAGCCGCATGCCGATCACCTCCCCGCTCATTCTGCCCGAGCCGCGCTGAAGCGGGGCTGAAGGGGTGTCGCCGGATGCCCCGTCCATTTCGAGAACACCTCCCAGATTTCCTCGGTATCGTCGGAGCTGCAGATTCCTCCACCCGAAAGCGAGCGGATGCCAGACAGCCCGATCTCGGCGACGCCATACGAGGTCCTCGGCGTCAGCCCGACGGCCGGCCAGGACGAGTTGCGTCGCGCCTACCGCAAGCTCATGCGCGAGACGCACCCGGACACCGGCGGCGACGCCGTGCGGTTTACCGCCGTGCAGCTGGCGTGGGAGCGCATCGGCACGGTCGAGGGTCGCGCCGCCTACGACCGCGGCCGCGCGACCGGGGCGGCGTCAGAAGAACACCACACCTGGGCGGCATCCGCGGCCAGACCGCAGGCTGATTCCCGTCCGCGGGCGCGTTCGTACGGGCATCCGGGCGGCTGGCGGCGGGAACGGTACCTCCGGCTCATGCGTGAGTGGACCGGCCGCGGTGTCGAAGCCGACCCGTACGACCCGGCCCTCGTGCGCACCGCCCCGCGGGAGCTGCGACACCTTCTCGCCGACGCGCTCGCCGAGGAGGCCACCGCCCGCAACCTCGCTGAGCTCGGCCTCGGCTTCACCGTCTGGCATGACGTCGCCACCGGCGCTCCCGATGAGAAGATCGACCACGTCGTGCTCGGGCCGACCGGGCTGTTCGCCCTGCTCTCCGAGGACTACGGCGACGCCGTCAAGATCAAGCGCGGTGAGCTCATCGGTGAAGCACTCGCGGGCGAGCGGCCCATGCACGACCTCGCCACCCGGGCCAAGGTGTTCAGCCGGTCGTTGCGGGTGAAGTTCACGGGGCTCGCCATCGTGCTCCCCGACAATGCCCTCGAGGCCCCGTATGTGCAGCTCGGCAGCACCCGCGGCGCGGCAACCCTGGCCATCCGGGCGTCGTTCCTGCCGGGATTCCTCCGGGCCGGCCTCCCCGACCTGACCCGGGCGGGCGGCAACGAACTCTTCGACCTGCGTACGCGGCTTCAGAACGGCATCCGCTTCGTGGAGTGACGCCGTCGCGATCCCGTTCGGGGGATGCAGGGGGGTTGACGCGGCTCAGTACTGTCGATACAGACAGCTACACAAGGGAGTTCCGTGACCGCCAACGCCACGAGCATGCGCCAGCGCCACGCCGCGCAGGCCGTCCTCGAAGAACTCTTCGGCGACGAGTCGCACCGGGTGGAGCGCGGTCGCCTCGCCCGCGTCTTCGGCCGGCCACCCCTCACCCCCAGTGGCATGGCCTGGTATCGGGGCGCCCAGGGTGAGATCGCGGTGGGTCGGATGCTCGACACGCTGCCCGGGGAATGGACCGTCTTCCACGCGCTTCCGGTGGGGACCAAGGAGTCCGACATCGACCACCTCGTCGTCGGTCCCGGCGGTGTCTTCACGATCAACACGAAGCATCACCGCGCCAAGCCGGTCTGGGTGGCGAACCGCACGCTGATGGTGTCGGGGCAGAAGCAGCCGCACATCCGCAACGCGGAGTACGAGGCCGCGCGGGTGACGAAGCTCGTGCACGCCCGGCTGGGCTTGTCCGGGAGGGTGTTGCCGGTCGTGGCGATCCACGGCGCCGCTTCGATCGTCGTCAAGGAGCGGCCGGATCTGGTCGCCGTCCTCGACGCCCGCCGGCTGCGGCAGTGGCTGCTCAAACGTCCGGTGCAGTTCGGCCCCGAAGAACTCACGCGCATCGTCACCCTCGTCGACGACCCCGGCACCTGGCGCACAACCGCGTCTGCCCCGTGCGACCAGATGCTGGCCCGATTCGATGAGCTCGACGGCGACGTTCGCCGGGCGGCCACCCGGCGCTCCTTGTGGAGTTTCGGCACCCTCGTCGCAGCCGGAGCTGCGCTTCTTGTCGCTGCCCCACCGCTCCTGACCGCGGTGTTCACGTCGGCGACGACCAGTCTGATGCCGTAGGGCTGAGTCTCCGCGAGTGAGGGGGCCGCGCTGTTGGCACGAACCCCCTCCCCGGACGATGTCGCGGTGTGCGAATTCCGCGACATCCCTCTTCCCCCCGAAAGACGAGTCCTGCAACGGACCGTCTGAGCGCACGTCGTGCGCAGGTGCAGCAAGTGCACCCCGCGCATACGCTGCCGTCTGACGCTAGTCGGGATGACGGCATCCGACCACCCTCGGATTTTCAGATGGTGAAAATGGTCAGCCGAGCCGGTCCGCGGCGACGCTCAGTGACAGGCGTGACGCGGCCGCCTGCATCCGCTTCACCAGCTGCGCGACGTCGACGGGCGCGCTGTCGGCCGGGGCAGTGATCGCGAGCGAGCCGATCAGGCCGGGGGCCTGCACCGGCACTGCGAGGCAGTTGAATCCGACGAGGTACTCCTCGACGTCGACCGAGGCGCACCGGTGCGCATCGAGTTGCTGCAACAGCACGGTGCGGTCGCCGATCGTGTTCGGCGTGAACGTCTCGAGCGGATGCCGTGACAGGTAATCGAGGCGATCCTCGGTCTCGAGATCGCCGAGAATGCGCTTGCCGAGTGCTGTGGCGTGGGCGCTGTGCTGCAGGCCGACCCAGAACTCGAGGCGGGGGTGCTGGGGATATTCGACGAGATCCACCGCTTCGATTTCGCCGTCGCGCCACCGCGAGAAGCAGGCGGCGGCGCCGAGGTCCTCGCTGATGGCTCGCAGGGCGGTACGGATCCGGGCGAGGAACACCCCATCGGTCTCCTGGGGGAACAGGCCCGGGAACCGGGGCCCGAGGACGATGCCGTCGGGCTCGTGGGTGAGGAAGCCCTCGTGCACGAGGGTGCGGACGATGTTGTACGTGGTGCCGAGGGTGAGCCCGGCCTGTCGGGCGATGACCTTGACCGGGAGCGGCCGCTGAGCGTTCGCCACAATATCGACCAGCGCGATAGCGCGCTGGACCGAGCCGAGCAGCGTGCCGTCGCGTTCGGTCATCGAAGAACCCCCGCTGATCAGGCTAGCTATCTTTGTGCGCGTGGTGTTCCCGTGGACCCCGGTGTTCGCCATTTACGGCTCCCCCGTTCGGGGTCTAACGTGAGTGTCACGCGAGAGAGAGGAACCGAGATGGCTTCCACACTGCCTGAGCCGGTGGCGCGACTTGTCGCCGCGGCGAACTCCGGAGACACGCAGGGATTCCTCGACACTTTCGCCCCGGACGGCACCGTGAACGACAGCGGGCGCGTCTTCACCGGTCGCGATGAGATCCAGAACTGGTCGGATGCCGAATTCCTCGGCGTGCACGTCACCCTCGATGTGACCGCCGACATCACCACGGGCGCATACACGACGTTCACGGCGATCGTCGGCGGCGAAGGGTTCACCGGCAAGCGCCACTTCAGTTTCACGGTGGAAGACGACCTCGTGCAGGAGATGACGATCTCCGCCTGACCCCCAACTCGCGGGAGCTAGCTCCCTCCCGAAGACGGGGTATCGGGCGCTGCCGGCTCGAAATGTCGCCCCACTAGGCTGGGGGCGCCGTCGGGACCGCCGGCATGGAGGGGAATCATGGAACTGCTCGCCGTCTTGTTCAGCCCGGTCGTCTTTGCCATCGTGGCTGCCGTTGCCGCTGTGTTCATCATCATCGGTTTCATCCAGAGCCGGTACAAGATCGCGCAGCCCGATGAGGCGATCATCGTCACCGGTCGCCGGGCCCGCAAGTCCGTCGGTGCGGACGGTCGCACGATCACCGACCTGACCGGTCAGAAGGTGGTCCAGGGCGGCGGCGTCTTCGTCGTTCCGTTCCTGCAGAAGCAGTTCTCGATGTCGCTGCGTTCGCGCGCCATCGGCATCCAGGTCGTCGCGCAGACGCGCAACGGTGTCACGATCCGCATCGAGGCCGTCGCCGTGGTCAAGGTCGGCGACAGCGACTCCGCGATCCGCTCGGCAGCCCAGCGGTTCCTCGGCCAGGACAAGCACATCGAACCGTTCACCCAGGAGGTGCTGTCCGGTTCTCTGCGGAGCTCTATCGGTAACCTCACCGTCGAGGAGATCATCCGCGACCGGGCCGGCCTCGCCGAGCAGGTCATCGAAGCGGCCCGCACCTCGCTGCTCAACCAGGGTCTCGACGTCGACACGTTCCAGATCAAGGAGATCGCCGACGACAAGGGCTACATCACCGACCTCGGTCGTCCGGAGCAGGCACGCGTGCGCCAGGCCGCCGAGATCGCCGAGTCCGTGTCGGAGCGTGCCTCGGAGCAGGCCCGCATCGAAGCCGCTGAGGCGATCGCCGACGCCAACCGCGAACTGTCGCTGAAGAACGCGTCGATCAAGATGGAGACCGACAAGGCGCTCGCCGAAGCCGAAGCAGCCAAGCCGCTCGCCGAGGCGTTCGCGCAGCAGGGCATCCTGCAGCAGCGCGAGATCACCGCCCAGCGCGAGACCGCCCTGCGCGAGCAGCAGCTCAACGCCGACGTGCGCAAGACAGCGGATGCCGAGTCGTACCGGATCCGCCAGATCGCCGAGGCGAACGCGGCCCAGGTCATTGCAGAGGCGAAGGCCGACCGCGACCGACGGATCGCCGAAGCCGAAGCAACCCGGGCCGAGGGTGAAGCCGAAGCGGCCGCGATCTTCGCCAAGGGTGAGGCGGAGGCTCGCGCGACCGAACTGCGCGTGGCCGCGCTTCGCGACGAGTCCGAGGCCCTGCTGCAGCAGCGCGCCATCGAGATCCTGCCCGAAATCGCCCGGCAGCTCGCGGCCCCCTACGGCGCGATCGACAACCTCACGGTCATCTCCACCGACGGAGCCTCGCACCTGTCGAAGCAGGTGGTCGGCAACGTCGCCGAGGTCACCCAGCTGCTCAAGGACTCCACGGGCATCGACCTCGCCGCCCTGCTCAACGGCTTCGTCGGCGGCCGGTCGTCGGCCGCCGGAGCCTCGCTCCCGGTCAGCTCCGGATTGACCAACGGCAACGGGCACGGTCACGCGGCGGCCCCCGCTGCTGCTGCTGCTTCGCCCGCCGAGTAGGCGCCACGGCGCGGGTGTTCTGGCAGCGCGCGGGTGCAATTGCACCGGCGCTGCGCGATTACACCCGCGCGACCCGAACAATCCTGGGATAGCGTCGGCACCGCGACGAGGCTTGCCCTCGCTGGAATAACTCGGTGAAATGATGAGACCCGCGGGGTTCGGCCCCGCACCCCTCAAAGGACACCCGATGCGTGTGGCGGTTCTCACTTGCCGGAAGCTCCCACGGTTCGTGACGTGGGAGATCACCGATCTGGATGCCCTGTTCGCTGACGACAGGATGCTCATCGCCGCCCTCCACAGGCACGGAGTGGCCGCCGAACCGGTGGTGTGGAGTGACCCGGACGTCGACTGGAACGCGTACGACGTCGCTCTGATTCGCAGCACCTGGGACTACATCGACGAGCGGGCCCTGTTCCTGTCGGTTTTGGACACGATCGAGGCGTCGTCGTGCCGGCTGTTCAACGCTCGGGATGTTGTCCGCTGGAACAGCGACAAGTCGTACCTGTTCGACCTGGAGTCCTGGGGAGTCCCCATCGTTCCCACGGTGACGGCAGGGAACTTCGCGGAGCACCCCGCCGGTCGCGACTGGGACACCGTCGTGATCAAGCCGACCGTCGGCACCGGGGCATCGGATGTGTCCCGGGTGGAGCGGAACCGGATCGATGAGACGCTTGAGCGGCTGTCCGCCGGCGGTGTGCTCGACGAGTACCTCATCCAGCCGATGGTGGACTCCGTGGTCGACGAGGGCGAATGGTCGTTCATCGTTCTGGCCGGCCGGTTCAGCCACGCCCTGCTCAAGAAACCCGCCGCCGGCGACTATCGCACCCAGGGCATCTACGGCGGCACCGTGCTGCCGGTGGTTCCTCCGGCCGAGGACATCCGCCTCGCCGAGAACATCCTCGCCGCCGTGCCGCACGAGCTGTTGTACGCCCGGCTCGACCTCGTCAGGGTCGACGGCACGCTCGCCATCATGGAGCTGGAGCTCATCGAGCCCATCCTCTACTTCAGCCTGGCGCCCGAGCGCGTCGACCGGCTGGCCAGCGCCGTGATCGCCCGGGCCGGTATGTCCTGATCCCCTCCCCTTTTCAGATCGCCCCTTTGTTGGGACACTTCAGACAGGCGGGTAGGGCGATGTACTGACGAGGAGTTCTCATGAAGGCTGTAGTCCAGGACACATACGGTGCGCCCGACGTTCTCTATGTCGAGGAGCGCAACTCGCCGACGGTTCATGACCGCGACGTGCTCATCCAGGTACGCGCCGCTGGTGTCGACGCGGGCGTCTGGCACGTCACGGCCGGCAAGCCCTACCTGATTCGACTGTTCGGCTTCGGTCTGCGGGCACCGAAACAACGGACTCCGGGGCGGGATGTCGCGGGGCTGGTCACCGCGGTCGGCAGCGAGGTGACCAGGTTCAAGCCGGGCGATGAGGTGTTCGGCACCACCCTCGAGGGCAGCTTTGCCGAGTTCACCCGCTCCACCGAGGACCGGCTGGCGCTGAAGCCGGAGACCGTCAGCTTCGAGCAGGCAGCTGCTACTCCGGTGTCAGGGTCTGCCGCACTGCACGCATTGCGCGACGCCGGCCGGGTGAAGGCGGGCGAGAAGGTTCTGGTTCTCGGTGCCGGAGGTGGCGTCGGGTCGTTCGCCGTGCAGATCGCGGTCGCCCTCGGTGCGACGGTCACCGGTGTCTGCAGCGGGACCAAGGTCGACTTCGTTCACTCGCTCGGCGCTGCACATGTGATCGACTACGAGCAGGAAGACTTCACCGACCGCCCCGAGCGATACCACCTCATCATCGACACCGCCGGGCACAACTCGCTCTCGCGCCTGCGTCGGGCGCTGGTTCGCTACGGCACCGTCGTCATCGTCGGCGGTGAAGGTGGTGGAGCCCTGCTGGGAGGCTTCGGCCGAACGCTCCGGGCTCCCGTGGTCTCCGCCCTTGTGCGCGAGCGGATGGTCGGCCTGATGTCGGAGGAGGACCAGCCCGCCCTCGAGACGCTGCGCGGCATGCTCGCCGACGGCAAGATCATCCCGGCGATCGACAAGGTGTTTCCGCTCGAGGAGGCAGCCTCTGCGATCGAATACCTCCACGCCGGCAACCCGCACGGCAAGGTGGTCCTGACTGTCTGAGCGCCCTTGGCTTCGGTCGCTTCGCTCCCTCCAGCCAGCGGAGGGAGGTCAGATGGCCGGGCGGAGAAGGGTGAGCAGCCGGGCGGTGTACGCGCCCCCGCGGCGTGAGTAGCATGAGCCGCGAGCGGCGCCCAGCCCGCGGCATCCGCTCGTCAATCTCTGTGATGAAGGAGAGCGCCATGCAGAAGATCGTCCCGTGCCTGTGGTTCGACACCGAGGCCGAGCAGGCCGCCGAGTTCTACGTGTCGGTGTTCGAGAACTCCGAGATCGTCGAGGTGTCTCGGTACGGCGAGGGCGCTCCGATGCCCGCGGGAACGGCCTTGCTGGTGACGTTCGTGCTCGACGGGGTCGAGTTCCAGGCGCTCAATGGCGGGCCGGCGTTCCGCTTCACTGAGGCGGTCTCGCTGTACACGAGTGCGGAGACGCAGGAGGAGATCGACCGGCTGTGGAACACCCTCACCGCCGACGGCGGCGCGCCGGGCCAGTGCGGCTGGCTCAAGGACAAGTACGGGCTGTCGTGGCAGATCGTGCCTCCGGTGCTCGGTGAGCTGCTCAACGACGAAGACTCGGAGAAGTCCGGCCGCGTGATGCAGGCGATGCTCGGCATGGGCAAGATCGATATCGCCGATTTGAGGGCGGCTTACAACGGCTCCTGACCCGGATGCCCCCGCTCGCTGGAGGAGCGAAGCGACGAAGCGGAGGGCCCCGCACGAACCCGTCGGGCACACACCGTCTGCTCTGTCAGATCCTCCCCGTGACGCTCAGCAGGAGAGCCCCTCGGGAACCGGGTGATCCCTCCGGTTGAGCGTCCCTTCTGCGCGGTGCATCCTGTTGCATGATCTCGCACGAAGACGGGGGGTGGCAGGTATGAAGGCTCTCGTCGTGGGCGCCGGAATCGCTGGCCTCGTCACGGCGCGACAACTCGGGCTCGCCGGCTGGGACGTGGTTGTCCTCGAGCGCTCAGAGGGGCCGCGCACGGCCGGCTACATGATGGACTTCTTCGGGCCCGGCGTCGGCGCGTCAGAACGGATCGGCCTCTACCCGCGGCTGGCTGCTGTGTCTTACCGCGTGGATGCCGCCGAATATGTCGACACGAACGGGCGGGTGACGTCGCGCATCGACTACGAACGCTTCGTGCGGGCCGCCGGCGGAAAAGCGCTCAGCCTGATGCGCCCGGACCTGGAACGTGCAGCACTCGAGGCGCTTGATGACGTCCCGGCGGGACGCGTGAAGGTCCGGTACGGCTCTCGGCTGAACCGGTTCTGGGCCGACGAGGACGGCGTGGGTGTGGACGGCGAGGACAGTGCCGCCCCGTCACGGACAGCCGACGTGCTGGTCGGTGCCGACGGCATCCATTCGGAGGTTCGTGCCCAACTTTTCGGCCCCGAACAGACCTGGCTGCGCCCGCTCGGGATGCGCGCCGCCGCGTTTCTGGTGGAGGCCCCTGACCTGCAAGCGCACGTGCGAAACCGGTTCATGCTGACGGACAGCATCGACCGGATGGCCGGTCTGTACGGGCTGCGCACGGGGGAGGTTGCGGCCATGCTCGTGTACCGTGATGCCGGAACGCTGAGCGGCGAGGAACGGGGTGGGACGCAAAACCGTCTCCGCCAGCAGTTCACTGGTCTCGGCACCGCCGTCGACCGCCTCCTTGCGCTGTGCCCCGAGGACCCGTATGACGACGTCGTCGCGCAGGTGGTGATGCCCACCTGGCATCGCTCCCGTGTCGTCCTCGTCGGCGATGCTTGCGGGGCGGTGTCGCTTCTGGCCGGGCAGGGAGGATCGCTGGCCGTCGCCGGTGGGGCACTCCTCGGAGACATCCTCGGCCCGGTCTCCTCACCGCAGGGAATCGACGACGCGCTGGCGGAGTTCGACCGGCGCTGGCGGCCCACCGTCGAGCGGGCGCAGGCGTCAGGGAGGAGAGCCGCGGCGTCGTTCCTCCCGGCAAACAGGTGGCAGCGGCTGAGGCGCCGATGGATCATCCGCGCATCCGGGCTGCCCGGCATCGACCGGATCGTGGCGCGGCAGATCGTGAACCGGCTCGCCCGGTGAACCTGCGGGTGTCACCGCCCCCGCTCGCTTGAGGGAGCGAAGCGACCGAAGCGGAGCGCACCCGCAAACCCCACCTCTCGTCATATTGGCCCGAGCATCCCCTTTGCCGTGCCAGCATTGAACTATGAGCTCAAGTCTTCCGATCCTCGATTTCTCCCGACTCGATGCCGGCGCCGACGAAGCCGCCGCGTTCCGGGCCGACCTGCTGCGCGCGACCCACGAGGTCGGGTTCTTCTACCTCGTCGGGCACGGCGTCGACCGCGAACTCATCGATGACCTGCTCAACGTCTCACGCCGGTTCTTCGAGCTGCCGACTGACGAGAAGCTCAAGCTTGAGAACGTGCACAGCCCGCAGTTCCGCGGATACACCCGCGTCGGCGGTGAACTCACCCACGGCGACGTCGACTGGCGTGAGCAGATCGACATCGGTCCCGAACGGGATGCCGTCGAGCTGACCCCCGGGACGCCCGACTACTGGCGCCTCGAAGGCCCCAACCTCTGGCCCGAGTCGCTGCCGGAGCTGCAGCAGGTCGCCGAGCGCTGGAACGACGAACTCAGCCGTGTCTCCCTGCGGCTGCTGCGTGCCTGGGCGCTGGCGCTCGGTGCTCCCGAGGACTCGTTCGACGAAGCGTTCGCCGACAAGCCGTTCGCTCTCACAAAGATCGTGCGCTACCCCGGTGAGTCCGGTGCGGAGCGCAAGCAGGGCGTCGGAGCGCACCGCGACGGCGGCGTGCTCACCCTGCTCCTGGTCGAGCCCGGCAAGGAAGGCCTGCAGGTCGAGTACGGCGGCGAGTGGATCGATGCGCCGTCCATTCCGGGCGCGTTCGTCGTGAACATCGGTGAGATGCTCGAGCTCGCGACCGGGGGCTACCTCAAGGCGACGCTGCACAAGGTGTTCTCGCCGCCGATCGGGTCGGACCGCATCTCGGTGCCGTTCTTCTTCAACCCGGCGCTCGACACGGTGATGCCGAGGCTCGAGCTGAGCCCCGAGCTCGCCGCCTCAGCGCGCGGCCTCTCGGTCGACCCGACGAACAGCCCGATCCTCGACACCTACGGCGACAACGCCCTCCGCTACCGGCTGCGGGCGCACCCGAATGTGGCGGAGATCCACCACCAGGACCTGCTGGCCCGCCGCGCCTCAGCCTGAAATAAGGAAAAAGCGCCGAGATAAGGATGCCGCAGCGACAGCATCCTTACCCGGCGCTTTTCTCCTTCTGCCAGGCTGAGTTACCGAGCCGAGCCGGTGTACCGATCGTCGATGCCGAGCTCTGTGAGTGTGCCCGTGAGTTGGCCCGACCCCTTCACGCCTTCATAGGCTCCCCATGCGTCGATGATGGTCCAGGACCCCGTTGCCCCTGCTTCACCGAAGCGTGCCTTCAGGCGGACGTCGAATCCTCCTGCGCCACTGTCGCAGGTGAATTCCTTCACGCCGACGAAACTTCCGCCCCACGGGGTGAAGTGCGGCCCGCCGCTGATGTCGGCCACGGTGCCGGTCTCGCAACCGGGAATGTTGCCTTCGAAGGCGCTCACTTCGCCGACAACTGTGTGCACGACTACGTCCACCGGAAATTGCACCGGTGCCGCGCTGGCCGGTGCGACGGCACCGACCACCAGAAAAGCACCGAGAGCGGCCCCGGTCGCTCCGGCTTTTGCCATCGACTTCTTGAACATTTTTCTCGCTCCAAGCTCGGGCACCTTGCCCGGTGGCCGAGAGATTACGCGTCGGAGCGATCGGCCTCTAGCCCTCTTGCGACCACAACTGGCTTTCGGCAGCCTGTCTAACGACTCGCGATGCGGGGCCTTCATCACACCCTTCGCGAGACTAATTCCATCCCGTCCGTTTTGGCTGCCGTGTCATTTCGACCGTAGCCAGGTAACCGCCAGATACGCTCGACGTATAGCACCCATATGAAGGAGCTCGCGTGAAAAAAGAAATCAACGTAGTCGGCGCCGTGATTCGACGTGATGGCTTGATCCTTTGCGCCCAACGAGGGTTGGCGGGCAGCCTTGCTGGCATGTGGGAGTTCCCCGGCGGCAAGATTGAGCCAGGAGAAACACCTCGCGAAGCGCTGGAACGTGAGATCGTCGAAGAGCTCCACTGTCGCGTGGCAGTAGGCGAATTGGTGACGACAACAGTGCACGAATACGACTTCGGCATCGTCACGCTGACGACCTACTTCTGCGAGTTGATCGAAGGAATACCGTTTCTATCGGAGCATGAAGCAGTCGTCTGGCTACCTCCCGCTGAGCTCGGAACGCTGGAGTGGGCACCGGCCGATGTGCCGGCAGTGGAACTCATCGAGCAAACGCCCGTCTCGCGGTGACGATCAATCTGGACCACCTCGAGCCTTTCCGCCAAGATTTGAGCTTCGGCTACATCGACAAAACCGCTCCGTCTCCGCGGAAGCTTCATCCGCAGCTTGTGTTGAACACCGAAAGCGACTCGATGCTGCGGGCACTCCGCCACGAGCTGAGGCATGCCAGTTCCTTCATGTTCTCGGTCGCATTTGTCTCACCGCGCGCAATCGCCTTGCTCAAGCAAGAGCTAATCGAATTTCAAGGCGTGGGCCGCATCGTCACGTCAAACTACCTCGGCTTCAATAGCCCGCACGCGTTTTCCGAGTTGCTGAATCTGACCAACGTGGGAATCGATGTCCGGCTGCACCAGACGTCGGCGTTCCATCCCAAGGGCTATGTTTTTGGGCGGGCTGACGGCGTCACAGCAATACTCGGAAGCTCCAATCTCACCGAAAGCGCCCTGGCGACAAATCATGAGTGGAATCTGAAGGTCTCCGCGTCACGAAACAGCGACTTGGCCGAGCAATTCACCAACCTCCTTGACGAGGAGCTCTTCAATTCAGTCCCACTCACACAGGGGTGGATCGACGACTACTCGAAGGTCTATCGACCGCCGGTCGTTTCGCCCCTGCCTTTCCTACCAACCGATCCCCAGGCACAGACCCCATCTGTCAGCTCCGTTGTTACACCCAACGCAATGCAGGTCGATGCTCTGGGCGCAATAGCGAGCGTACGTAATGCCGGTCAAGACCGAGCACTCGTGATCTCTGCTACTGGAACAGGAAAAACCATTCTGTCGGCCCTGGATGTTCGGGCGGTTGGCCCGAACCGAATGCTGTTCGTAGCTCACCGCGAGCAGATTCTGGATCGAGCCATTCGCGAGTTCCAGCGCGTCTTGGATGCCCCACCAAGCGATTTCGGAAAGCTTGCCGGCACGACGCGCCAGGCGGACCGGCGATTCGTCTTTGCGACGGTGCAGACGCTTTCTCAACAACATGTCTTAGATTGCCTCGATCCAAAGTCATTCGATTACATGCTCGTTGATGAGGTCCACCGTGCAGGCGCCGCGAGCTTCACGCGCGTTCTCGATCACTTCCGCCCCGAGTTCCTCCTGGGGATGACGGCCACCCCTGAACGGACAGACGGTGAGAACATTTTTGAGATATTCAACTACAACGTCCCATACGAGATTCGACTCAACAGTGCGCTTGAACTCGACATGCTTGCCCCCTTCCATTACTACGGTGTCGCGGACATCACCTTCGAGGATGGGGAAATCACCACTGAATTCACGGACCTCACGCGACTGGTGGACTCAGCGCGAGTCGATCACATCGTGCAATCGATCGAGACCTATGGTCATGCGGGAGTTGCACCGCGCGGACTGATCTTCTGTAGCAGGAAAGAGGAAGCGCACGCCCTCTCGGCGGAATTGAATCAACGACGTCTCCGCGGGGAGCGACTGCGGACCGTTGCCCTGACTGGCGAGGACTCGATCGAGCGTCGTGAGAGCGTGGTGGAGCAACTGGAAGCAGGCGACCTCGACTACGTTCTCACTGTCGACATCTTCAACGAAGGCGTAGACATTCCGTCGATCAACCAAGTGGTCATGCTGCGACAAACGCAGTCCAGCATCGTTTTCGTGCAGCAACTCGGCCGTGGGCTAAGAAAAGCACCGGGCAAGGAATACCTGATTGTCATTGACTTCATCGGCAATTACACCAACAACTATCTGATCCCGATTGCTCTCTTCGGTGACGAGTCTCTAAATAAAGAGTCGCTCAGGAAGAACTTGATTTCGGCGGAGGAAGTTGGCGTCCTTGCTGGACTTTCGAGTGTGCGTTTCGACCGAATCGCCCAGGAGCGAGTACTGCGCTCGCTTCAGATGGTGAAGCTCGACAACTTCCACAACCTGAAATCGGCGATCGAAGCGGTGCGGAGACGCGTGGGTCGGACACCAGTGTTGTTCGATTTTCTTCGCTTCGAATCCGTCGACCCGATTGTGCTCGCAACGAAGGTCGGAAACTATCCCGAGCTCCTTGCCAAACTCAAGATTGACGAACTCGGGCTCACCCCCGACGCTTCGCTGGCCTTGTCAGTGATCTCACGGGAGTTGCTCCCCATCAAGCGTCCACATGAACTTATTCTTCTTCGCCACCTACTCACCCACGGTTCGGCAGCCGAAAAATCGATCACGGACTTGTTCCTCGAAGCGGGGGTGTTCACATCCGAAGGTGTTGTCAGGAGCGCGGCGCGAAGTCTCACTCTCGAATTCAATACGGCATCGGAGCAGCAGAGCTTTAAAACAGTCGGGCCAGCCAGGATGGGGAGCGACGGGCGGATTCAACTGACCGATGGTTTCACCACGCTGTATTCGACCTCATCAAAGTTCAGAGCCGATGTCGACGACGTAATTGAGACCGGGCTGAGTATCACCGAGCGGCGATACGATTCGTCTGTTCCATTCATGCCGGGCCGGCAGTATTCCCGCAAAGATGCGAGCCGCCTCCTTAACTGGACGACGAACATGTACTCAACGATCTACGGATATCGAGTCGACATGGACACACGATCCTGTCCGATCTTTGTGACGTTGCATAAGTCCGACGACGTGTCGGCGAGCACGGCATATGAAGATGAGTTGCTCGATACCCAAACCTTCCGTTGGTACACGAGGAGCAAGCGAACGCTCGTCAGCTCTGAGGTCGTAGCGATTGTCGACAACGCGGTAGAGCTCCACGTGTTTGTGAAGAAGAACGATGCGGAAGGGACTGGTTTCTATTACCTGGGAAAGGCGCGTTCTAGCGACGCCGAGCAGACCACCATGCAATCGGAAAGCGGCGCCACCGTCCCAGTGGTCCGAATGCTTCTTAGCTTCGAGCAACCAATAGAGGCAGCACTATTTGACTATTTCCACACCGATCTGACCGACTGACGAGCGGAAGTCACCCAATGACACCAACCCAGAGTCCGTCACGCGCTCGAGTCATGGCGACGTAGAGTTCCCGGCGATCGCGTTCGTCGCGCTCGCGCACGATGTCGTTGATCGCGATGGCTGCGGCTTCTGCGGGTTGCGGTCCTCGAACGTTCGAGTAGAGCTGAGAGGTTCGCAACCGGGGGACAAGCACTTGCTTGAACTCCAGCCCCTTTGCGCGCTTCACCGTGCCGATCTTCACTGCATCGATGGTCCGCCCATCGTACTTTTCGAGGTCGACCGTAGGTATTCCGGCAGCTCTGCAGGCCCTCTCGACGAGATCCACTGTCGCATTCGTTAGCCCGAGGATGCCTATGTCTCCAAACGACGTTCCGACTTCGCTAGCCACAGCTCGGATGCGGTTCACCATCGCGAAGTCGTGGTCGGCCACCGTCTCACAGGTCACGACAACAGGCGCACTCCCATGCCGCGGGACCAGTTTCGTGGCGTCAGCCCGTTGGTCGGTACCTTCGATGTCGGTGAACTGGTCGCCCGCGATCATTGCATTCGCGAAGGCCACAACCTCTGCGGTGTTTCGGTAATTGGTGTCCATGACCACACCGCGGCCAGCCAGGGAGATCCCAACTTCGGCAAGTGTGTATCCGCCGGGATAGATGCTTTGCTGTCCATCGCCGATCAGTGTGAATCCGTCAGCGCCGTCTCCGACGAGAGAGTGAAGCATCCCAACCATCGCGCACGAGAGGTCCTGTGCCTCATCCACAATCACCGCTGAGTATTCGGTGAGTGGGTCATTTCGAAGTGACTGGGCGGCGAGGAGGATCTGATCAGCAAAGTCGTTGATTCCGGCTTTCCGCAGACGGTCCTCATATGAACGGTAAAGTGCCCAGACGTCGCGGCGCTGGTCAATTGACAATCGCCGCCGTCGGCCGATGCGTGCTGAGTTTGCATAGTCCTCGAATGACGTCATTCCTCGTCCTTTGATGACGTGATCGATTTCCTCTTTCCAGTACCGATCTTTAGCTTCGATGGCAGCTAATGGGCCCTTTGCTCCGACTTCAAACCAGGCAGACTTGAAGGCGGAATTTGCCTGCGTCGGGTTTGTGTTCACCCGGATGCCGCGCTCGCTGAGGACTCGGTGCGCGAACCGATGTACGCTCACGAACTCGACCTTGTCGCTTACCTCTGGTGCCATCCGCTCCATCAGGCTCGAGAGCACCGTGGGCAAGGTTCGGACGTAGGTTGTGACCAGAACTTTGCCAGGACGAGATCGAGCGAGGTACGCCGCCCGGTGGAGTCCGATTACGGTCTTGCCGGTGCCTGCGGCTCCACGAATCCGGGAGGGTCCGTTGAAGTTACGACGAATGAGCTTGCTCTGATCCGGGTGCAGGAAGGTCATCCATTCTTCGACGGGGGCCGCGAGCATTCCTCCCAATAACGCCGAGTTCACCTCATCGGTAGAGAGCAGGTCGCTCTCGTCGATAGTCGCAGACGGAGCTTCGATCACCGGTTCAGGGAGCATTGTGTTGACCGGTTGAGCAGCGCCAAGCACTGGAAAATGGCTCAATGCCGCCCGAAGGACGGTGTCGACTTGAACCGCGGTCAGCCGGGATCCTCTTGAAGCAATGTGACGGAGCACGTCACCTTCACCGACTATGTCGACCGTGCCGATGCTCGCCTTGACGCCCTTGCGGCCGGCGAGAACCACGATCGGTCGCACCTCGCCCGGGGCGAGTCCAACGGCCCCGAGGGCTCCCTCAGTGCCGAAAGCCAGATCCGCGAGATTATCGAACTCGTCGGTAACGTCGTCCTGATCGCGGAACACCCGCCCGGCGGCGATTACAACGTCTTTCCACCACTTCGTATCGACGATGAACACTCCGCCTGGTCCGACCATGACGAGGTCAACTTGCGCGGTTCGGCTCCCGGGCCACTGACGGTCGGGCAAGAAGTGATAGCCCGCGGCGGAAAGTGGAGCAAGAACTCGAGCGACCTGCTTTTCGGACACCGACGCTGCCCGATACCGGCCAGCTGCCTCGCGGGCGTCTCGTGCCGCGCGCTCATGCTGCGCCGCGAGGGCGAACTGCCGGAGGGACTCCTGCCCCGCAGATGAACCAGCCGACATCCGCACTCCCCCTGATAGCGTGTCTGGCTCATTCTGGCATCCGACTCACACCTGACGGGGCTCGCAATGCAACGTGCACCCTAAGTGGGGTGACTCCTACGCGAATGCCACCCGCCGCGACACGCGCTCCGCGAGTTGACCCACTTCCCAGCTCTGGCCCCGCTCGGCGCCAGGAATCCCGCCCTCCAGCATCGGCGCCAGACGAGCAGTGCCTACGCGCCAGGTAAACACCGGGCGGTCACCGAGCTTCGCCGGTGGTGCGTTCACCGCCGCCGGGTCCGGGTCGACGAAAAGGATGCCGGTGAGCCCCGTCACGCCGATGGCATCCGTCAAGGCGCCCAGCCGCGACGGGTCCAGCCGCGAGCGCTCACTGAGCGGCTCGACGAGGAAGAGGCCCTGCGGCCCGACCACCAGGTGCGACGCGTAGGCGCCGTCGTTCCCCACGCGCACGTCATGCCACACCGTGAACTCGGCACTGAGCCGCTTCAACGCCACCGCGATCTGCTCCTGTGCCACGGCTCGGGCGAACTCGACCCTCGCGTCGGCTGGCGCGACCGTCACCGAATCGGGCGAATACGGAGAGCGGAGGAAGACGTCCGCGTTGCTTGGGCGACGCGATAGGTCGTCGGCGAACACGCGGAGGCTGGCCCGGTACTCGGAGCGCCGCTCGGCATAGATGCTCCGGTTCCTCGAGCGGGAACGGCGCACTTCGGCGCGGGCGCGGCTCGTCACCAGCCTCATCGTCGCGACCACGCCGCCGCAAAGGAACGCCACTCCGAAGATGCCGACCGCCACCTGGCGCAGAGCGGGGAACAGAGCGCCCTCGGCGAAGGAGGGGAGGTTCCCTGTGCTCGCCGCGACGATCCATAGAACCATGACCACCAGAGCGAACGGCAGCAGCAACTGCAGGCAGACGACACCCCACATGTGTAGAAAGCGGTCCCGCTCGTGACGGAGGCGCGGTGGCTTCGCCGGCGGTGTCGGGGGCCGGGGTGACAGCATCCACTCGCGGGAGATGTCGAGGTAGCGGGCGCGGGACGATCCACCCGGATGCCCATGCACCGTCGCGAAGGTCGGCGTCGCTGTCGCACTGGGAGCCGGCTCGCTTGCTGGCCGTCGGGACGACGCCCGCTCCCGGCGGGTCTCGGTCTTCGGGGAAGCGGATGCCTGCGGCAGATGCAGGCGGTCGTACTCGGCCCGCCGGGCGGTATCGCTGAGAACCGCCCACGCGGACTGCACCCGGCGGAAGCTCTCGGCTGAGCCGCCGACATCCGGATGGCTGGTGCGGAGTGCTCGCCGGTAGGCCCGCTTCAGTTCGGTGGCGCTTGAGGTGTGCGGGGCGCCGAGAACGTCGTAGTGGGTCTCGCGACTCATCCGACCCCCTCGTTTGGTAGCGACATCCAAATCTAGGGTGCAGGTCAGGCTGCGGGGAGACCCCAATGAGGGGTTGGAGGCTTGGTGCGGGCCCTCCG
This sequence comes from Mycetocola sp. 2940, assembly GCF_040548835.1. Lineage (NCBI taxonomy): Bacteria > Bacillati > Actinomycetota > Actinomycetes > Micrococcales > Microbacteriaceae > Mycetocola > Mycetocola sp. 2940. Next base: position 297,454 of record NZ_JBEPSK010000003.1, read on the forward strand.
CTTCGGTCGCTTCGCTCCCTCGAGCGAGCGGGGGAGGGGGGAGACTCCCGAAGGGGAGCGGGGAGGGGGAGGGCTCAGTGCGGGGTTGGAGGGATCGAGCGGCTCATGCCGTATCTCTAGTCGAGACCAGACTCGTCGCCCATCCGGCTCCACCGGATCGCGCAATGGTGACCGACGTTTCGGCGGGACCGGCGACGTTCGCCGAGAGAGCTCCAGCCGTGACGAGTTGCAGGGGCATCTATTCATCCCTTTCATTGAGGTGGAAGGGGGAGAGTAACGACGGGGGCGTCACCGCGCCGTTACAGATGTCTTGCTCGCTGGGGCCCTGTCATCCTCGGCTCGAGGGTGAGAAACTGTGCCGGACACCAGCCTCAGAGGAGGTGAACGGGCATGGATGACCTGTGGTCCGCCATCCTCGGCGCCGTTGTGAGCGGCACCGTCATCGCAGCCCTTGTCGGGCTGCTCACCCGACGCTCCGAAGCCCGCATCAAGGAGAGCGTCGCCGCGGAGTTTCGGGCGATCGCCGAAGCACGGGATGCCGACCGTGCGTTGCTCGCAGAAGTCCTCGGCCCCGTATGCGCCCACCTCGCGCGCACCAGGCAGGCCTTCGGCCGCTGGCGGAGCCGCAATCTCCACCTGGAGACGCGCATCATGGCCGACAGCAACGAGACCATCCGCCGGATCCTGCTGGAGAAGTACCACCTCCTCACCCCCGAGCTTCGCCCGCCCGCGATGAAGCTGGTGGAACACTACGACAAGTGGTTCGAGGTGTACGAGCGCGAGCGCAACTCCGGCAAGCCCGAGGCGGAGCAGGCTTCGTTCATCTTTGCCGGCCCGGAAGGATACAAATTTCCGAAGGAGTCCGAGGTGGAGTTCCGGGAGGCTTTGGATGCCGTCGACGCGCGGCTCCGGGGTGCGAAGCCGACGAAATCTGCTGAACCGGTGTGACATCCGGCACGGGAAGGATTGACGCGACCGACCCCGAGTGCCACTGTTTTTGGTGACGGAGCCGCCCGCAGATGTGCTTCTGGGCGTCATGGAAGCGCTCCGGGTCGTGCACGAGGGTATGGCGATGGGGATCTGCGACGTAGTAGGCGAGTGGGACTCGATCGGATGTACATCCGACGGGTTCGAAGCCATGAAGGAGTACGGGGGAGACCTTCTGGAGTCATGGGGCTTCAATGACGTGGAGTGGAGCGACGACCCGATCGTCGACCCTGACAGCGGAAGCGATCTTCTCGGCGCGTACGACCCGTCCACCGGGACGATTCACCTTTCGCCCGACTTCCTTTGCCAGGCGGAAGGCAGCGAGGTCGCCAACATCGTCGCTCATGAGGCGTTCCACGCGGCAGTGGACCAGGCAGGTCTGCCAGATGCCGGCGAGGAGACGGCGGGGTACAACTTCGGCCAGGAAGTTCAGACGGAGATCGAGAGCGAATGCACGTCGTCGGAGTCCGGCACCCCTTCGGACCTTCCTGATTTTCCGTGGGGAGTGTCCACGCCGGAGCCTGCTCCGGGATGACCTGCTGATTGGGAGGTGTGACTGAGATGAGGCTGCTGACCGAGGAGGAGCAGGCGACTGTGTCTAAGGCCGAGCGGCGCGCCTCGGCCGCCCTGTCGTATGGGCTCAGGGAGAGTGTCGTGAAAGGGCAACTCACCATGTTCGCCAGCATGCTCGACAGCATCCACGAGGTGCCCGGGTCGTCCGGTGTGCTCCTGGAAGCGCGGCTCCTGGAAGCAAAAGCGGCTCTTCTCCGCCGAATTGTGGGGCTCCCTGTACTGATCGGATTCTTCAGGGACTCCACCGACGCGCTCCTCGACCCGATCCTCAATCCGGCGTGACCCATGTACCCCATCGGCGCGCTTGGCGGCACAGCCTTACTGGTCGCGGACGAGGAGTATCCACTCCGGGTTCGTGAAATGCTCGGCGGAGCCGGGCAACGGTGCCTGGTGAGCATGTTCATCGTCGACGCCGGCAGCAGATCCGAAGCGGTGAACGACATCGTTCTCGCGTTAGAGGCCGCACTGTGGCGGGGCCTGGACGTGAGGATAGTGCTCGGTGGCTCACGGACAAATCAGAGAATCGCCGAAGCAACCGCCGGCGCTGCGCAGGTGTTCCATGACCGGAGCATCCCGGTCCGATGGCTTGCGGCGCAGCCCCGACGAGGAAGCCACGCCAAGCTCGTTATTGCTGACGACTCCGTGCTGGTCGGATCCCACAACTGGTCGGCCGGGGCGTTCTCGGGCCAGCACCAGGACAGCGTCCGATTCGACTCTCCGGCGCTCGCCTCCTACTTCACAGCGCATTTCAACGCTCAGTGGATCCGGGCGGGGGCGCCATGATGTTCGTTTTTGATTGGTCTGAATTCGCGACCGACGCCGTCGTCGCCCGGCTGTACTTCGAGCTCGGCATGGCCCCCGTGACCGAAGAGGCAAGCGCGGCGCGCGCACGGCTGGCGGCTCTCTTCGGGCTCGTCGGCGGACTCAGGATCTCTGATGAGCTACCCACGGATGCCGACCGAGATTCGCGTGCCCTGCAACTGGTGGACGAGGCCTGCGGGCACACACTCCGCCACGTCGCTGCTCCGGACATCACGGCAGGCTTCGTGGTGGACGACCAGCCTGCCAACGTTGCCTTTGAGCGTGAGGTCCAGGCTCGCGACGTTGTTGCGATCAACAATGCCACCGCGGCGCAACTGAATGGTCTCCCCGGAATCGGGCCGGCGTTGGCGGCGCGAATCGTCGCATCCCGTGGCGTGGCGGGACCGTTCTCCTCGGCGGAGGAACTGGACCAACGGGTAGAAGGCCTCGGCCCCATCGGAGTGGAGGACCTGACACATGTGGTTTCGTACGCCCGCCCCGAGCTTCTCGCCATTCACCAGGCCGACGACCTCGGGTCGCGCCTCAGGCTGGTCCATGCCTTGGGTGGTTCAGGGGCGACGTCCCTCCTCGGTACCTTGGATGTGCTGATCGCCAGCTGTGCGGAGCATCCGCACCCCTTCACGACACATCGCGTCAGGAGACGCCCGCCGACGCCGCCCAGCGACGAGGCTCTGGCGGCAGAGTGGGTCGCGGTGCTTGCCAACGATGCGTATCACCCCGCGGTCGAGTCGGCGATCGGCGACGCGCTGGTCTCGATTGAGGTGTGCATGTTCCACATTGCCCTGGGCGGTGCGGAGCACCCCACCCGGATTCTGCTCGAGAAGCTGGTCGAGGCTCACCAACGGGGAGTCGCCGTTCGCGTGGTCCTTGACCGCGACCGGAAAAATGACCCATACCTGTCGACCATCATCAACAAGCCCGCGAAGGAGTTTCTGGAAAACGCAGGGGTGCCGGTCCGCTCAGATGCGGAGGAAACGCTGATGCACTCCAAATTCCTCGTAATCGACCGAAAGCTCGCCGTGATCGGAAGCCACAACTGGTCGGCCGGGTCGTACGAAGATTTCGACGACATCAGCCTGGCGATATCATCTTCCGATCTGGCCTCCGAACTGCTGCTGCGCTTCGACGAGCTGTGGGACGCCGCCTAACCGTTTCGCCAACACCTCCCGCGTCGGGTACGTCGCTGCAGGATAGGACGCCAGGACAGAGCGCAATCAAGGGAGGGCCGTGGACAAGTACGACATCAAGGTCGCGCACAAGGCGCTGTACGCGCCGTCGCCGACGGACTTCTCGACCCTGGACGTGCCCCGGATGCAGTACCTCGCCGTCGACGGACGCGGCGACCCGAGTACTTCCACAGAGTACGCCGCCGCGCTCGAGGCGCTGTACCCGGTCGCCTACGCGCTGAAGTTCGCGAGCAAGAACGCGCTCGGCCGCGATTTCGTCGTCGGACCGCTGGAAGGGCTGTGGCGAGCCGACGACATGACCGCATTCACCCGTGGCGACCGGGACGCCTGGGAGTGGACCCTCCTGATCAGCCAACCCGACTGGATCACGCCTGCGATGATCGCGGATGCCGTCACCGCGGTGACAGCGAAGGGAAAGGGCGGTAAGGCGGTCGACCGGGTGCGGTTGCTCACGCTCGACGAGGGGCGTTCCATCCAGATCCTCCACATCGGGTCGTATTCCGACGAAGCTCCGACGCTCGCGCGGCTGCACGACGAGTTCATGCCCGCCCACGGGCTCACCTTCAACGGCGACCACCATGAGATCTACCTGAGCGACGTTCGCCGCACCGCGCCCGAGAAGCTCAGGACCGTTTTGCGGCAGCCGGTTCGGGCGCGGTAACGCCCTGCTGCTCGCTGCCCCCCCCCCCCCCGCTGGCTGGAGCACACCCCCCGCTGGCTGGAGCACACCTCCCCGCTGGCTGGAGCGAAGCGAAGCCAAGGGCCTCAGGCAAGCTGTGTCGAGTGAGCGCGCACGCTGGCGACGGGCGAACGGAAACCCCTCACGATTAGCCACACACCGAAGGCAATCTCGAAGAGCCCTCCGAGGATCGACAGGGGCAGTCCGATGCCCTCGACGCCCAGTAGTTCGAGCACCGCTCCGGCAAAGAACACGGCGTAGCCGACAATGCCCCACAGCGCGAGCCACCGCGGCACGAGCTGCGCCCGGAACAGCAGAGCGCAGAAGAACAGGCTCGCGAAACCGAGGGCGGCCATCGCCACCTGGTAGGCGACGTCGTTTGCCTCGACTGCGGATGCGGCGCGGGTCGCGAGGTCCGTGGCATCCGCTGTGCCGGCGAGTTCGCCGCTGAGGGCGACGAGCGAGAAGAGGAATCCGATGCCGACGAGAAGCACCACCGCTTCGACCAGTCGGCCGACGAGGTAGATGCGGGCGACGGGGAGGCTGTGCCGTTTGAGGAGCGGGAACAACAGCACACCGATGCTCGCCACGATGACCGAGTTGGCGAGCATCAGAGCGGCGCCCAGCGTGTACTGCGGGGTGTTCGCGGCGACGGCGGTGAGCTGGTCGGGAGCGCTCAGAACGGATGTCGTGAGGGCCGTTCCGATTCCGTAGGCGGGGATCGCGGCCAGGAAGAGGATGCCGACCAGGCGGGTGCGGGTGCGGTCGGTGAGGGATTGGGTTGTCATTGTTGTCTCCTGGGAGTGAAAAGGTTCGTTAGGGAGCCGTGTCGCTTCGGTCGCTTCGCTCCCTCTAGCGAACGGGGAGCGGGAAGGTCGTGCCCGTCAGTTCCTCGGACACAGCCCAGAGGCGAGCGGCTACGACCCGGTCGGACGCGTCGGTGGAACGGTCGACGAGCACCGGAGGGCCGGCGAATCCGCCGCGCTTGCTCGGTCCGGCGTAGCCCGCGGCGGGCATCGGCGCCGTCGCGGCGAACAGGGTCGTGGCCGCGCCGTCGATCGCCTTCTGCGCGAACAGGGCGACGACGACCTTGGCGAAGAGGTTGAGCGCCACGTTGGTGGAACTCGAGTTGAGGTTCGTCGCCGCCATACCCGGATGGGCGGCGGTCGCGACGACGCTCGACCCGGCTGCGGTGAGGCGCCGCTGCAGTTCGAGTGTGAAGAGCAGGTTCGCGAGCTTCGACTGGGCGTACCCGGCTGACCCGCCGCCGTAGCGACGAGTGGTGAAGTTGAGGTCGTCGAAGTCGATGGTGCCCGACTTGTGCACGCTGCTCGCGACGGTGACGATGCGCCCGGTGATGTGCGGCAGCAGCAGATTGGTGAGGGCGAAGTGGCCGAGGTGGTTGGTGCCAAACTGCAGCTCGAACCCGTCGGCCGTGCGGGTGAGCGGCGGCACCATGACACCGGCGTTGTTGATGAGCAGGTGGATGTCGCCGGTCCAGTCCGCCGCGAATCGCCTGACCGAGGCGAGGTCGGCGAGATCCAGCTGGCGGACCTCGGTGGAGCCGACGATCGTGGCCGCGGCATCCCGACCCCTCGTCACGTCGCGCACGGCGAGCACGACATGGGCGCCGTGACCGGCCAGAGCGCGCGCCGTTTCGAGGCCGATGCCGCTGTTGCCGCCGGTGACGATGGCCGTCGTGCCGGTGAGGTCGGGCATATCGGCCTGGGTCCAGGGAGCGGAGCTGGCGAGTGGGGTGGTCATGATCGGTTCCTTCGAGAAGGGTTCACCATACGGTGTAAGGTGATGCGGAAAAATGTACCATACGCCGTAAGGTAGTGTCTACGGGTGTAGGTAAAAAATCTGAGGCCGAAGCGGAGGACGTGGTGGTGCGCTCCACAACGAAGACAACACGGGAGCCGGTCACGCGGGAGCGGGCGATCCGGGTCGCGGTGGCGCTCGCCGACTCCGGCGGCATTGACTCTCTGAGCATGCGCAAACTCGCGGGTGAGCTCGGCGTCGAGGCGATGTCGCTGTATTACCACGTCAAGAACAAGGACGAACTGCTCGACGGCATGGTCGGACTCGTCGTCAGCGAGATGGCGATCCCGGCAGCGGATGCCGCGTGGAAGCCCGCCCTGCGCGAACGGTCGGAGTCCGCTCGCGACGTGTTGAAGCGGCATCCGTGGGCCATCTCGCAGGTCGACGCCCGGAGCACGGTCGAGTCGCTGAACTACCTCAACGCGACGATCGGATGCCTCGTGGCCGCCGGATTCTCCATTCCGCTCGCCGCGCACGCCATGTCGCTGCTCGACAGCTATGTGCACGGGTTCGCGCTGCAGGAGGCGTCACTGCCGCTCGACGACGCGGGGGACATCGGGGCGGTGACCGAAGACATCATGGCGCAGCAGGCAATGATGTCGGGGGCTTTTCCGCATCTCGCGGCGATGGCGACGGAACTGATCCTGCAGCCCGGGTATGCCTACGGCAACGAGTTCGCGTTCGGCCTGGGCATCATTCTCGACGGGATCGAGGGGTCTCTGGCGGCGGCATCCGCTTCTTAGCGCGCCCAGCTGTTTCAAGGGACGCGAACCGTCGTCAAACTTCGGGTTTAAGAGCGTTTTGCGTCCCTCGAAATCATGCCCGGAGTGCCCTTTCGGCAGGTTCGGCGCATTTCTACAATGAGAGCGTTGCTTCGAGTCGAGGAGGAGCCATGACATTCGGTGAAGCAATCCAGTCCGTGTTCCGCAATTATGCCGAGTTCACTGGCCGCGCGTCGCGGTCCGAGTTCTGGTGGTGGATTCTGTTCTACGCGCTCGTGACGGCGGCGCTCAACGTGTTCAACACGGTGCCGTTCGGTGAGGGCACGTACCTCGGCACGATCCTCGCCAGTCTGTGGGGGATCGCCGTTCTGCTGCCGAATCTCGCGGTTACCGTGCGCCGCCTCCGTGACGCCGGTTACAGCTGGGCGATGCTATTCTTCGCCCTGGTTCCGGTGGCTGGCATCATCGTTCTCGCGGTGTTCTGGGCCCAGCCGACCAAGGAGACGGCGCCGTCGATGAATGCCGCGCGGGCGTAGAACCTCGAGCCGGGCAGATCACTCCCACCAGGAGTGCTCGAAAAACACCAGCGCTGGATGTGCTGGAGAAGGGGTCCTTTCGAGTCACGGATCCGACAGCAACTTGACTACCGGTGCTCGTCGCCGCTGCGGATACCGCGGTGGTCGCTCAATGCGCACGATTGGATACTCGTCGCCCGCGTGGACGTATTCCGAGAGGCGGTGCACCGGCCCGGTCGAACACCAGGATTCCTGTGCGACATAGAGGTGGCTGATGAGTTGCAGTCCCCGCGCCGCGGCCGCCGTTTTCAGGCGTCTCGTCATCTCGTAGTCGAGATCAGAGGTATCCCGCGGTGCCGACTCCTGCGCGAGGGCGAAGTACCGAACGTAGTCGACATCCACCGCCGCGAGGATGGCGTCGTGGTACTCGTCGAGAAGACCGTTGTAGGTGTCGGTGACAACCTCGGTGAAGTAGTGCTCGAGGTCGTCGTCGGCAGCGATCACGACGAGTTTGCGCGAGTGCTCGTCCTGCCACAGATGTTCCTTCGCGAGGAACAAGAAGTCCCAACCGGAATTGATAATCATGCGGAGAGGGTAGCCCCGCTAGAGGGGCTGGAACCGGTTCGACCTCGATCTGTGGATAGCCGCGGCTGCTCAGCCAACGGCAGTTGTTAACGCGGCCGCTAGACAGGACAATTTGGGGTGGAGCGACGCTCAACAGGATGAACTGACCGCTTCCCCCCGTCGGATCCTGTTGACCGTTCGCGGCACAAGGCCTCGACCCTCGGGCCACTGCGTGGTGTACTACCGAGTGCCGCTTGAAGGGATTCGCATGCGCCTCATCGCCGAGAACTGCTTTCAACTCGAGAAGTCCAAAGGAGTCAACACCTACGTCGTTCGCGGCGAGGACCGCACTGCCGTGATCGACCCGGGCATGGCATCCGCGTTCGATGACGTGCTGGCCGAACTGCGCGACGCCGAGTCGCGAACCGGCAAGGTGACCGACATCCTGGTCACGCACTATGACCGCGACCACATGCAGATCGTGAAGCGGCTGCAGCAGGCGCTGAAGGTTCCGGTCTGGATGAGCACCGCGGATGCCGCAATCCTGCGCGGCGACGTCGCCCCGCCGACGCTGTTTCGTCGCCTTATCCACCGGGTGGCGGCGGCGGACTATCCCGACGGGTTGGTGGAAGTGACCGGTACGCTCGAAATCTTCCCCGGGCTGCTGGCATTCCCGACACCCGGGCATACGCCGGGTCACCTCGGTTTTCGGTGGGGCGACGTGCTCTTCACCGGGGATGCCGTCACCGTCACGAAACACGGGAACATCAAGCAGTTCCACCGCCTGGTGATCAGCGACAAGGCGATGGCGCGCACGACGGAGCGGTTGCTGCGCGAGCGGATCAAGGCCGAGGACATCGAGTGGATCTGCGCCGGGCACAACCCGCCGACGCGGTGGGTCGGTGGCGACGCGGAGTGGTGAGGATTCGGCTCCTATAGGACATAGAAGCCGATGAGCTTGCCGAGGTAAGTAATGTCGAAGTTGCCCTTGAACTCGAGCTTCACTTTGCCGAGCCCGCTGAACCAGAGCTCGAGTTCGGCGTCCAGGTCGAAAGTCCCTGCCGTCTCGATCGAGAAAGCCTGAATCTTGTTGTAGGGGAGGCTTGAGAAGTCACGCTTCCTGCCGCTGATGCCCTGCACGTTCACCGCGATGATGCGCTTGTTGGTGAAGACGACGAAGTCCCGAACGGTTTTGGCCGCGACCATGATCTGCTCTCCTTCGACGAAGAGGGGCTGCACCGATGCCGCAATCTCACCGGGGTCACAGGCGGCGAGTTTGAAGACGGAACCGTTCGAGAAGTCGATCATTCCGCGAGTCTAGGGTTGGCTGCGGAACCGGCCGGTCGATTCCTTGCACCCAGACAAGGTGACAAACCGTATGATCTGAGCGGATCAGCACCAGAGGTGTTTGAGGCGAGCCATAGAGTGCGATTACGTCTTCTTTCGGCGTATGGAGTACAGAGTTGCCTGGCTCCAATCAAACCGTTCTCTGGAGTTGCCTTGACCGAACCAAACGGGGTGCCTGCTGTGCCCAACCCTCAGCCCGTGCCTCTGAATCCCGCCGCCGCGTCGCAGCCGTCATACCCGCAGCCGGCACAACCCGGTTACGCGCCAGCTGGACCGATGGCTGGTCAGGCGCCGCCTCAGTATCCAGGCGCACCTTTCCCGGGCGGACCCATGCCTTGGGAACCTACGCCGCCGCCGACGAAGGGCCCGAGTCGCCTCGGTGTGGTAGCTGTAGTTTTTGGCGTACTGGCCTTTCTGTTCGCGGTTATTCCGCCCATCGCTGGTTTCACCTTCGTATTCGCGATTACGGCTATCGTCCTCGCACTTGTCGGCATGGCCAGAAAGGGCAGGCGCAAGGGGCTTTCGCTCGCCGCATTGATCCTTGGCGTTGTCGCCTGGCTGGTTTCCATCGTCGTTTTCATCACTTTCATCGGCGCCAATGCGGAAAATTCCGGCAGTGTGTCATCGCAGTCCTCTTCTCAGGAGTCAGTCGAGGAGTCCCCCGAAGAGCCAGTCGAAGAGGCGGCTCCCGAACAGGAACAGCCGGCTCCAGTCCCAGAAGATTTGAGTGCCTACGTCGAGATCCCGGAGCGGGATTTCGCCCTTCTGGTCAAGGACCCGGACGCTGCGGTGGGAAAAAACCTCGTAGTTTACGGAAGTGTCTGGCAGTTCGACGCCGCCAGCGGGAAATGCTCCTTCCTTGCATCCACGGCATCGGCCCTCATGGAGAGTGACTGGGAGTATTCGCAAGACGTCATGGCTTTTGGCGGTGACGGGGAGAGCGACTGTCCTCTCCTCGCCCCGGTTGTCGAGGGTGACGTCGTCAAAATGTGGGTCACAAACACCGGAAGCTACAGCTATGACACCCAGATTGGCGGGAACACTACGGTTCCGCTCTTCGAAGTGAAGCAGGTCGAAGTTCTCTAAGAGCAGGACTATAAATGTGGCAAGCATGATGGAGCCGGCTCGTACAAAGACCGGCCAGCGCTAATCGCGCTGGCCGGTCTTGGTTTGGTGTATCTGCGGCCAGGGTCATCGCCACCTTTTGACACATCGCCCGTCCGCTACGAGCTCAGCGCGCGAGAACTCAAAGCGCTCCTGACGGAATAGCACCGACCCACCACACGTTCCCCCGAGGGTGCGCTGATCGGCGCGCGACGCAACCGAAAGGCATCCGTTCTATGGATCTGTTCTCACCCGTCTCTCTCGGAAATCTCCACCTGCCCAACCGGGTCGTCATGGCGCCGCTCACCCGGCTTCGCTCCGACGCCGACGGCGTGCCCGGCGAACTGATCGCCGAACACTACGCGCAGCGGGCCAGCCTGGGCCTGATCATCACCGAGGGAACCTACGTGAGCGCCGAATCCAAGGCGTACCCGGGGCAGCCGGGCATCGTCACCGCTCAGCAGATCGCGGGCTGGCGCCGCGTCGCCGACGCCGTCCACGCCAAGGGTGGACGCATCGTCATGCAGCTCATGCACGGCGGCCGCGTGTCGCATCCCGCCATCACCGGCACCGACCGCATCGTGGCGCCGAGCGCCATCGCCATCACGGGCGACGTCCGCACCCCGGCCGGCAAAGTGCCGTACCCGGTTCCGCACGCACTCACTCTCGACGAGCTCGCCACCGTTCGCGATGAACTCGTGACCGCCGCCCGCAACGCCATCGAAGCAGGACTCGACGGCGTCGAGGTCCACAGCGCCAACGGCTACCTGCTGCACGAGTTCCTCTCGCCGGCCTCCAACCAGCGCGACGACGTCTACGGCGGTTCACCCGAGAACCGCGCCCGCTTCACGACCGAGGTTACCGACGCAGTCGCGACCGCCGTCGGGGCCGGGCGCGTCGGCATCCGCATCTCTCCGGAGCACAACATCCAGGATGCCCTCGAATCGGATGCCGCGGACGTCACCGCCACCTACGGCACCCTCGTCGACGCGCTCGCTCCGCTCGGCCTGGCGTACCTCAGCGTGCTGCACCGCGAACCGGCCGGCGACCTCGTGCAGAACCTGCGCAGCCGCTTCGGCGGCGCGCTCATCACCAACAGTGGCTTCGGCACCGTCACCACCCGCGAAGAGGCGATCGACCTCATCGACGACTCCCACGCGGATGCCGTCGCCGTCGGCCGCCTCGCCATTGCGAACCCGGACCTCGTCGAGCGCTGGCAGGGTGAGCACCCCGAGAACGAGCCGAACGCGGCGACGTTCTACGCGGACGGCGCCGAGGGATACACCGACTACCCGCGGCTGGCCGTCTAAGGCCGCCGGCACCTGAGGCGCGGCGCTCCGTCGGGAGCGTCGCGCCTTTTGCGCCGAGTTCACGCGTTCCGGTCGGGTTCACCTGGTGCGCCGGGTGTTTTGGTCCGGAGCGGGTGAAGTGGCGGGATGCTGCGGGTCGCGTGGCGTCCGCTCCCTGCCAGTCGCGTGGCATCCGTTCGCTGCCGTGGGGTTGGTGCCACCCGCGACGGGTTCACGCGTTCCGGTCGGGTTCACCCGGTGCGCCGGGTGTATTGGTCCGGAGTGGGTGAAGTTGCCGATGGCGCCGGGCCTGACCGGCGGCATCCGTCACGGAACGGCGAACGGCGCAAACTCGCGGGACAATGGGACGAGCTGGTTCGACCACTATGGAGGGCAGGCCCCTGCTGCCGCGAGCGCCGGCCCCTTCCAGAAAGAGATCCCATGAGAAGACATACCCGGCTGACGTCCGTCGTGATCGGCGGCATTGCCGTCGCCGCCACCCTCGCCGCCTGCGCGCCCGGCACCGGCCAGAGCGACGCGCCCGACCCGCAGAGCACCGAGATCAGCACCGACATCTCGGGCGTCGGAGACGTCACCCTCACGGTCTGGGACCAGGAAGTACGCGGAGCCCAGAACGAGCAGATCGAGCAGCTCAATGCCGCCTTCGAGGAGAAGTACCCGAACGTCAGCATCGACCGGGTCTCACAGGCGTTCGACGACCTGAACACGACACTTCGGCTCGCGCTCACCGACAAGGACGCCCCCGACGTCGTCCAGGCCAACAACGGCCGCAGCACCATGGGCGCGTTCGTCGCGGCTGACCAGTTGCGCCCGCTCGACGACTACGCGGATGCCTACGGCTGGTTCGACCGGTACGCCGAGTCGATCCTGCAGTACTCCACCTACAGCGAGGACGCCACCGTCTTCGGCGAGGGCGACCTCTACGGTCTGCCGCAGGTCGGCGAGGTCGTCGGCGTCTTCTACTCCAAGAGCAAGCTCGAGGGACTCGGCCTCGAGGTTCCCGCCGACTGGGCGGCCTTCGACAGGGCCCTGGCCGCGGCCAGGGCCGCCGGTGAGATCCCGATCCAGCTCGGCAACATCGAACAGTGGCCGGCCGGTCACGTGTTCGGGCCGCTGCAGGGCGACTCCGTCGCCCCCGACGAGATCACGAAGCTCGGCCTCGGTAACCCCGGTGCCAGCTGGACCACCCCCGAAAACGAGAAAGCCGCCGCCGCTCTGCAGGCCTGGGTCGACAACGGCTACTTCAACGAGGGCGCGAACGGCACCGACTATGACGCCGCCTGGCAGGCCCTCGCCGCCGGCGACGGCGTCTTCCTGCTCGGCGGATCCTGGCTCACCGCCGACCTCGCCGACGCCATGGGCGACGACCTCGGATTCTTCATCCCCGAAACGGATGCCGGCACCCTCGCGACCACCGGCGGCACCGGCCTGCCGTTCACGATCACGTCGGCGGCTGAGAACACGGATGTCGCCGCGGCGTACATCGACTTCCTCACCAACGACGCCGCGATGGAGGTCCTCGCCGAGACCGGCAACCTCCCGGTGAACCGCACGGCGGAACTCGCTCCCGAGTCCGGGGTGCTCGCCGACGTCTACACCGCCTTCGAGAGCGTGACCCAGGACGGCAGCCTGCTGCCCTACCTCGACTACGCCACCCCGACCTTCGGTGACACCCTCGGCCAGTCGCTGCAGGACCTGCTCGACGGCCGCACCACTCCACAGCAGTTCACCGAAGCCCTCGAAGCCGACTACACGGAGTTCCTCGAATCGAATGGCTGATGTCGCGACGGTAGGCCGGGGAACGGGCGCGCGGTCCGGACGGAGTGCCACGCGGCATCCGGTCCGGTCCCGACGCGGGTGGGTCCCGTACGCCTACCTCGCGCCGGCACTGTTGCTGTACGCGTTGTTCCTGCTCGTGCCGCTCGTGCGGGCCGGGCAGTTCTCCTTCTTCGAATGGGACGGTCTCGGCGCCTCGACCTTCGTCGGGTTCGAGAACTACCTGTCGGTGTTCTCGGACGAGCGGCTCAGGTCCGCGTTCGGGCACGCTTTCGTGCTGGTCTTCTTCTACGCGATCCTGCCGCTCGTCATCGGACTCGCGCTCGCCGCCATCCTGACCCGGGCGAAAGTGAAGGGGATCGGCTTCTTCCGCACGGTCATCTTCCTCCCGCAGGTGATCGCCATGGTCGTGGTCGCCGTCACCTGGCGCCAGATCTACGCGCCCACCGGGCCGCTGAACGGGTTCCTGCGACTGATCGGACTCGACGGGCTGACCACCGCGTGGCTCGGCGACTACACCTGGACCCTCCCCGCGGTCGGCCTGATCGGCACCTGGGTGTCGACGGGCCTGGTCACCGTGCTGCTCATGGCGGGCATGAGCCGGGTGCCGCTCGACCTCTACGAGGCCGCCCGGCTCGACGGCGCCGGCCCGATCCGGGAGTTCTTCGCCCTCACCCTGCCATCGATCCGGGGGGAGATCGCCGTGGCACTCACACTGACCATCGTCGCCGCCCTCAAAACCTTCGACCTCGTCTATGTCACGACCGGCGGTGGGCCGGGCACCTCGACGACGGTGCCGAGCTACGAGGTCTACCGCCGGGCGTTCGAACTGGGCGAGGTCGGCACCGCCACCGCGATCGGCATCGTTCTCACGATCCTCGTCTTCGCGATCACCGCCGCCGTGAACCGCATCGGGGACCGGTCGTGAGGGTCTCGCGCTTCGAGGTCTCGGCGAACTACCTGATCCTCGCCGTCTTCGCCCTGATCGTTCTCGGTCCCCTGGGACTCATCCTCAGCCTCGCCCTTGGACCGCAGAGCGCCTCGGTCGGGCGTGAGGGCCGGGTGTTCCACTGGGAGAACTTCGCCGACGCCTGGCAGATCGGCCGGTTCGGGCAGTACATGATGACATCCGTCACCGTCGCGGTGATCGTGGTCGTCACATCCGTCACCGTGTCGATCCTCGCCGGCTACGCCCTCGGCACCATGCGGTTCCGGGGCGCGACCTTCTTCTTCTACCTGTTTCTGGTCGGCATCATGGTGCCGACCGAGGCGTTTCTCGTTCCGCTGTACTTCGACCTGCGGATGCTCGGGCTCACCAACACGCTCTGGGGCGTCGCCCTGCCGCAGATCGCCATGTCAATCGCGTTCGGCACCTACTGGATGCGCACCTACTTTCGTTCGGCGAGCCGCTCGATGATGGATGCCGCCCGGCTCGACGGCGCGGGAAGCATGCGTATCCTGTGGCAGATCCTCGTGCCCAATGCCCGTCCGGCGGTCACGACGCTGGTGCTGCTCGTGTTCCTGTGGACCTGGAACGAGTTCCTCATCCCGCTGGTGATGTCACCGAGCGGGAGTGTGCGCACGGCGCCGCTCGGCCTCGCGTTCTTCCAGGGGCAATACACGCAGGGCACCGCCCTGCTCGCCGCCGGCGCGGTGATGGTCGCGCTGCCCGTTGTGGTGCTCTACATCTTTTTGCAGCGCCACTTCCTGCGCGGCATGCTCGAGGGTGTCTCGCCGCACTGAGCGGATGCCGCGCCGCACCGCCCTCCCGCGCGCGTAGTCACCCGCTTCGGACGAAGTCATCCGGTGCGCCGGGTGATCTGGACCGGAACGGGTGACCCGGCGGGCAGCCTCGACGGGCGACCGGGGTTTACACGCGAAGGTCGCGTACCGAGCCGCGCTCCACCAGCTGAACATCCATCACCGTCTCCGCGGTCTGCACGCCTTCGGAACTCATGCTCATGAGCAGCAACTCGACCGCTCGCGTTGCCTTCGCGGTCAGATCCTGGGTAACCGTCGTCAGCTGGGGGGAGACGTAGGTCGCAAGATCGAGGTTGTCGAATCCGACCACCGACAGGTCCGACGGCACGTCCTTACCTTCCGCACGCACGCCCTCCATGATTCCGGCTGCCAGCAGGTCGGCTGTGGCGAAGACCGCGGTGACATCCGGATGCTGCGCGATCAGCAAACGTCCGGCCTCAATACCCCGGGCGTGCGTGACGTCCGTCGCCACGATGAGCGCATCGTCGGGTTCGATCCCGGCCTCCCGTAGTGCCTTGCGGTAGCCGTTGTAGCGCTCCTTGACGACGCCGCGTTCCGTGATCCTGGGCCCGACGAACGCGATCCGGGTGTGGCCCTTGTCGATGAGGTGGCGGGTGGCGAGGTAGCCGCCCTTCCGGTCGTCGAGGCGCACGTTCATCACCTCGGAGTTCTTCTCGTAACTGTCGAGCACGACGAGGGCGGTATCCAGAGTCGCCCTCATGCTGCGAATCTGACTGTCCAGAAAGCCGATGAAGACGGCGCCGTCGAGGTTCCAGGAGCGCAGGGCGGCCGTCACCGAACCGGGATCCGACGACGGGATGCTGCGGAGCAGCACGTAGTAACCGTGCTCTTGGAGCATCCGCTCGATGACACCGATCACAGCGACGTTGTGCGGGCTCACCAGGACGTCGTGGCCTTCAGAGTCGGGGAGCAGCACGCCGACGAGACGCGACGAACGGGCAACCAGGCTGCGGGCAGTGGCGCTGGGCACGTACTCCAGCTTCTCGGCGATCGCTCGCACCTTGTCGACGGTCGCCTGGGAGACCTTGCCATACCGGCCGTTGATGACGTTGGACACCGTCATGACCGTGGTGCCGGCTTCTCGGGCGATGTCCTTGAGCGTGACCGCCACCAGACTCACCTCCGCTTTTCGGCACCGCGATCTCGGCGCTCCTTATTGTAGGCAATCGTCGGCCTGCCATCCTCAAGACATTTGACAGCGACCTTTTCCGACTGCTAGCTTCTCGAAGTATAACGCTAAACCATTGCGGCTGACGGCTCCTGAGGACCCGGCTATCGCACACCCCACCACTGACAATCTCGCCGTTTCGGCGGGGTGTCCTCGAAGATAAAGGAGTCTTCCATGCGCCACCGACCCCACCTCGCGTCCGGTCTTGCCGTGTTCGCCGTCGTCGGCCTTCTCGCGACTGGCTGCAGCAGCTCTGGTACGCCCGCGCCGAAGGCTGAAAGCACAGAGGCGCCGGTTCGAGCGGATGCCGACCTCGTCATCTGGACTTCGCAGGAGCACGCAGCGATGCTGAAGCCGTTCGCGGCCAGCTTCGGCGAGGAGAACGGAATCTCGGTTGAAGTGCAGCCGATCAGTGGCGAATTGCGCGCGACCTATGTGACGGCCACGAACTCCGGCAAGGGCCCGGACATTCTCATGACCGCCAGCGACGCGATCGGCAACCTCGTGCAGAACGACGCGATCGACCCGCTCAACCTGTCGGCCGATCAGCTGGCGGCGTATCAGGGAGTCGCCGTGAACGCGATGACCTACAACGAGCAGGTCTACGGCGTGCCCTACGCGATCGACAACGTGGCTCTCTTCCGCAACACGGATTTTGTTCCGGCTGTACCGGCCACGATGGAAGAGCTCGTCACCACAGGGCAGCAGCTCGTCGACGCGGGATCGGTCGAGAACGTCCTGTCGCTGCCGGTCGGACAGAACGGCGACTCCTACCACCTGCAGCCGCTGTTCACCGGGGCGGGCGGGTACCTCTTCGGGACCAACGCCGACGGCACGTACAACCCCGATGATCTCGGTCTCGAGTCGCCGGAGTCCATCGCCGCCATGACGACGATTCAGGGGCTCGCGAATCAGGGAGTCCTCTCCACGTCGATCGATGCCGACAACAGCATTTCTCTCTTCGCCGAGGGAAAGACGCCGTTCATGGTTTCTGGTGGATGGGCTATCGAGGCGCTGAAGGAAGCCGGCGTCAACTATGAGATCACGGCTGTCCCGGGATTCGGCGGCGGCACCGCGAAACCCTTCGTCGGCGTGCAGGGCCTGTATATCTCGTCCAAGGCGACGAACAAGTCGTTCGCCCAGGAGTTCGTGACGAACTTCATCGGCAGCGACGTCGACACCTCGCTGGCTTTCAGCGCCGCCAGCGGGCGGCCCTCGGCTGTCACCGAGGCATTCGTGCAGCAGTCGGCGACGGACGCTGACATCAAGGGCCTCGGCGATGCCGGCGTTCTCGGCCAGCCCAGCCCGACCTTCCCGGCCATGGCCGTTGTGTGGGACCCGCTGAGCAAGGCCGAAGCCGCCATCATCGGTGGCGCAGACCCGGCATCCACGTTGGCGGCCGCCGCCGCGACCATCCGTCAGCAGATCGCCGACGCCAACTGACGCCCACAGGATGGTGCGGCCCCCGTCAGGGTCCGCACCATCCGCCCGGCCTTGAAGGGGCCCGAGCATGATGACCATCATTGAGGAACGCGCGGAGTCGGTCGACACCGCGAGGCCAGCCTCCAGACCGCCCCGTCCGCGAACGGGCAACGGCGGCCTCGGCGTACTCGTCCGGTATCTGATGCTGGCCGTCATCCTGGCGGTCGCGATCCAGGCAGTCTCCGTAACGGTCGCGAACGAACAGTGGTGGGCGACCGCCATTGTCGTCGCCGCGACGCTCGCTGTCGTCGCGACGTACGCCACCCGTAAGTTCGTTCCCCTCAAATACCTGATTCCGGGCATTCTGCTGATGCTGATGTTTCAGATCTACCCGGTCTTCTACACCTTCTACACCGCGTTCACCAACGCCTCCGACGGACACACCATCTCCAAGGAGGAGTCGATCGAGGCGATCACGGTCAACGGGCCGATCGTCGAAGAGCCTGACGCCGACAGGTACGCGCTGACCGTTGCCGTGGCAGACGGGGCGGACCCGGCTGTCGCGCCCTTTGTCTATCTCATGGTCGGGGCCGACGGAGCTGCGCTGCTCGGTGACGAGGAGGGTGTCAGCCCGCTCGATGCCCCCGACGTGACAGTCGAGGGCGGCAAGGTGACTGCCGCAGACGGCTACAGTGTGCTTTCCGGGGTTCAAATCAACGACAGATCCGGTGAATTCGACGCCTTCAGTGTTCCGTTGCAAGGCGACAAGGCGGTCAAGAAGATCGGCCTGTCCGAAGCATTCGCCGGCGCAGTGCAGTATCGGTACGACGCTGAGACAGATACGATCATCGATTCCACGAGCGGCACCGTCTATATCGCCGACAATGCCAGCTGGGTCCCGGAGGGCGGCGGCGCCACACTTGCGCCCGGGTGGAAGCAATTCGTGGGCTTCGACAATTTCACGAAGGTGCTCACCAACGACACAGTGCGCAACAGCTTCGTCGGCATCCTGCTCTGGAACATCGCTTTCGCCGGCCTCTCGGTGCTCACGACCTTCGCCCTCGGGCTGCTGCTGGCGCTCGTGCTCAACCGCAAGATGATCGGACAACGCGCCACGCGGTCGCTGCTCCTGCTGCCCTACGCTCTCCCCGGCTTCATCACCGCTCTGGTCTGGGCGAGCATGTACAACAAGGACTTCGGGCTGATCAACAACCTCACCGGTCTCGACGTGAACTGGCTGGGCGATGTCTGGTGGGCGAAGGTTGCGCTCCTGGTCACCAACCTCTGGCTGGGATTCCCCTACATGTTCCTGATCTGCACGGGGGCACTGCAGTCGATGCCGGCGAACCTGACGGAGGCGGCGATCGTCGACGGCGCGTCACCGTGGCGGGTCTTCAGATCCATCACCCTGCCCCTCTTGATGACCTCGATCGCCCCGATGCTCGTCGCGTCGTTCGCCTTCAACTTCAACAACTTCACCCTGATCTTCCTCCTGACCGAGGGCGGCCCGTTCCCGGCAGACAACCCGTCGGCCGGCGCCACCGACCTTCTCATCAGCTACACCTACCGGCTGGCATTCGGCGGTGCCGGGTCACAGTTCGGCTTCGCTGCGGCCATCTCGATCTTCATCTTCATCATCGTGGCGATCCTGTCGATCTCCAGTTTCCGCAGAGCGATTGCCCTCGAGGAGGTCAACTCATGACGACGACGCCCCTGGCACCAGCACCCCAGACCGTCACCGACCCTGGGACCAGCCCGGCGCACCGGCGCGGCGGGCGGTTCGCCACCGGCATCCAGGGTTCCTGGTGGCAGAGCACCGGGTGGCGTTACCTGGTGGCGATCCTCGCCCTGGCGTTCGCTCTCTTCCCTGTTCTATTCATCGTTTCTGCAGCGATCAACCCCCTCGGCACGCTCCAAAGCACGTCGGTCGTTCCGACGAGCGCGTCGCTCCAGAACTTCACCGACTTGTTCAACAACCCGGAGATCCAATTCGGGTCGTGGTTCTTCAACTCCATCCTCGTCACGCTCACTGCCACGGTCGTCACTGTGCTGATTTCTGCGGCAGCCGCATTCGCGTTCTCCCGTCTTCGCTTTCGCGGCCGCTATCAATTCCTGCTCGGATTGCTTCTTTTGCAGATGTTTCCGTCGTTGCTGGCGCTCATCGCGCTCTACCTGATGTTCGTCGAAATCGGCGCGATCTTCCCCGCATTCGGGCTGAACTCGTCGCTCGGCCTGGTTCTGGCCTACCTGGGCGGTGTTCTCGGCGGCAACGTCTGGCTTCTGAAGGGGTACTACGACACCGTGCCTCGCGAGCTCGACGAGGCGGCCTTGCTCGACGGAGCCTCCCACGCGCAAACGTTTTTCCTCATCGTGCTTCCACTGGTCAAGCCCATCCTCGCCACCGTGGCGCTGCTCACCTTTGTGGGCACATACAGCGAGATCATGCTCGCGTCCGTGTTCCTCACCGAGTCCGATTCCAAAACCGTTGCCGTCGGGCTTTACGGGCTCATCCAGGGGCAGCGCAACGCCAACTTCGGGGTGTTCAGCGCTGGCGCACTGCTCGCATCCCTGCCCGTGCTCATCGTCTACCTGGGCCTGCAGAAATACCTGGTCGGCGGACTCACCGACGGGTCCGTCAAGGGCTGACATCGCCCGCCGTCTCCCTGCTTCTCCGGCCCAAACGGCCGGCATCGTCGAAAAGGACCGCTCACTTTCATGACCATCAGCACTCACTCCTCGCTCGAAGCTCTCCGGGTAACGGAGCGCCCGACACTCCCCACCGCTCCCCACGCAAATCCTGCGGCCGTCATCACCGGAACCAACTACAGATTCACGGTCCTCACGTCGCGACTGATCCGGATGGAATACAGCTCCGACCAGCGCTTCGAAGACCGGGCCTCGCAGCTCGTCCTCTCGCGCCACTTCGCTGTGCCGCTGTTCAGGGTCCTCGACCACGGCGACCACCTGCAGATCATCACCGAGCACCTGCAGCTCTCCTATGACAAGAAGCCGTTCTCTCCGAACGGACTCAGCGTTCAGGTCACGGGCAAACTGAGCAACCACAAGAGCTTGTGGCGTTTCGGCGAACCGACGAACGATCTGGGCGGGACGGCTCGGACTCTCGACGACATCGACGGAGCGGTGCCGTTGCAGCCCGGCTTGATGTCGCGCCAGGGGTTTTCGGTCATCGACGACAGCGCCTCCCTCGTCTTCGACGACGACGGCTGGATCGAACCCCGTGGGGGCGCCGGCACGGACCTCTACTTCTTCGGCTACGGCCGCAGCTATCGCGAATGTCTCGCCGACTTCTACGCGCTGACGGGCCCGACGCCCCTCCTTCCGAGGTTCGCGCTGGGCAATTGGTGGAGTCGATTCCACCGATACTCCGACGCGGATTACCGGCAACTGTTCGAGCGGTTCGACCGGGAGAACCTGCCCTTCTCGGTCGCTGTCGTCGACATGGACTGGCACACCGTCGACGTTGACCCGAAGTACGGCAGTGGCTGGACCGGCTACAGCTGGAACACCGAGTTGTTCCCCGACCCCGACGAGTTCATGGCCTGGCTGCACGAACGCGGCCTCCGTCTCACCCTCAACGTGCACCCCGCAGACGGTGTCCAGGCCCATGAAGACGCGTACGAGTCAATGGCCCGCCGCCTCGGTGTGGACACGGAGAACGAAGACCCGATCGTCTTCGACGTCACCGACCCGGCGTTCCTCTCGGCCTACTTCGAGTGCCTGCATCACCCGCTCGAGGAGCGAGGCGTCGACTTCTGGTGGCTGGACTGGCAGTCGGGGTCGCACTCCAAGGTGACCGGTCTCGACCCCCTGTGGATGCTCAACCATTTCCACTTCCTCGACTCCGCCCGCGCCGGTGCGCGCCCGATGACGTTCTCCCGTTATGCGGGGCTGGGCAGCCATCGCTACCCGATCGGCTTCTCTGGAGACACGATCGTGAGCTGGGAGAGTCTCGACTTCCAGCCCTATTTCACCGCTACTGCTGCCAACGTCGGCTACGGCTGGTGGAGCCATGACATCGGCGGCCACATGGGTGGAGTGAAGGACGACGATCTCGCCGTGAGGTGGACCCAGTTCGGCGTCTTCTCGCCGATCATGAGGCTGCACAGCCAGGGCAACCCCTTCAGCGGCAAGGAGCCATGGAACTTCCGCGCCACCGCTGCCGCCGTCATGAGCAGTCACCTTCAGCTCCGGCACCAACTTGTGCCCTATCTCTACTCCATGAACTATCTGGCATCGGCGAACGCGCTGCCGCTCGTGCAGCCGGTCTACTATGCCTACCCGGAGGAGGACGGTGCCTACCGGGTCAGCAACCAGTACCTCTTCGGCACCGAACTGATGGTGTGCCCGATCACACAACCGGGCAACAACGCGGTGGGCGTCGCCCGGGTGAAGGCCTGGCTGCCGGAGGGGACCTGGATCGACTTCTTCACCGGGCTGAGATATGAGGGTGGCCGCGAGCTGAACCTCTACCGCGGGCTGGAGTCGATCCCGGTTCTTGCCAGGGCCGGTGCAATCGTGCCACTCGTACCGCTTGCCGACATCGGCAACTCCACGGATGCCCCGGAGCGGCTGCAGGTCCACATCTTCGCCGGGGCGGACGGATCGTTCGACCTGCGCGAGGACGACGGCACCGGAAGCCTCGTCGTGGAATCCTCGTGGGCGCACACGGTCATGGAGTTTTCGGGGACGACGGGAACCTTCACCATTGCGCCGGCAACAGGCAACGTGGCGTGTGTCCCTGCGCGCCGGGACTTCGACCTGGAGTTCATCGGTGTCGCGGAGACCGGCGCCGTGACGGTGACGGTGGGCGGGTCACCGGTCACCCATACCGCTGTGTACTCCGCCGACGCCCGCACCCTCACTGTTCACGTCGAGGGCGTGCCCCGCTCCGACGACGTGGCCGTGCGATTCGCCGGTGGCCTCACGACGGCCGCGAACGACGTGGACCGGCGCTCGGTGGACCTGCTCACGGATGCGCAGATCGAATACGACCTGAAGATGCGAATCATCAGCGCCATCCGGGCGTCGAGGCATCCCGCCCTCTTGATCGGGCAACTGCAGACGATGGACCTCGCCCCCGACCTCCTCGGTGCTCTGAGCGAGATTCTTCTGGCTGAAGTGCCGAGCGGAGGGGAGTGACACCGCACCAAACTCGTGGCTGTGCACTGCCGCGCGTAGTCACCCGGTTCGGTCGGGGTCATCCGGTGCGCCGGGTGTTTCAGTCCGGAACGGGTGACCCGGCGCCGCCACAGCAACGCGCGCTACTAGGCTGGCGACACCATGCAGAGCTTCCCGCGAACCCACACCGGAGGCGGCCGCGACCGCACCCTTCCCGAACCAGCCACCACCGGTGAGGACGAATTCCGCGTCGACGTGGAACGCATCCGCTTCTCGCCGTACTTCACCCGGCTCTCCGCCGTCACCCAGGTGATCCCGCAGGCGGGCTCCGGCACGATCGTGCACAACCGCCTCACCCACTCGCTCAAGGTGTCGGCCGTGGCGCGGTCGATCGCGGTCGGGTTCCGGGATGCGTCCGAGAACGTGCGCGCGATCGTCGACGACCTCGGCGGATGCGACCCCGTCGTCGTGCAGGCCGCCGCGGCTGCCCACGACCTCGGCCACCCGCCCTTCGGACACCTCGGCGAGCAGGTCCTCGACCGGGTTGCCCGCGACCGCCTGGGCCTGCCTGACGGCTTTGAGGGAAACGCCCAGACTTTCCGCATCCTGACGGCACTGGACAGCTGCGACGCCACCCCGCGCGGCCTCAACCTCACCAAGGCGGTCCGTGCCGCGGTGCTCAAGTACCCGTGGACCCGCGGCGAATGGCGCGCCCTGCCGGCCCGCCCGCCGGAGGAGCTGCCGCGCGGGGTCGGGACGGAGGCGGCATCCGGGGCCCTGAAGTTCTCCGCTTACTCGATCGACGCCCGCGAGATGGCGGATGTGCTGTCGGCGTTCCCGGCGATCGGCACCCACCAGCAGACGCTCGAGTGCTCGGTGATGGACATCGCCGACGACATCGCGTATTCGGTGCACGACCTCGACGACTTCTACCGCGCCGGGGTGCTGCAGTACACGTCGGTGTCGGCCGAGCTCAACGGCTGGCTGGCCGGCCAGTCGGCGCTCGCCGGGCTCGACCCGACCGAACTGGCGGTGCGCCGGCCGGGGCATTCCCTTGAGGCGGCGTGGCGCAAGGTCCAGGCGAAGGATGCCTGGATCGCCGACGCGGATGCCTTCCGCAACTCGGTCGAGCGGGTCACGACGGATCTCGTCGAAGGGCTCCTCACGATCCCGTACGACGGCGGCCTCGACGCCGACCGGGCGGTGGCGGCGTTCACGCGACGGTGGATCGACCGGCTGAAGGGGAGCATCCGGGTCGAACGCGAACCGAACATCCGCAGCGGGCATGTGCGGCTGAGCCGGCAGGCCTGGCACGACGTCGTCGTGCTCAAGTTCGTGCACACCCGGTTCGTGCTCGACCGGTCCGACCTCGCCGTGTACCAGCGCGGGCAGTCGCGGGTTCTCGAAGCGCTCGCCGACGGTTTCCACGCCTGGTTGAACGACCCGGCGGATGCCGCCCGCGCGCCCCGCAGGCTGCTCGATTCGGTCGAGGCGGCGACGGAGGAGTACCGCGGGCTGCTCGAAGATGCTCCCGAGTTCTTCACCTCGGCCGGGGTCGGCACGGGGGTCTCGGACATCGCGCGGCTCGGCCAGAGCCGCGCCGTGATCGATTACATCGCCTCGTTCACCGACGCGCAGGCGATCTCGGTCGCGACCCTGATTAGCGGCACCTCCGACAATCTGTGGGAGTCCGGGCGGAGCCTGTAGCGGGGGCGCGGCTCGCAGGTTCGGAAATTTCGCCCCGAGCCAGCGCCGACCGGCTCGAATCGCAGAATCTGCCGATTTTCTCCGAACTGAGAAACGGTCGCTACCCATCGCGGTTCTCGACAGCCGCCCGACCGGCATCCGGACCGGACGTGGTAAGCGGCGTTCAGCAAATGAACGTAACGTAGGGAGAGTGGCACTTCCGGAAGTCGGGAGCGGGGAGAAGCCGCACATCGAGAGGTACTGCTGTGAGTGAAGAATGTAAGCACGGATTCGAACGGGGATTCTGCGACACCTGCTTCCCGCAGGCAGTGTTTGTTCCCGAGATCAAAGAGCCGGTGAAGCGCGTCGGGCGCACCCGTGCCCCCGCCCGCACGCCGGGCACCCCGAAGGTCGCGCCGGCCTCGGTGAAACTCCCGCATTTTGATGCGTCCGAGGTTCGCCTCTACCACGTCACCCACATCAGCAACCTGCCCGAGATCCTCAAGACGGGCAGCGTCCTGGCGGATGCCGCCACCCCGGTCGTCGACATCTCCTCGGCTGAGAACCGCGAGGCGCGGAAGACCGTGTTCGTCGCCGGCCAGCAGGATTCGCCGGTCTCAGCCTTTGTTCCGTTCTTCCTCTCGCCGGACGCGTTCCTGTGGCAGAGCATCCGCTCGGGCAAGCCCGACGCGCGGCTCGCTCGCGACGTCGCCGGCCTGTCGGTCAACGACTTCGTCGTGCTCGTGACCACGATCGGCGCGGTGTCGGTCGAAGGCGTCGGTGCCCTCGCGAACGTCGTCGTCGCCGACGGTGACGCGGCCGGGTCGCTGACCCCGTTCGCCGCCAACAGCGCCAGCGCGGTGCGGATGCTGCGCAAACTCCGCTCCGAGGAAGAGTCCGAAGCGCTGCTCGAAGCCGAGGTGCTCGTCGCCGACGCGGTGCCCGTCGAGAAGATCGCGCTCATCGGCGTCGCGAACATCACCGTGCGCGAATCGGTCAAGCGGATGCTCGCCCCGACCCCGTACGAGACCAAGGTCGCGGCGTACACGCCCTGGTTCGAGGCCGTCGAGTAGGTCAGCTCAGCGGCGGCACCCATCCTTCCGGTGACGCAGGAGCACCGAATACCGGCTCATACGGTGCTTTTGCGTCATCGGAATGCCGCAGTACGGCCGCGGTCAGTGGGTGACGCAGGAGCCGGAGGTGACGGCATCCGTCAGCTCGGGGGCCTGCGCGATGACCGGCAGGACCTCTTCCATGGCGAGGGCGTAGCCGACGTTCTCGGTGCCGTCGGACTTCGCGAAGATCACTCCGGCGACAGCGCCGTCGACGGTGACGAGCGGCCCGCCCGAGTTGCCCTGCTGCACATTCGCGGCGAGGGTCGAGATCTGGCGAGGCACCGGGTTCTCGCCGTGGATGTCGCCGACGAGGGTGGACCCGTTGCCGAGGACCTCAGCCGCCTGCACCGAGAAGGGCCCGCCGTAGGGGTAGCCCATGAACGCGGCCTCGGTTCCGGCTTCGAGGGTGGGGGAGAGGGCGAGCGGAGCAGCGTCGAGGCCGTCGACCGCGATGACGGCGAGGTCGTCGACCGTGTCGAAGTAGACGATGCGCCCCGACTTCGGCAGCTCGCCCGGAACCTCGACGACGAGCTCGGTCACGCCGGCGAGCACGTGCGCGTTGGTGACGATGCGGTCCTCGGCGACGACGAAGCCGGTGCCGACACTTCCGGTGCCGCACGAGGGCGCGTTGCCGGTGATCCGCACCACGGACGCCGCTGCTTGCGACAGCGCAGGTGAATCGAGCGCGATCTGTGGAATCGACGGCGCCGTCGCCGGCACACCGACCGCGTCGATGAGGCGCGGCAGCCCATCGGTGACGATGGTCGACCTCAGCTGCGCGAGAAAGGATGCCACGGGGCGCGGCGTGAAGTCGTCGACCGTCCGCAGCACGGTCGACGACGCCATCGCCTGGGTGAGGATGGGAGCGCCGATCGACTGGGCGCCGAACGCGAGCAGCGACACGACGACGAGAGTCACCGCGACGTTGGCGATCGCGCCGAGGATCCGATCGACCACCCGCAACGGCGTCTTGTGCAGCGGGCGGCGGACGGCGTTGCCGATCGCGACCCCGAGCGAGAACCCGATCGACACGAGAAGCAGGCCGGCCAGCAAAGCCAGCGGCACCCGCCACACCGACAGCGCCGCCCAGGTGGATACCAGCGGAACGACGAAGAACGCGGCAATCGCCCCGGCGATCATGCCGGCGATTCCGCCGACAACGCGAACCAGCCCGCGGGCCCAGCCGTAGACCAGGGCGAGAACGAGGGCGATGATGAGGATCACATCGAGCACAAGGGCCGCCGATCCCAGCACAGTCCGCCTCCTCGTGTTCCGGCAGAGATTTGCCGAGCAGCCAGTCTATGGCGGCACCATCAAAGTTCCCCCGACCGAGGGATGCCTCCCGGCGAGTTCCCCGGTTCGCTTACGCCCGACCCGGCGGGTCAGCGTTCCGAGCCCGTGGCATCCGTGTCGGGAGCGTTGCTCGATGCGAGCGCGTCACTGTCGAGCGCGTCGGTGAGCTGCGACACCGTGGTGTCCTGGTTGTCGGTGCCCGGTTCGACCTCACCGTGGGTGTTGCTGAACAGGTGCTGGTCGTTCTCGGAGTCGTCGGCGTCGTCGGTGCTCGACGTCTCGACATCGGCCTCGTCGACGTCGAGGAAGGCGGCATCCTGCTCCACGGGTTCACCTGCGACGGCGTCGTTGGTGACGGTCTGCCCGGCGAGCGCGTCTTCGTCCTTGGGGTCTCCGACGCCCCAGACGCCGCCCTCCGAGGTGACGCCCTCGGTGGCCGGGTTGTCGTCTTGCATGTTCTGGTCGCTCATGACTGGTCCTTTCGTCGGAACCCCCACCGTAGGCAGCGGTGACGACGAGCGACAAGGGGCTTGCGGTCGCGGGCTCAGGCCTGAGACGGGACCGGCACGAGCGCGACGTCGCGGAGCATTCCGGCGTCGGCGACCGCGGTCATCACGGTGCAGACCGGCTGGCGGCGGCGATCGGTGGGGGAGCCGGGGTTCAGCAGCCGCAGCCCGCGCGGCGTGGTCGTATCCCAGGGGATGTGGCTGTGCCCGAAAACCAGCACGTCGGCATCCGGGAACTGCGCCTCACACCGCGCGTCTCGACCGGTCGACGGACCCGTCTCGTGGATCATCGCAAAGCGGATGCCGTCGATCACCGCCTCGGCGACCTCCGGCAGGCGTTGCCGCAGCCCGGGGCCGTCGTTGTTGCCGTACACACCGATCAGCCGGGCGGCACGGGCCTCGAGTTCGTCGAGAAGCGTCTCCTCGACCCAGTCGCCGGCGTGGAAGACCACGTCCACGTCGTCGACGGCGCGCCAGACCGCGTCGGGCAACACCCGCGCTCGCTTCGGGACGTGGGTGTCGGCGAGCAGGAGAAGTCGGGTCGGCATGCGGGCATTCTTTCACCGACGAAGCGGGCCCGGGCTGGACGCCCGGACCCGCGTCGCCGTGAGTCGTCAGATGTTGTCGATACCTCTACCGAGGTCCAACTCGGGGTTATCCGCCGCGGACTCGTAGGGATCGTCCTCGTAGACACCGGCGAGGGCACCCAGATCCTCTGTCGTGGCGTGCTTTTCAGAAACATCGTGCTCGCCGGTCGCGTGACGGTCGTCAAGGTGTTGTTCCTCGACCGCCTCCGCGTCGAGCGCCTCCTGCAGAGAGGAGCTGCTCGTGTTGGACTCCGGTTCTTCGGCGGTTGCCGCTGAATCACTCATCGTTGTTCCTTCCTTCGATGTGACGGACCCGCCGGGGCAGGCGGGTGCGCGTTCACAACGTTCTGGGAGGGTCGTTCCGATCGACCCTCTGGCCTTCTACGCCATCCACGGCCGGGTCGAAGCGCCGCATGCGGCTGTGCTTTCCGGGGTGTTCCTGGGCGTCCAGTCCGCCCGCTGGGGCGGGATCGCCGAGGGGCTGCTCGCTCATCCGCAGGTCGTGGGGATCAGGGGAGTCATACCGGTTCTCCTCCGGGTGCAGATCGGCGAGGTCGCGCGGCGCGGCCGTGTCAGCCCGGGTGTCGGTCCGCTCGTTGACGTCGCTCACACCGTCGCGGTCGGTGTCCCGGTCGGGATTGCGCAGCCGGTCGCGGTCCCGCAGGCCCTCGCGGTCGGCATCCGTCGTGCCGGTCGGAATCGGGGTGACCGTCTGCCCGTCGGGGCCGATGGAATAGTCGCGGTCGGGGTACTCGTCGGGTCGGGCGGTTCCACCGTCGGTGTCGCGGTCGGAGAGGCCGTAATAGCGGTAGAGTGCTTCCTCGTTGTGCGGGCTGAGCGCCTCATCGGTGTCGATGCGCGGCGCCTCCTTGACGGTCTCGCGGTCGATGTCGACGTGGACTTCTTCGCCGTCCCAGCGGGCGTCGGCCAGCGGAATGAACGTCTCCTTGTGCCCGAACAGCCCGGTCTTCACCGTCACCCAGTTGGGCGCTCCGGTCTGCGAGTCGAGGAACACCTGCCCAACCGTGCCGAGTTTTTCGTTGTCGCGGCCGATCACGGGTGCGCCCTGGAGGCCACCGATATCGCGTGAGTCGAGCATGCTTACTCCTTCTTCAGTGAACGGATGCGGGTCAACGGCCGAGACCGGCGCGGTCGACGCGACGGTGGAAGCGCATGCCGGCCATGCCGCCGAGGATCGCCCCGCCCAGGCTGACCAGGACGGCCAGGATCGCCGTGATGATTCCGGCGGTGCTCAGTTCTTCGGCGCTCGTCGGAATCCGCGGGAAGACGTTCATTTCGGCGAGAACGTTGTTGCCGAGGGCGAAGCCGAGAATAGCGGCGACGATGGCGATGACCACAGCCCACAGCCAGACGGCGAAGCCCTGCTTCGCGCCGTTGAAGCGGGCCATCCGGCCGGCCACGTAACCACCGCAGTAGTAGGCGATGAAGAGGATGGCGAGCACGACGATGGAGTAGACGATGACGCTGCCGAACGGTGTGCTGACCGTCTGGTCGACGGCTTCTTCGACCCCGCCGGTGATTGCTGCTCCGATTGCTGCCGCGATCGCAGTCAGAAGCACGGCCAGTCCGGTTGCGGCGAGCCAGCCGAAGAAGGCGGAGCCGAACTGGATTCCGCCGAACCGCTCCTTCTGGCGTGCGGTGACCTCTTCGCGGTACGAGGACTGGGGTTCTGCCGGGACCGCGCCGTGTGCCTCGGGCCCGCCGCTGCCGGCGTTGAAAGCTCGGGTGCGAGCGTCGGGATCGCTGCGATCTGATGTGCTCATGGTTCTGGTCCTTTCAGGAAGTACTTCAAGTCAAGGGCCCCGCTTGTCCCCCATGCAAGGGGGTTGCGGTGGGGTGCGCGGGTGTGGGGTGCAGCCAGCGGCAGCCGCGAAGTTGCTCGAAGTTCCGCTCGACTGCAGCCGCGGGTCGCGTTGGCCTCTAAGTTAGAAACGTGAGGAAACGGCCCGGCGTCCTGCTGCCACTGGTGGTGGGGATTGTCGCGTTCCTCGGGTTCGGTTGGCTGTGGATCGCCGTCGAGTCCCACATGTCGGCCTCGACGATCGCCTGGTTCCTGTCCGAGGCGTCGCTCGCGCTGGCGCTCGCCATTCCCGCCGTCTGCCTGTTCTTCGTGATCCGTGCCCTGCACATCCGCAAACTGCACGCCCGCGACGCCGTCGGCCCCGCCGGCGACGGCATCGCCAAAGCCCGCGACCTGCTCTGGGCGCTGTCACACGGGCTGTTGCCGCAGACCCAGTCGCCCGGCGACATCCCGACGGATGCCACCGAGTCCGTCTTCGTCGCGGCCCCCGTCTCCTTCGCGCGGCACAGCCAGCCGCAGCCGAGCGCCCGGCGCATGCTCGCGGCGGCGCGGGCGCGCACAAACATCGGGACTGCCGGTGCCCGGGTCTCCGTCGCGTCGGCCGGCACGGATTGGGATGCCGAGGTGACGGCATCCGTCGCTGCGAGCGATCGCCGCATCCTCGTGCTGCTGCCCGACCGGCTGCTCGAGATCCCGTACTGGGACATCACCGAAGTGCACGCGGAGCCGGGCCAGCTCGTGCTGCGACTCCACAGCGGCCCGCCCGTGCTGATCAGCGGTGACGCCGCGGAGTCGCTCGCCGTGCTGGCCGTATGGGGGAGCGTCGGCGAGTCCGCCCTCCGCCGCCACCCGGCCCTGGCGGCACTGCGGGGCTGAGCCGCACCGGTTCTTCGAATGCTCGACAGGACAATCTGCGCGCGGTGAACACTCGACAGGATGAACTGCGCCTTCCGCGGCGAGGTTTCCTGTTGAGCGTCCGCCGGGACCGGCCGCACGCTGCATGGTTGGATGGGCACATGGATGCCACGCCAGACTCTGCCGCCTACATCGCCGATTTCGCCCGCTTTCTCGAGGCGAGCCCGTCGTCGTACCACGCGGCCGCCGAGGTGGCCCGGCGCCTCGACGCCGCCGGGTTCAGCGCGCTCGTCGAGACGGACGCGTGGCCGACCGGGGCGGGCAAGCACTATCTGATCCGCGACGGTGCGGTGGTGGCGTGGAGCCAGCCGGAGGCATCCGGCCCGACGACGCCGTTCCGCATCCTCGGTGCGCACACCGACTCACCCGGATTCAAGCTCAAACCCAAGCCGACGATCGGTTCGAACGGCTGGCTGCAGGCCGGGGTCGAGGTCTACGGCGGGCCGCTGCTGAACTCATGGCTCGACCGTGAGCTCGAGCTGGCCGGGCGGCTCGTCACCCGTGACGGCCGTGAGTACCTCGTGCGCACCGGCCCGTTCCTGCGGATTCCGCAGCTCGCCATCCACCTCGACCGCGACCAGAACAACGGCCTCACCCTCGACAAGCAGCGGCACCTGACGCCGGTCTACGGTCTCGGTGATGCGAGCACGGCCGACCTGGTCGAACACCTCGCCTCGCTCGCCGGCATCGACGGGTGGGACGTCGCCGGCTACGACATCCTCACCGCAGCCACCGAAGCGCCGGCCCGGTTCGGGATCGACCACGACCTGTTCGCTGCCGGGCGGATGGACAACCTCTCGTCGGTGTACGCCGGCCTCGCCGCCCTGATCGACGCCCCTGCCGCGCGCCACATCAGTGTGCTCGCCGCCTTCGACCACGAGGAGCTGGGGTCCGAGTCGCGCTCCGGTGCGTCGGGCCCGATGCTCGATGACATCCTCAGCCGAATCGGGAGCGAGCTCGGCGCATCCGTCTCCGAGAGACTGCGGGCGTACGCGAACTCGTGGTGCGTGTCGGCCGACGCCGGCCATTCGGTGCACCCCAACTATTCCGAGAAGCACGACGGAGCGAACCGGCCGGTGATGGGTTCCGGCGTGCTGCTCAAGATCAACGCGAACCAGCGCTACGCGACGGATGCCGTCGGTGCGGCCCTCTGGGAGCGCGCGTGCGCCTCCGCCGACGTGCCGTACCAGGAGTTCGTGTCGAACAACACGGTGCCGTGCGGGTCGACGATCGGGCCGCTCACGGCGACGAGGCTCGGCATCCGGGTCGTCGACGTGGGTGTGCCGCTGCTCTCGATGCACTCGGCGCGCGAACTGGCCCATGTCGACGACCTCGTCGGCCTGTCGCGGGCGGTCGGCGCGTTCTTCGCCGGGGTATAGAGGCCTCCCAGCGCTCGCTCGCTACGTGATCACCGGAGGCAAGGGAGACACGCGGGCGATGGCGACCCGGCCCGCACCGCCGCGGAATTCTAGCTCCGCCCCGGAAGCCAGCACGACGGCGTCGTGCGTGGCCAGCGTGGTCCACGGCTCCATGCCCTCCCGGCACTCGAGCGAGCCGTCCAGAAGCACCAGCGCCACCTCGTCGGCGCCCGCTGAGAGCACCACGGGCCCACTCACGAGCTGAGACGTCAGCGAGCCACGTCGGCGCCCGCGATCGCACATCAGGTTGAGGTCGAGCGTCTCGCCGATGACGCCGACGGATGCCACCGCGTTTTCACCGGGGAACCGGTGCACGTCGTACCGGGCCAGGGCCACCCGTTCGCCCTCATCGAGGAGCCCGAGGACGGCTGGTGAGAGCGCCATCAGCTCCCGGTCGACGCCCGGGAACGCGGAGAAGTCGGTGTCGGACGACACAGTGGCGATGCTCAACCGCCAGTCGAACCCGGCGTCTTCCGCCGACCGGCGCACCAGGATCTCACTGGTGCTGCCGTTCCCGTTCCGCCACGGAGTGGCCGGGCGGTCGACCGCCCGCAACACGTTCATTCCGGCAGGCGCCGCAGCCCCCGACAGCAGAACGCAACGGGGGAGCGCTTGGCCCGCACCCCTCCCGTCCAGGTGGCGACGCAGAGCTGCGTGCCCGGACGGTAGGCGAGGTGCGCCACCGACGGAGCGTCGAGGACCTGCAGGTCAGCG
This sequence comes from Mycetocola sp. 2940, assembly GCF_040548835.1. NCBI lineage: Bacteria > Bacillati > Actinomycetota > Actinomycetes > Micrococcales > Microbacteriaceae > Mycetocola > Mycetocola sp. 2940. The sequence goes on from NZ_JBEPSK010000003.1 coordinate 330,428, forward strand.
CGCCCGCCGACCGTGAGCGACCCCACCGCATCCGGCCCGTGCTCGCGGCCCACCGCTTTGGCCGCACCCCGGGTGGCTGCCCAGACGGCTTCGCGCACCGTGAGGCCCATCTGGAGCACCGCCGTCGCGACGCAGAACGGCATCGACGTCGTGTACGAGGTGCCGGGGTTGCAGTTGCTGGCCAGGGCGATGTACGCCCCGGCGTCGAGCAGCCGGCGGGCCGGAGGGAAGGGCTCGCGGGTGGAGAGGTCGCAGGCCGGCAACAGGGTGGCCACCGTGTCCGACCCGGCCAGCGCGTCGATGTCTGCCGGGTCGAGGTGGTTGCAGTGGTCGACGCTGGCGCATTCGAGGTCCACGGCCAGGCGCACCCCGCCGCCGGTACCGAGCTGGTTGCCGTGCAGGCGCAGCCCGAGCCCGGCAGCACGGCCGGCGAGCAGAACCTCGCGGGACTCCTCGACGTCGAACGCACCGGTCTCGCAGAACGCGTCGATGAAGTCCACGTGCGGGGAGACAGCGGTGAGCATCGGCCCGGTGACCAGGTCGAGGTAATCGCGGCGGTCCATGCCGGGGGGCACGACGTGGGCGCCGAGGAAGGTGACGACGTCGGCGACGTCGGCGGCCGCCTGGGCGGAACGCAGCTCACTCGCGACGTCGAGGCCGTAGCCCGTCTTGGTTTCGAGAAAGGTGGTGCCGGATGCCTCGGCCTCGGCGCGCAGGCGGCGGGCGTTCCCGACGAGGTCGTCGGTACTGGCGGCCCGGGTTGCAGCCATCGTCGTGGATATGCCGCCGGCGGCATATCGCTGGCCCGCCATCCGGGCCTCGAACTCGGCTGCCCGATCGCCGGCAAAGATCAGGTGCGTGTGCGTGTCGACCCAGCCGGGCAGGACCGCCCGGCCGCCCACGTCGACGGCCGTGTCGGACGGTGGGGCGGATGCCGCCGGCCCGATCCACGAGATCCGTCCGTCCTCGATCACGAGCGCGGCATCCGACAGGCGGATGTCGTCAGCGCTGGTCTCGGCTGCATGGGTGGTGAGTTCGCCGATCCCGGTGATCAGTTGGGCGGTCACTGTGCTGCCTCCGCGTAGTCGGGCTTGCCAGGCGAAGCTGATCCTGAGCCGGCGTCCAGTGCTGCCAGTGCGTCGCCGAGCAGTCGGGCGGGCGATCCGCTGGCGGTGGCACCCACCAGTCGACCGTGGTCGGCCACGACGCGGCCGGCCACGACGACCCGCTGCACGTCACCGGCGGCAGCGGCCAATGCCAGCTGCTCCACCCGGGCGCCCACGGTACGGAGACTCGTCGTATCGATCTCGACGAGGTCGGCGGGTGCGCCAGGAACCAGGATCTGTCCATCGGTGGGAACGGTCAGGCCGAGCGAGGCGTAGCCGTTCCCGCTCGCGGCCTGCAGCAGTGCAGCCGGCGTGAAACGGCCGCGTCCCAGTGACGCGAGCCGTTCGCCCATCTCCAGTCCGCGCATCTCCAGGAACGGGTCCACGACGGCGTTCTGGTCGGAGCCGAGCGCGATCGGCGCGCCGGCGGCGGCCAGCGCCCTCGCCGGACCGATGCCGTCACCGAGGTCCGCTTCGGTGGTCGGGCACATCACGACGGTGACCCCGGTGGCGCCGAGACGAGCGAGGTCGTCGTCGCTGAGATGCGTGGCGTGCACGACGCTCAGGCGCGGCGTGAGTGCACCGAGGGCGGCGAGGACCGCGGTGGGAGTCGCCTCATAGGCGGCCAGGCAGTCGGCGTTCTCCTGCGGCTGTTCCGACAGGTGGATGTGGAGGGGAGTGTCCGCCGGTAACCCGGCGAGGATCTCCTTCATGTCCTCCCGGGGCACGGCGCGCACGGAATGCAGCGCGGCGCCGAGCGTGACGAGAGCCGGTTCGCCCGGCCGGGACGTGGCATCCGCTGTGAGAACCGCGCGCAACGCGGTCCAGCGGCTCAGCCATCCTGCGGCCGAACCGTCACCGAAGGCGCGTTGCTCCGGCAGCAGAGGCCGGCCGAGACCGCCGGCCAGGTAGCTGGTGTCGAGCAGCACCAGACGGATGCCGACCTCGCGCGCGGCCTGAGTCAGTGCGAGTTCCATGGCGTGAGCCTGAGGGTAGGGGGTGCCATCGGTGCGGTGGTGGAGGTAGTGGAACTCAGCCACCGCCGTATAGCCGCTGACGAGCATCTCCGCGAAGACGGCGCGGGCGAGGTCGAGGTACCGTTCCGGCGTGAGGGCGTGCGCCGCGGCGTACATCGACTCCCGCCAGTGCCAGAAGTCGCCGCCCTGGTCGTGGGTGCGGCCGCGGAGCGCCCGGTGGAAGGCGTGGGAATGCGCGTTGGCCAGTCCGGGCAGCACGGTGCCGAGGCGGATGTCGCCGGGCTCGGGCTGCACGTCGTCGGCGCGGCCGGTGATCAGGCCGTCGGCACTCACGGTGAGACGGACACCGGGAGTGGCGACGCCGTCGACGAGCAGCACCTCGCACCAGTAGGACGCCGACAGGCCGGGCGTCGCGGCCGTCACAGCAGCTCCCGCAGCAGGGTGTCGAGGGCTTCGACACCGGCGAGGCAGTCGTCGAGGGTGGCGAATTCCTCCGGCGAGTGAGAGATTCCCGTCGGGTTCCGCACGAAAAGCATCGCGGTCGGCACGGTCGCCGCCAGAACGCCGGCGTCGTGGCCGGCACCGGTGGGAAGGGCCGGGATGCCGCCGAGCGCGAGGGCGAGGCGGGCGGCGAGGTCGGGGTCGAAGGTGACCGTGCTCGTCCAGGACTCTTCGACGACCGTGGCCGAGCAGCCGGCGTGCTGGTTCTGCACCCGGGCGCTGATGTCGGCGACCACGGCGTGGACCTGGTCGTCGGTCTCCGCGCGGGCGTCGAGCCAGGCGTGAACGGCGGACGGGATCACATTGGTTCCTCCGGGCAGTGCTTCGATCCGGCCGACCGTGGCGCGGGAGCCCGGACTGGCCAGCGCGGCCTCCTGCACATCGACGATGGCGCGCGCTGCGGCCACCATCGGGTCGCTCCGGTCTGACATGAGGGTGGCGCCGGCGTGGTTGCCCTGGCCGGTGAAGCTCATGCGCCAGCGACCGTGCGCGAGAATCGACGACGCGACAGCGAGAGGCTCGCCGAGGTCGATCAGGCCGCGGCCCTGCTCCACGTGCAGTTCGAGGAACAGGCCGATGCGGTCGAGCGACTCCTGGTCGCGACCGAGATGTGCGGGGTCGATACCTGCCGTGACCGCGGCCTCCGCGAAGGTGATCCCGGCCCGGTCGGTGAGGCTGCGCGCTTTGTCGGCGTCGATGGCGCCGGAGAGCAGCCTCGAACCGAGGCAGGCCACGCCGAACCGTGAACCCTCCTCTTCGGCGAAGACCAGCACGGCGCAGGGCCGGCCGGGCACGAAGCCGGCCGCCTGCAGGCGGGCGACGGCCTCGAGCGCGGAAACCACGCCGAGCGGGCCGTCGTACGCGCCGCCGCCGGGCACCGAGTCCAGGTGACTGCCGATGACGACAGCGTCGGGTCCGGGGGCGCCCCACCAGGCCCAGGTGTTGCCGTTGCGGTCGACCTCGACGTCCAGGCCCAGCCGCGCGGCACGTTCGGCGAACCAGGCCCTCAGCTCATGCTCGGCCGGCTCCCAGAGGTGGCGCGAGTAGCCGCCGGCACGCCGGTCACGGCCGATGTCGGCGATCTCGGACAGCCCGGCGAGCATCCCGTGGGCGACGGCGCTAGGCATTCGGCGACCCGGCAGGCGCGTCGTTCTCCCACATCGGCACGCGCAAGCCGCGTTCGCGCGCCACTTCCTCGGCACGTTCGTAGCCGGCATCCACGTGCCGCATGACGCCGGTGCCGGGGTCGTTGGTGAGCACCCGTTCGATCTTCTCGGCGGCCAGCGGGGTGCCGTCGGCGACGATCACCTGGCCGGCGTGGATGCTGCGGCCGATGCCGACACCGCCGCCGTGGTGGATCGACACCCAGGTGGCGCCGGATGCCGTGTTGAGCAGCGCGTTGAGGAGCGGCCAGTCGGCGATGGCATCCGACCCGTCCTTCATGGCCTCGGTTTCGCGGTACGGCGAGGCCACCGAGCCGGAGTCGAGGTGATCACGGCCGATCGCGACCGGCGCGCTGAGCTCACCTGACGCGACCATCTCGTTGAACTTGAGGCCGGCGAGGTGGCGTTCCTTGTAGCCAAGCCAGCAGATGCGGGCGGGCAGCCCTTCGAAGTGCACCTTCTCGCCGGCGGCGGTGATCCAGCGACGCAGCGGCTCGTCGTCGGGGAACAGCTCGACGATGGCCTTGTCGGTCGCGGCGATGTCGGCCGGGTCGCCGGAGAGCGCCGCCCAGCGGAACGGGCCCTTGCCCTCGGCGAACAGCGGCCGGATGTAGGCGGGCACGAAACCGGGGAATTCGAACGCGCGCTCACATCCGCTGAGCAGCGCTTCGGCGCGGATCGAGTTGCCGTAGTCGAAGACCTCGGCTCCGGCGTCCTGGAAGTCGACCATCGCCTGCACCTGCTTGGCCATCGCGGCGCGTGAGCGGATGGTGAACTCTTCAGGGTTCTCGGCCGCGTAGGTGTGCCACTCGTCGACGGTCACGCCCTCCGGCAGGTAGGCGAGCGGGTCGTGAGCCGAGGTCTGGTCGGTGACGATGTCGATGGGCACCTTGCGGGCGAGGAGCTCGGCGAACACCGTTGCCGCGTTGCCCACGAGGCCGACAGAGAGCGGCCGCCGCTCGGCCTTGGCGGCGAGGACCCGGGCGACGGCGTCGTCGATGTTCTCGGTCATCTGATCAAGGTAGCCGTGATCCACCCGGCGCTGCAGGCGCGACGGGTCCACGTCGACGATGAGCACGACGCCCTCGTTGAGGGTCACCGCCATCGGCTGTGCGCCGCCCATGCCGCCGGCGCCGCCGGTGAGGGTGAGGGTGCCGGCGAGGGTGCCGCCGAAGCGTTTCGCCGCCACAGCCGCGAAGGTCTCGTACGTTCCCTGCAGGATGCCCTGGGTTCCGATGTAGATCCAGGAACCCGCGGTCATCTGCCCGTACATGGTCAGGCCGAGGGACTCGAGCTTGCGGAACTCCGGCCAGGTCGCCCAGTCGCCGACGAGGTTCGAGTTCGCGATGAGCACCCGCGGCGCCCACTCATGCGTGCGGAACACGCCGACCGGTTTGCCGGACTGTACCAGCAGGGTCTCGTCCTTCTCCAGGGTGGTGAGGGTGCGCACGATCGCGTCGTAGGCCTCCCAGCTGCGGGCCGCCTTACCGGTTCCGCCGTACACGACGAGCTTCTCGGGGTGCTCGGCCACGTCAGGGTCGAGGTTGTTCATCAGCATCCGCAGCGGACCCTCGGTCTGCCAGCTCTTCGCCGTGAGGGTGCTGCCGCGGCTGGCGCGGACCACGCGGGGGGCGTGCGGGTCGACGGGGGCGGTGGTCTCGGTCACATCGGTCATGTGGGATTCTCGTCTTTCGTCGCTGGTGGGCGTGGGGAAACTCAGTACAGGTCGCCGGTGCTGGCCTGGGCGGCCGCGAGCACGGCGCCGCTCCGTACGCCGGCGGCGACGGATTCGATCTCGGGGGAGAGGAAACGGTCCGGGCCGGGACCGGCGACCTCTCGGCGCACCTCGGCGAGCACGGCGCCCGTGGCGGGGCCCGGCTTCAGCGGTGCGCGCAGGTCGAGTGCGCGGCTGGCGGTCAGGATCTCGATGCCCAGCACGCGGGCGAGCCCGTCGATGCCGGTGCGCAGCTTGCGGGCCGCGTGCCAGCCCATCGAGACGTGGTCCTCCTGCATGGCGGACGACGGGATCGAGTCGACCGAGGCGGGCACGGCCAGTCGCTTGAGCTCGGAGACGATGCCCGCGGCGGTGTACTGGGCGATCATCAGGCCCGAGTCGACTCCCACGTCGTGCGCCAGGAAGGCGGGAAGGCCCCCGTTTCGGGCCGGGTCGAGCATCCGGTCGGTGCGCCGCTCCGACATGCTCGCCACGTCGGCGACGGCGATGGCGAGGAAGTCGAGGACGTAGGCCACCGGGGCGCCGTGGAAGTTTCCGTTGGATTCCACCCGGCCGTCGACGGTCACGACCGGGTTGTCGATGGCCGAGGCCAGTTCCCGGCCGGCGATGAGGCTGGCGTGGTCGACGGTGTCGCGGGCGGCACCGTGCACCTGTGGGGCGCACCGGAGCGAGTACGCATCCTGCACCCGCGTGCATTCGGGGCCGCGGTGGCTGGCTACGATCGGCGAGCCGTCCAGCATCCGGCGGAGATTGCTGGCGGATGCCGCCTGGCCCACCTGCGGGCGCAGTCCGGCGAGGTCGGCGGCGAACACCGCATCCGTACCGAGCAGCGCTTCGACGCTCATGGCGGCCGCGACGTCGGCGGTGGCGAGGAGGGTGTGCAGGTCGTGCAGGGCCAGGCTGAGCTGGCCGAGCATGCCGTCGGTGCCGTTGATGAGGGCGAGGCCCTCCTTCTCGGCCAGCAGCACCGGGGTGAGCCCGGCGGCGGCCAGGGCATCCGCAGCGGTCATCTCGGTTCCGGTGTGGTCGCGCACCCACCCCTCACCCATCAGGGCCAGGGCGCAGTGCGAGAGCGGGGCCAGGTCGCCCGAGCAGCCGAGCGAACCGTACTCCCGCACGATCGGGGTGATTCCGGCGTTGAGCAGGTCGGCGTAGGCCTCGGCCGTGGTCAGGCGGATGCCCGTCCGGCCGGTGAGCAGGGTGGACAGGCGCAGCAGCATGAGGGCACGGACGGTCTCCCGTTCCACCTCGGGGCCGGAGCCGGCGGCGTGCGAGCGCACCAGGCTCTGCTGCAGCCGCGTGCGGTCGGCCGCGTCGATGAAGCTCGTGGCGAGCGCTCCGAAGCCGGTGGAGATGCCGTAGTGCGGTTGCACGTCGGTGGCCAGCACATCGATGGTGTCCCGGCTGGCCGAGACGGCGGCGCGGGCATCGTCCCCGATGAGCACGGGGGCGTCATATCGGGCGACGGCGACGACATCCGCGATGGCGACGGGTCCGGTGCCGAGGAGAATGGGGGATGCCGCGGGCGAAACGGACGGGGCGGTGTCGATGCTGGAAGCGGTGAGAGGCTGCATGGTTCCATCGAACGTCAGTCGGGACCGAAAGAAAGCCCGATTGACCGATCTGCTGTCCGAGATACGAGACAGTGCGCCGACTGCCATGGCGGCGCCTCGGGTCTCGCGCCGGAATCTGAGATGCGGGACAGCGGCGGCCGCCGTCGACCCTGTGGCCGCGCGAAGTCGGTTTCAGTAAGAGGGTGAACTCCATTACCGACCCGCACACGCTCCCGCGCCCCCGTGCCGGCATCGCCCGCATCCCGGTGTACTCCGCCGCCCTGCCCGGCGCGACTCCCGTGCTGTTCCGCGCCTCGTCCAACGAGGCCGCGACGGCGCCGTCAGCCGCCGTGGTTGCTGCCGTCACCACGGCCACTCAGGCGGGGAACCGCTATCCGGCACTGCACGGTGCCGACCTGATCGCCTCGCTGGCGGCATCCGTCGGCCAGCCGGTCGGTCGGATCGCCGTCGGTGACGGGTCACTCTCGCTGCTCAACTACTTGCTGCTGGCCTTTCTCGAGCCCGGCCACCGGGTGGTGTACGCCTGGCGCAGTTATGAGGCGTACCCGATCTGTGTGCTGACCTGCGGGGGCGAGCCTGCCGCGGTGCCGCTCGCCGCTGACTTCGGGCACGACCTCGATGCGATGGCGGCCGCCATCGACGACACCACCGATGTCGTCATCCTGTGCAACCCCAACAACCCGACGGGCATGGCGTTCGGCGCCGACGCCCTGGCCGACTTCCTGGCCAGGGTGCCCTCCCACGTGCTCGTCGTGCTCGACGAGGCCTATCGTGACTTCACCGGCCCCGACCTGGCTTTCGAGGCGACGGGGTTTCTGGAGCAGCACCCGAACCTCGTTCTCCTGCGCACGTTCTCGAAGGCCTACGCCCTGGCCGGTCTGCGGGTGGGTTACCTGGTCGCGTCGGATGCCATCGTCGCGGCGGTCTCGGCGGTCCTGCCGCCGTTCCCCGTGGCGGCAGCCGGGGTGGCGGCGGCGGTCACGTCGCTCGGCGAACCCGAGGTGCGCGACGACCTCGTGCACGCGGTTCTGGCCGGGCGTGAGGCGATGACCGAGGTGCTGGTCTCGGCCGGTTTGCCGGTGGTGCCGGGGAACGGCAACTTCCTCTGGATTCCGCTGGGCCCGGCGTCGGCCGAGCTTGCGGGGCGTCTGCGCGAAGCCGGCATCACCGTGCGGCTGTTCGCCGGCGAAGGGGTCCGGATCACGGTCGGCGAGCCCGGGCTGGCCGAGGCGGTCGGGCGAGCATTGGCGATCGCCGAAACCGGCGCTTAGACTGTGAATTCATGACCGCCTCGCCGCCCGACGCGACCCAGGACGCCCCGCAGGGCCACCAGGATCCGGCTCCAGAAATCCTCGACGATTCCCTCGTCGTCACGCCGAGCCCGCCGCAGGCGCGGTCGGTGGGGATGCCGCCGCTCGGCCCGCGGATGCCGGCGCTCCGCAACGGCATCGCGACCCTGCGTCACCTCGCCGGCACGCCCGGTTCGGTGTCAGCGGGCGCGATCGCCCGGCAGCTGAACGTGCCACGAAGCTCGATGTACCAACTGCTGCAGGTGCTCGTCGACGAGGGTCTCGTCGTGCACATCCCCGAGGAGCAGGGCTACAAGCTGGCGATCGGCGTCTTCGAGCTGGGGTCGGCGTACCTCCGGCACCAGCCTCTCGAGCATCTCGCCCGCCCGCTGCTGATGAAGCTCGCCGCGCAGATCGATCAGACCACCCACCTCGGTGTGCTGCACGGGCATGAAACCCTGTACCTGCTCAAGGAGCAGCCCCCGAAGCCGACTCCCTTGGTGACGGCGGTGGGAGTGCGCCTGCCGGCGCCGCTCACGGCATCCGGCCGGGCGCTGCTCGCTTATCTGCCTCCGACCCAGCTGGCGGCGATCTTCTCGACCAAGGATCGATTCATCGACCGCACGGGCCGTGGTCCGCGGTCGTTGCGCGAGCTCAAGGTCGTGCTGGCCGAGGACCGCGACCGTGGCTGGTCGTACGAGCGGGGTTCGGTCACCGAGAACGTGTCGTGCATCGCCGCCGCCGCTCGCGACCACAACGGGATGCCCGTCGTCAGCATCGGGGTGTCGTTCGTCACTGACCGGGTCGACGACGCCACCCGCGATTCGTATGCCCGGCTGATCGTGAACACCGCCGACGCTCTCGGCCGTCGCTTCAGCGGACGCCGCCGCCAGTAGCGTTCCGCCGGCGTCACCCTGGTTCACAACTCCTGCAGTTCGTGCCCGCGGCGGCCCTGAGTGGGTCGTGGGGGCCTGCGCGGCCGCGGGTGGGCGGAGTTATGCACGTTCGCGGGTGGGCGGAGATGCGCGCGGCCGCGGATGGGCGAAGTTATGCGCCGTGGGGCGTGATGGCGGCGAAGAAGTCCGCGAAGCGGTCTGAGCCGACGGTGGGCGCCGAGCCGGCCGAGACCGCCTGGCTCAACGCGATCACCGACGAGGTGGGGGTGTGGCCGCTGGCCGCCCCAGCCCGGAGGTTCATCACCAGGGTCGGGCAGAGCATCAGGGCAAGCCTGACCACACGCTCCCAGTCGGCAGGCAACCAGCTGCGTCCGGCGAGCTCGCGCAGGAGCGGCCGCCACAGGTTCTCCTCCTTGGAGGCCAGGAAGCGCTCACGCAACGGGCTGAGCGCCCAGTCGTGCTCGACCTGCAGCCGGTCGCCGTCGCGGCGCACCGAAACGGTGTACCGCTCGGTGGCAGCGCCGGGCTCGTACAGCCAGAGTGGGTGCGCGAACACGTTGTGGAAGGTCGCCTTGACGTCGGCGAGCAGGGTGGGCACATGCCGGCCGGCGAAGGCGGGGTCGAAGGCGACCAGTTCCACGTCGTCGCCGTCGCGCGTGAACCAGATGTTGGCGTTGTGGTCATCGCCGTGCGCGATCACCGCTCCAGAGTCGGTGAGCCGCTCCGGGGCGAGTCGGTCGCCGGCCTCGTCGAACAGCGAACCGAGGGTACGGCCGTATTCGACGCCGTTGATGGTCCACTGCAGGTCGGCGAGTTCATGCCAGGGGATGCTCAATTCGCCGAGCTGGAAGTCCTGCCCCTCGTAGAAGCTCTTCACCCGGCCGCCCCGTCCGGCGGGCTGGCCGGGCGACGTCAGGCGGTGGTGGAACAGCTGGTGGAGTGGCTCCGCGGCGATCTCGGTGACGGATGCCTCGTGGAGCGTCGCCAGCAGGCACTCGGTGTTTCGCCGGTCGCGCTGCTCCTGGGCGCGCACGATCTCGTCGGCGGTTGCCGGTCGCGCGGGAGCGGACGCGCCCCCGGGGGTGCCTGGGGCAGCAAGCCCAAGCTCGTGTGCCCGTGCGACATCGGCGAGCCGGGCATCCTCCCGCAGCCGGTAGAGCAGGATCTGCCGGCCCGGTTCACCGTTGGCGAAGACCGGCACGTCGACGAGGTAGCCGTTCTCCCGCAGCATCTCGGCGTTGTAGTACTCCGTGATCGTCGTGTCCTCGCCTTCTTCGCTGTGGAACTTGAAGAAGTACCGGTCACCCTGTTCCAGCACGGCCAGCCCGTTCAGCGAGTTGAGGCTGTACTGGTCGGCATTGATACTCGCTGAGCGAACGGGAGAGCCGGTCACCTCGGAGATCAGCCGGGAAACCAGGTGCTGAGCGGTCTCGGGGTCTCCGTCGAGGATGCTCTGACGGGCCATGGTGGCGAGAGGTGGCAGCTGGCTCACGGGTGGATCTCCTTCTGGCGGCAAACATATGCGTCCTCCGAGCCTGACATCCCGGAGGTAACCTCGACTCACGGATCTGCCGCAGTCCAGTGCATTATGAAATGACGGACGCTCACCAGCGTGCGTTCCGTAGTCCCGCCCGGTTCTGAGATCTGGGACACAAGCATCCCGATCGTTCCTGCGACGGCCGCTCGGCGGCCTCTAATGGAAGGAACGACCGTGTGGAAGGAGACCATATGACGACCGCCCTACTACTCGACCGTGACCTGACGGTTCGAGTCGGCACCGTCGATCTGCCTGCCCGAGCGCCAGGAGATGTGCGCATCCGTCCTGAGTGGGCGGGCCTCTGCGGCTCCGACCTGCACGTCTTCGGGACCGGCGCCTGGGTCGACTACTGGCCGGCGGTGCTCGGCCACGAGGTCGTGGGTGTCGTCAGCGCCTCGGACGACCCGGGCGTTCCCGTCGGCAGCCGCGTGGTGGCCGATTCGCGTTACGGCTGCGGCGACTGTTCCGACTGCACCCGTTCCCCACGGTTCTGCGCCAACCTGACCTGGCTCGGTGAATCCCGGCCCGGCGGCTACGCCACCGAAATGGATGTTCCGTCCGGCAGGGTCTACCCGGTGCCCGCAGGCCTCGAACTGGACGTCGCGGTCCTCGCCGAGCCGCTGGCCGTCGTGCTCCGCGCCCTCGACGGCGTCGCTGTCGAACCCGACCGCGTGCTCGTGCTGGGCTGCGGACCCATCGGCGCGCTCATCCTCACGGAGCTGAGTCGCCGCTTCCCGTCTGCCGCTGTTTCGGTGAGCGAGCCGCAACCGGCTCGCGCCCAGGCCGCCAGCCAGCTCGGTGCCACCGTCGTGACGACGCCGGATCCGGATGCCTACGACGTCGTGATCGACGCCGCCGGATTCCCCGGCGCCCTCGGTGTCGCATTCTCGGCAGTACGCCGTGGCGGAACGGTGCTCGTCGTTGCGATCGGCGCCCACCCCATTCCTTTCACCGCCCAGGAGCTTGTGGAGAAGGGCATCACCCTGATGGGCGGAATCGGGTTCGACGACGAGGACCTTCCGCGAGCACTCGCCGCCCTGGCCGAAGCGCCGGAACGCTACGCCGGTCTCGTCACCCACCGCGTCGACCTCACCGCCTTCCCTGACTTCCTCGGCTCGCTGCCCGGCCTCAACACCGGCAAGGTGCTCGTGCGGTGCCAGGCATGACCGCGCGCCGCTACCTGATCACCGGGGGCACCAGCGGGATCGGCCGTGCCGTCGCCCGTCACCTCACGGCATCCGGCCACCGCGTCTGGATCACCGGCACCCGCACCGAAACCGTCGACGCCGCACTGGCGGAGGGGGCAGGGGTGGGCGGAAGCGCGTGCGACATCGCCGATCCCGCAGCCGTGGCCGCGGCGTTCGCGGATGCCGTCACGGCGCTCGGCGGCATCGACGGCGTGTTCGTCAACGCCGGCATCGACGGCCAGGGAGTGGAGGCCGAGAAGCTCGACCCCGAGCTGATGCGGCGCCTGTTCGACGTGAATGTGGTGGGTGTGCTGAACTGCGCCCAGCAGGCGCACACGCACCTGGACCGCCCCGGAGTGATCGTGGTGAACGCCTCGGTCAACGCCCTTCGCCCTGAGCTGCACTTCGCCGACTACAACGCGAGCAAGGCGGCCGCCCTGTCGGTGGCCCGTTCCCTTGCGTTGGAGTGGAGCGCCGGCGGGATCGCCGTCATCGCCGTCTGCCCCGGCTATTTTCCGTCCAGGATGACGAACCCGTTCCTGTCCGACCCCGAGGTGGCGCCCGGCCTGCTCGCACAGATCCCGGCCGGCCGGTTCGGCCACGACCAGGACATCGGCGCGCTGCTCGAATTCCTCCTCGGCCCCGATTCCCACTACCTCACCGGCGCCGCCATCCCCATCGACGGCGGCCGCAATGTCTGACCTCAACCCGACCACCCAGCGACACCCCAGGAGAACCATGACCAACGCAGTGAAGCCCATCCTCGAACGTGGCGCCTGGCACGAACTCGACCACGACCAGCGTGCCGACCTGACCACGCGCGGAATTGAGAAGATCTTCGATCCCGAGCTGCGGGCATCCGTGCTCGACATCATCGAGGACGTGCGCCAGAACGGCGACGCCGCGCTGGTGCGGGCCCTCGCGACCTTCGACAAGGTTGAGATCGCGCCCGAGAACATCAAGGTAAGCGCCGAGGAGTTCGCCGCCGCGCGGGCATCGCTCGACCCGAAGCTTCTCGCCGCCATCCGCGACAGCATCGCGCACGTCCGCCGTTTCAACGAACAGCTGATGCTGCACGGCAACTGGCGTTTCGAGACCGCCCCGGGTGTCATGGTGGGCGAGAAGGCCACCCCGATCGAGAGCGCGGGCCTGTTCGTGCCGAGCGGCAAGGGTTCGTATCCTTCCGTTCTGATCCAGCTCGCCACCCCGGCCGTCGTTGCCGGCGTGAAGAACATCGTCGTGGTCGTTCCGCCGGTGCCGGGCACCAACGGAACCGTCGACCCGGCGGTACTCGTCGTCGCTGACGAACTGGGCCTCACCGACGTGTTCCGGGTGAACGGCCCCGCCGGCATCGCGGCCATGGCCTTCGGCACCGAATCGGTGCCGAAGGTGCGCAAGATCGCCGGCCCGGGCAGCCCGCCCGTCGCCTGCGCGCAGATCGAGGTACAGCGCTACGGCACGGTCGGCGTCATGCTGCTCGGCCCGAGCGAGAGCCTGATCCTCGCCGACGACTCCGCGAGCGTCACGCTGCTCGCCGCCGACCTGCTCAACGAGGCCGAGCACGGCCCCGACTCGTCGAGCGTGCTCGTCACCGACTCACAGGACCTTCTCGACGCCCTGCAGGTGGAGGTCGCCCGCCAGGTGGAGCTGCTGCCGGAGCCCCGGCGCACCTACGCCCTGTCGTCGCTCGGAGTCAACGGCGGCGCTGTGCTGGCCCGAGACCTGGCCGAGGCCGCGGAGGTCGCCAACGCCTACGCCCCTGAGCACATGCAGCTCGTGGTGCGGAACGAGGAGGCGATCCTCGACCTGATCGTCGACGCGGGCGAGGTGCTGCTCGGCCAGGACACCACGGTCTCGATGGCGAACTTCGTGCTCGGCTGCCCGGCCTCCCTGCCGACCAGCGGTTACGCCAAGGTGAGCAGCGGCATCACCGCCGACGCCTTCCGCAAGCGCACCGCGATTGCGAAGGCCGACCGGGCCGGTCTCATCGCGATGAGCGAGACGGTGCTGGCTTTCACCGCGCACGAGGGATTCCCGGCACACGGCAACGCCGTGCAGATCCGCCTCGACGAATCGGCCGCGATCCAGTCATGAAGCTCACCGAGATGCTCGACCTCGTCGGCGTGCGCCGGCGGTCGACTGCCGATGGGCCGCGCGCCCTGAGGCAGGTCTTCACGACCGCGGACCTGGGCCGGAAGGCCCGTCGCGCGCTTCCGAAACCGGTGGTCGATTATCTCGACGGCGGGTCGGATGCCGAAACGAGCCTGGCCGCGAACGAGGCCGCCTTCCGCGACGTCCGTTTCCGGCCTGCCGCGCTCAGGGACGTCACGACGGTCGATACGGCGACGACGTTCCTCGGCTCCGACTACGCCCTCCCGCTCGGGCTCGCCCCGACCGGGTACACCCGGATGATCTCCCCGCTCGGCGAGACGGCGGTGTTGAACGCCGCCACCCGCGCCCGGGTGCCGTATGTGCTGTCCACCATGGCCACGACCACCATCGAGGAGTTGGCCCGAACCTCGCCGCGGGCCGAAGACCTGTGGTTCCAGCTCTACGTGCTCAAGGACCGCGGCATGACCCACGACATGGTCCGCCGAGCCGCGGATGCCGGCTCGCCGGTGCTCGAGATCGCGGTGGACACGGCGGTGTCGGGCAATCGGCTGCGTGACCGCAGGAACGGGCTGACCATTCCACCGCGGATGACCCTGTCCACCCTGTTCGACATCGGGCTCAAGCCCGGCTACTGGGCGCGGATGTCCACCCAGCCGGCCCTGGACTTCTCCAACATCCGGGCGAGTGACACGACCGGCCGGTTCAGCGGCGGGTCGATCGCCGACATCTCGGCGCAGTTCGATCCGGCGGTGACCTGGGACGATGTCGCACGCATCCGCGAGCTGTGGCCGAACAAGCTGGTCCTCAAAGGCACCCTGGGCGCCGTCGACGCGGCCACGGCGGTGTCGCTCGGGGTCGACGGCATCCACCTCTCTAACCACGGCGGCCGTCAGCTCGACCAGGCGGTGCCGCCGGTGCACCTCATCCGGGGAGTGCGAGAAGCGGTCGGGCAGGACGTCGCGGTACTCGTCGACTCCGGTGTCCGCACCGGTACCGACATTGCGATCTGCCTCGCCCTGGGAGCGGATGCCGCGTTCATCGGCCGCCCGTACCTCTGGGCCCTCTCGGCGGCGGGTGAAGCCGGCGTCGACAAGGTCATCGGCATCCTCGGTGACGAACTGCGTCGCACCATGGCTCTGCTGGGCGTGACCTCCATCGCCGAGCTCCGCGACCAGGGAGCCCA
The DNA here is from genome assembly GCF_040548835.1 of Mycetocola sp. 2940. Lineage (NCBI taxonomy): Bacteria > Bacillati > Actinomycetota > Actinomycetes > Micrococcales > Microbacteriaceae > Mycetocola > Mycetocola sp. 2940. The sequence goes on from NZ_JBEPSK010000003.1 coordinate 345,688, forward strand.
ATTGCTGGAGCCCGGTCGCAGCTGACATCAGTCGATGGACGGACCGTGAACCGCCATCGCTTGGCCCGTGGGCTGAGCGATGGCGGTTCTCGCGTGGGCCGCCGAGCTGTCCGAAATCTCAGAATGTGGCGTTCCCGCCAAATGTGAGAAAGTTTTCGTTTCACGAAACATGGCCGTAACGGGCACTCCCCGAGGCGACGTACTCACGCTGATTCACGCGAAGAGGAACTCGCCCTATGTTTCGGGCTGATTAACGCCGTCCTGCGGGGCGGGAGTTCAGGCATCCTGGACCGAGTCCCACCCGCGTTCGTGGTTAAAACCGACCCCATTTCGTCACTTACGCTGACACCAGCAGTGCTGCGAAAGATCCGGCCACTTGCCTCGCGCGACCCCCTGCGTCGTTCGAATTGTCGTCTCATCCCCCACCCCCGCCAGCAATTGGAGTCGTTCCATGTTCCGTACGAGAAGCCTCGCCCTCACCGCAACCGCCGTCGCCGGCATCGTCGCCCTGTCCGCCTGTTCCTCCGGAACCTCCTCCACCGCATCGGACGAGGAGCTCACCCCGTTCACCCTCGGCACGAACTCCTGGGTCGGATACGGCCCCTGGTACGTCGCACAGGAGCAGGGCTACCTCGAGGACGAGGGAATCGACCTCGAGATCTTCAACTACGACGAAGCCGACTATGTGGCCCTCGCCACGACCGGCCAGGTCGACGGCATCAACCACTCCATCAACGACTGGCTCGTGAACTACAACCAGCACGAGTTCGAGCTGGTGCTGCTCGAAGACGTGAGCCTGACCGCCGACGCGATGATCGGTGGTGCCGGCGTCGACTCGGTCGCCGACCTCGTCGGCAAGGAGGTTGCGTTCGGTGAAGGCGGCGTCAGCGCCCTCGTCTACTACGACGCCCTGGCCAAGAACGACATCGACCCGGCTGACATCACCACCGTCAACCTCGAGCCGGCCGACGCGGGCAACGCCCTGATCGCCGGCCAGGTCGACAGCGCGGTGACCTACGAGCCGTACGTCACCACCGCCCTCACCGCCAACCCGGACTCCAAGGTCATCTACTCCGCCGGCGAGACTCCCGGCCTGATCAGCGACGGCCTGTTCGTGTCCCCGGAATACGCGGAGGAGCACCCCGAGGTCATCGAGGGCCTGGCCGCGGCCTGGGACAAGGCGGTCGCCTTCACCCTCGACAACCCGGAAGAGGCGCAGACCATCATCGGCGAGGCGACCGGCGTGCCGGCCGACCAGCGCGAGACGATGTTCGAGGGGCTCGAGTTCTACACCCTGGCCGACAGCGCTGACATGCTGGCCGACGGCGGTGCCTTCGGCGCCGACATCATGCCGTCCATCCAGGCCGCCATGCTCGCCGCCGGCATCCTCGACGCCGAGGTCGAACTCGGCGACGACGCCATCGACACGTCCTACCTCACCACGGTCCTCGACCGCTGATTTAGGGAAACACCGTGAGCAACACACTGACCCACACACGGCCGGCCGGCGTCGAGTCCCCGGGGCGCGCGAAGCCCCGCCGGCGTAAGCCCGCGTTCCTCCGGCTCGACGGCACCATCAGCCGGGCACAGGCACTCGTGCTCTCCCTCGCCGGCTTCGGCCTGATCCTGCTGGTGTGGACCCTCGTGTCGGCATCCGGCATCCTGAACGACGCACTCTTGCCCAACCCGGTCAACGTCGTCGGCCGCATCGGCGAGCAGGTGGCCAGCGGCGAGATCTGGGGTGACATCGGCATCTCGTTCCTGCGGATCATCGCGGCCTTCCTGCTCGCCGCAGTCGTCGCCATCCCGCTGGGCATCCTGATGGCCCGGATCCGTTTCTTCGAGGCGCTGCTGGTGCCCCTGTCGGAATTCATCCGCTACATGCCCGTCGTCGCCTTCGTGCCGCTGTCGATCGTCTGGTTCGGCGCGGAGGAGTCGCAGAAGCTCTTCATCATCTGGATGGGTACCTTTTTCGCGCTCGTCCTGATGGTCGTCGACGACGTTCGCCGGGTTCCGCGTGAACTGGTCGAGATCGGCCGCACCTTCGGTATGAGCGATTCGCGAGTGCTCGCTCGCATCGTCTGGCGCGGCGCCCTGCCGGGGATCTGGGACTCGCTCCGGCTGGCTATGGGCTGGTGCTGGACCTGGCTGCTCGTCAGCGAGGTCGTCGCGGCCAGCTCGGGACTCGGCTACCGCATCAACCTGGCCAAGCGTTACCTCGACACCGAGCTGATCATCGGCTACATCATCGTGCTCGGGCTGCTCGGCCTCATCATCGATCAGCTGTTGCGTCTCAGCGGAAACCGGCTGTTCAAGTACCTCGGAAAGGGCCGCTCATGAGCCTGCAATTCTCCAACCTCGGCGTTCGCTTCGGCACCGAGAAGAACCCGTTCTGGGCCGTGCGCGGCGCTGACCTGACTATCGCCGACAACGAGTTCGTGTCTGTCGTCGGGACCAGCGGCTGCGGCAAGAGCACACTGCTCTCCGTCGGAGCGGGCCTGCAGGACAAGACGGAGGGCGTGGCCCTCATCGACGGCGTGCCGATCGACGGCCCGGGTCGCGACCGGGGCGTGGTCTTCCAGAGCTACACGCTGCTGCCGTGGCTGACCGCTGCCGAGAACATCGAGTTCGCGCTGCGCGAGGTGGGCGTCGCCCGCAGGGAACGCAAGGACCGCGCGGCGGAGATGCTCGCCGCGGTGGGGCTGACCGGGTTCGCGGACCGTTACCCGGCGGAGCTGTCCGGCGGTATGCGCCAGCGGGTGGCCATCGCGCGGGTGCTGTCGTACCGGCCGACGACGCTGCTGATGGATGAACCGTTCGGTGCGCTCGACGCTCTCACGCGCCAGCTCATGCAGGAGCTGCTGGTGACAATCTGGGAGCAGACGCCGATGACGGTTTTGTTCATCACGCACGACATCCACGAGGCGGTCTTTCTGTCTGACCGGGTCGTCGTGATGACGAACAAGCCGGGGCGTGTGAAAGCCGACATCCCGATCGCACTGCCGCGCCCGCGGACGCACGAAATGGTGCGGAGCAACGAATTCGTGGCCCTGCAGGAAGAAGTGCTCGGTCACATCCGGGACGAGACCCTCCTGGTGGAGCACCTCGTCTGACGCTACTTGCATGCGGGTGCGCATAACTCCTCCGGAAGTCGGCGCCGGCCTCGGTGCATGCCGAGGCCGGCGCGGCCCAGTGCCGCTGCCGAGGGTGTACAGGCGGAGTTATGCGCACGTGCGGGCCGCGATCAGGCCAGCGTGCACCACTGTTACGACCTGCTCAGGTCGGCTCCCTAGGCTGGACGCATGACCACAGAATCGATCGCAGGGCAGACCGCTCCAGGCAGCTACGTCGAACCGGGCGAGGAGTACACCCGCGACACGAACTACATCGAGGACCGCATCACCCGCGACGGCCGCGACGGCTGGCCCGTCGAGTCTGGGCGGTACCGCCTCGTCGCAGCCCGCGCCTGCCCCTGGGCGAACCGCACGGCGATCGTCCGCCGCCTGCTCGGACTCGAGGACGTCCTCTCGCTCGGCATGCCGGGACCCACGCACGATGCCCGTAGCTGGACCTTCGACCTCGACCCGGACGGACTCGATCCTGTGCTCGGGATCCACTGGCTGCAGGATGCCTACTTCCGCCGGTTCGCTGACTATCCGCGCGGCATCACGGTGCCCGCGATCGTGGAGGTGGCATCCGGCAAGGTGGTCACGAACAACTTCCCGCAGATCACCCTCGACTTCGAGACCGAATGGACCGAGCACCACCGTGAGGGCGCGCCCGACCTCTACCCGGTCGCGCTGCGGGCCGAGATCGACGAAGTCAACGACCTCGTGTTCCGCGACGTGAACAACGGCGTCTACCGGGCCGGGTTCGCCGGATCGCAGGAGTCGTACGAGAAGGCGTACACCCGGTTGTTCGACCGGCTCGATTGGCTTGAAGAACGGCTCACCACCCAGCGGTACCTCGTCGGAGACACGATCACCGAGGCCGACATCCGCCTGTTCACGACGCTTGCCCGGTTCGACGCCGTCTACCACGGGCACTTCAAGTGCAACCGCAACAAGCTCAGCGAGATGCCGGTGCTCTGGGCCTACGCCCGCGACCTGTTCCAGACCCCGGGCTTCGGCGACACCACCGACTTCGTGCAGATCAAGCAGCACTACTACATCGTGCACTCGGACATCAACCCGACCGGGATCGTGCCCGCGGGCCCGGATGCCTCCGGCTGGCTCACCGCGCACGGTCGCGAATCGCTCGGCGGCCGTCCGTTCGGCGACGGCACCCCGCCCGGCCCGCCGCTCGAGGGCGAGCGGGTCCCGGAGGGGCACGGCGCGTAGGCGCCGCTCGCTGTTGTCCGCCGTGTAGTCACCCGGTTCGGACGGGGTCATCCGGTGCGCCGGGTGTTTTCGACCGGAACGGATGACCCGGCGGGTGTGTCGGGACCGGATGCTCCGCGGAGCCGGTGGGTGGCAGCATCCGTTGGCTGTGCGGGGGTCGGGGCGCACGGAGGGCGGCAATTACGTGCCCGTTGTCGGCGAGTGTTGCTGCCGTCGGCCGCCAAGTCACCCGGTTCGGACCAGGTCATCCGGTGCGCCGGGTGTTTTCGACCGGAACGGATGACCCGGCGCGGCACGTGAAGACCCGGCCCTTGCATATATAAGTGCGCGCTGATACATTGGCGACATGGACACCAACCTGACCAAATTGCACGAGATGACTGACAGCCAGATCCCCGCTGTGACGCGCACCGTGGGATCCCGACCCGTCGGCGGTGACGACGCCCGCGTCGCCACGCTGACCCAGACGTATCCGTTCGCCCAGGCCGAGGTCTGGAACGCGATCACCACCCAGGACCGGATCTCACGGTGGCTCGGCCCGGTCTCCGGCGACTTCAAGCTCGGCGGCCGCTACCAGATCGAGGGCAACGCCAGCGGCGAAGTGCTCGAGTGTGCCGAACCGAACACGCTGCACGTGACCTGGGAGTACGGCGGCGACATCAGCTGGGTCACCGCGACCCTCCGAGGCGACGAGAACGAGACGACGCTCGAGGTCGAGCACGTCGCCCACGTCGGCGTCGAGGACTGGAAGATGTTCGGCCCGAGCGCGGTCGGCATCGGCTGGGACATGATGTTCCTCGGCCTTGCCCTGCACCTCGGATCGGGCGACAGCCTGAACCCCGAGGAGTCGGCTGCATGGAGTGTGTCGGCCGACGGCATCCGGTTCATGTCGCGCAGCAACGACGCCTGGCGCGACGCCAACATCGCGGCCGGTGAAAGCGAGGCGGATGCCACGGCGGCGGCCAAGCGCTGCCTCGACGCGTACACGGGAGTGGAAGCCGGCCCGGACGCCTAGTGCACGCCTTCGACATCCTCGGGGATCCGGTCAGGCGCCGGATCCTCGAACTCCTCGCCGCGGGAGAGAAACCTGCGGGGGCGATCGTCGAGGCGATCGCTGAGGAATTCGGGATCAGCCAACCCGCCGTCTCGCAGCACCTCAAGGTGCTGCGAGATCACGGGTTCGCGACCGTGCGCACGGACGGCAGGCGGCGGATCTATGCCGTCGAAGCCGACCCGCTGCAGGAAGCCGACGAGTGGCTCGGCGCGTTCCGCGGCTTCTGGACCCAGCGACTCGACGCGCTCGGCACCGAGCTGAAACGGGGGAGCGGCTCCTAGTCGAAGAGGTCGGAGAGCCAGCTCTCCTTCTTCTTCTTGCGGTAGCCGTCCTGGGTGCCGTACCGGCGGTCGTTGTCGTAGGAACGGCTGTTGTCGTTGTAGTTGCGCTCGCCGTACTGCGGGGTGCCATAGTTCTGCTGGGGCTGCTGCGGCGGCACTGGCGCGACGATCGGCGCGGCCGGGGCGGCGCTCTTCGCTGCCTCGTTCTCGGCACGCTCGATGATCTTGTCGAGTTCACCGCGGTCGAGCCATACGCCACGGCATTCCGGGCAGTAGTCGATCTCGATGCCGCTGCGTTCGCTCATGACGAGCGTTGCGGAGTCAGTTGGGCACTTCATGATGTCCTCCAAGACGAAAGTTACCGGTTCATCCTAGGGACGCTGCTCGTGATGAAACTGGGAGTCGCCGCCGCGGATGGCTCTCCCAGATTCGCGCGACCCCGCGCTCGTAGACTCGGCACATGATTCGTCGACTCGCACCGCTCCTGGCCGTCCCCCTTCTCCTCCTGACCGTGGGCTGCAGCCAGGTGGGGGATGCCGCGAAAGACATCGCGAGTTCGGCCGCCTCCGAGGCGGGCTCGGCGGCGGTCGCCGAAGTGCGGGAACAGATCTGCACGCCGCTGCAGGACGGAACGGTCAGCGAGCAGGACCAGCAGGTCCTCGCCGGCCTGCTCGTCGCCGCCGAAGCCGCCGGCGTTCCCATGGAGTTTGTCACCCCGCTCGAGGAGATCGCCGAATCCGGCGACCAGGCGCCGGCCGACGCTGTCGCCGCCCTGCAGGAGGCGTGCGACACGCCCGCTCAGGGCTAGCCCTACGCGGGCTGCAGCGCGCCTTCGATCACCGCGAGGATCTCGGGCGCATCGGGAACCGTCGTCGGACGAAAGCGGTGCACCTCATCATCGGGGGTGATCACGAACTTCTCGAAATTCCACTTGACCTTGCCGGCCTTGCCGTCGGCATCCGGGGTCTTGGTCAGTTCGGCGTAAAGCGGGTGTGCGTGCTTGCCGTTGACCTTGGTCTTCTCGAACAGCGGGAAGGTCACGCCGTGGTTGATGCGGCAGGTCTCCGCGATCTCTTCGCCCTCACCCGGTTCCTGGAAGAACTGGTTGCTCGGAAAGCCGAGAACGACGAAACCGCGGTCGCGATACTTCTGGTACATCGCCTCGAGGGCGTCGTACTGCGGCGTGAGCCCGCACTTCGAGGCAACGTTGACGACGAGGACGACCTTGTCGGAGTGCTCGGCCAGTGTCGTTGTCGAACCGGAAAGGGTGGTCAGGGGAATGTCGCGAAGGCTCATAGGGCGAGCGTAGCCACGGATGCTGTGGGCTGGCCCCGGGTCACGATCGCGGCGAGCCGGCTGTCGACGATCCTAGGATGAGAGGCATGCCCGCCACCGTTCTCCTCGTGCACGGCCTACGCACCTCGGCCACTCTGTGGCGCCACCAGGAAGAGCACCTCGGCGCCCTCGGCATCCCGACCCACGCCATCGACTTGCCCGGGCACGGGTCGCGGCTGGGCGAGCGCTTCTCGGTCGAGCTGGCCCTGCAGGGCATCGGCGACGCGGTGACGGCGGCCGAGGCATCTGGCGTGAAGCCGTACCTGGTCGGGTTCTCGCTCGGCGGCTACCTCGCGATCGAATGGGTGGCGCGGAACCCCGGCCGGGTCGCGGGCTTGCTCGCGGCCGCCTGCGCGACCGTTCCCCACCCGGTCATCATGCACGGGTGGCGCGGAATCTCGAGGGTGATCGCCCTGTTCCCCGACCGGGGCCGGGCCCTCAACGACTTCACCGTGCGGCTGTTCGTGCCCCAGCCCGGCGCGACCGATGTGATCGCCGGGGGAGTGGCCCTCGACGTCATGGACGACGTGCTGCTCTCTCTGCTGTCGCTCGACCCGCTCGAGCGGCTGGCCGAGATCGACGTGCCCGTGCTGTTCGTCAACGGCCGCTTCGACCACGTCCGCGCGCACGCCAACCGCTACCTCGCCGCCACGCGCAACGGCCGGCTCGTGACGGTGCCCGGGGCCAGTCACATGGTCAGCGTGGTTCGGCCGCACGAATTCACGGATGCGCTCCTGGAGGGCTATCGCGAGGTGACGGCAACGGGCTGAATCGTTCGTTCAACAGGGTGCGCGGGTGAATTGGCACCTTCCACAGGAGGATTCGACCGACATCGACAGCTGGCTCCTGTTGAACGCGGGCGGACCCGCCAGGCGGGCTCTGAACTAACGCGCGGACCAGCCGCCGTCCATCGTGTAGCTCGCACCGGTGACCATCGCGGCGTCAGGAGAGGCCAGCCAGGCGACGAGTGACGCGACTTCGTGGGGTTCGACGAGACGTTTTATCGCGCTCTCGGTGAGCATGATCTTGGAGAGCACATCTGCTTCGGGGATGCCGTGAACCGCCGCCTGGTCGGCGATCTGCTTCTCGACGAGGGGCGTGCGCACGTAGCCGGGGTTGACGCAGTTGCTCGTCACGCCGTGCTCACCGCCCTCGAGCGCGGTCACCTTGGACAGCCCCTCGAGGCCGTGCTTCGCCGTGACGTATGCGCTCTTGAACGGGGACGCGCGCAGGCCGTGCACCGAGGAGACGTTGATGATCCGGCCGAATCCGGAGGCGTACATGCCGGGAAGGGCGGCCCGGACGAGCAGGAACGGCACCTCGAGCATGAGCGTGAGGATGCGACGGAAGTCGGCTGGGTCGAAACTCTCGATCGGGCTGATCTTCTGGATGCCGGCGTTGTTGACGAGGATGTCGACGCCGTCCATCGCGGAGGCGAGGGCGCGATCGGTCACAGCATCCGGGTCGAGCAGGTTGACGGCCCAGCTGGACCCGTTCAGCTCGCCGGCGAGTTCCGCTGCACCGTCCTGGTCCATGTCGGCGATGACGACGTGCGCGCCGCGGCTGGCGAGCGTGCGGGCGACCGCAGCCCCGATTCCGCTGGCGCCTCCGGTGATCAGCGCTCGTTTGCCGGCGAGCGGGGTCTGCGACAACCCGGTGTCAGTGGTGGGCTGGAGGATGTCGGTCATTCGAAGTCCTTGCAGGAAGAGAGGGGGGCGGATGCCGCGGGTAACGACGACCGGTCAACGCGAGCGAGCGCGCCGACCGGTCATCGAGAGGAGAGCCGGCGAGGCACGAGCCCCGCCGGCCGGGAATCAGCGCTCGACCGGAACGTTCACCGGTTCGAGACCGTGCTTGCGAGCGTCGACCGCGTCGACCTCGAACAGCGACGCGCCACGGGTCTCCCGCAGGGTGATGACCGCGACCGCCGTGATGGCGCAGGCGATGAGCAGGTAGATCGCGACAGGAACCCACGACTCGAACTGCTTGAGCAGCGCCGTGGCGATGATCGGCGCGAGCGAGCCGGCGATGATCGACGTGACCTGGTAGCCGAGCGAGACACCGGAGTAACGCATGCGGGTCGGGAACATCTCGGCCATGATCGCCGGCTGGCCCGCGTACATCAGTGCGTGGAAGCAGAGACCGATGGTGATGGCCGCGACGATGAGCACCGGGTTGAGCGTGTCGAACAGCGGGAAGGCGAAGAACGCCCAGGTGGCTCCGAGGATCGCACCGGCGAGGTACACCGGCTTGCGCCCGACCTTGTCAGACAGTCGCCCGACCTGCGGGATCACGAGGAAGTGCACGATGTGCGCGATCAGCAGGGCAAGAAGCAGCTGGCTCGTGTCGTACTCGTGCACGGTGACGAGGTAGACGATCGAGAAGCTGACGATGATGTAGTACAGGATGTTCTCCGCGAACCGGAGGCCCATGGCGCTGAGGATGCCGCGCGGGTACTTCTTGACGACCTCTTTGACGCCGTAGCTGATGGCCTTCTCGGCCTCGACCTGGGCGCGAGCCTCGAGGAAGATCGGGGCTTCGTTGACGTGGGTGCGGATGTAGTAGCCGATGACGACGATGATCGCCGAGAGCCAGAACGCGATGCGCCAGCCCCAGCTGAGGAACTGGTCCTCGGGCAGGATCCACGAGGTGGTGAGCAGCACGAGGGTGGCGAGGAGGTTGCCGACCGGCACGGCGGCCTGCGGCCAGCTGGCCCAGAAGCCTCGTGACTTGCTCGGGCTGTGCTCGGCTACGAGCAGGACGGCGCCGCCCCACTCACCGCCGACAGCGAAGCCCTGCACGAAGCGGAGGACGACGAGAAGCGCGGGAGCCCAGTAGCCGATCGAGTCGAAGCCGGGGAGGCAGCCCATGAGGAAGGTGGCGACACCGACGAGGATGATGGTCAGCTGCAGCGTGTGCTTGCGGCCGAGCTTGTCGCCGATCTGGCCGAAGACGATGCCACCGAGCGGGCGGGCGATGAAGCCGACGGCGTAGGTCAGGAAGGCGGCGATGATGCCGTCGAGCTGGCTGCCGGCGTTCGGGAAGAAGACCGCCCCGAACACGAGGCTCGCGGCCGTCGCGTAGAGGAAGAATTCATACCATTCGACGACGGTTCCGATCATCGATGCGGCGACGATCTTTTTCAGCCCGGATTTCGGACCCGTCGTGCCGGGGTCGGCCCCATCGACGCGTTTGTTGACACTCATGTTCTGTCTCCTCTGTGTCGTCTCTGACACACTGGTGGGTCGGGTTGCGCGCGCCCGAATAGGGCGACGGCCTAACTGAGTATTCGTGCAGACGCGGGGCACGACAATGCCCAGCTTTCCACAGGGCATGTGCATACTTGCAGAATGAGTTTCCTCACGACGGAGTCGCGACCCCCCAACCCCGACGACCTGCTCGTGCTGCTGGCGGTGGCGCGGAGTGGTACCTACACGGTGGCGGCCGACACCCTCGGGGTGAACCACACCACGATCTCGCGACGGATCTCTGCGCTCGAACGGGACCTCGGCGGCCGCGTGCTTTCCCGCACGGTCGGCGGCTGGGAGCTCACCGAACTCGGCAGCCGTGCGTTCGAGGCAGCGGAAAGCGTCGAGACGGCCGTGTCCCTGCTGGCCGGAGTCCCTGGTGAGGTGCAGCGCCTGTCCGGGGTGGTGCGGCTGTCGGCGACCGACGGGTTCAGCGCCTACATCGCCTCGCCGGCCGTCGCGGAACTGCAACGGGCCCATCCGAAGCTCACCGTCGAGATCATCACCGTCACCCGGCCGGTGCTGCAGTACCGGTCAGGCCTCGACATCGAGATCGTCGTCGGCGAGCCGCACGCGCACCGGGCGGAAGCCATCGAGTTGGGGTCGTACATTCTCGGCATGTACGCCTCCCGGGACTACCTCGACGAGCACGGCGTGCCGACGCGGGTGAGTGAGCTGGAGGAGCATCCGCTCGTCTACTTCGTCGACTCGATGCTCCAGGTCGATGCGCTCGACGCGCCCCGCCGGCTGGTGCCGACGATGCGTGACGCCTTCACCTCGACCAACGTCTTCGTCCACGTCGAAGCGACCCGGGTGGGGGCGGGAATCGGATTCCTGCCCTGCTTCATGGCCGACCGGCATCCGGACCTGGTGCGGGTGCTGCCCGACGAGATCCAGGAACGGCTGCCGTACTGGATGGTGCTGCGCCCGGACTCACTGCGCCGCCCAGCGGTGGCCGCGGTGGCGAACGCTCTCCGCAAGCGAACGAAGGCATTCGAGGCGCAGCTGCTCGGTCGCGGCTGAACCACGACCGCGAACCGCTGAAAATGAGGGGTGCGCGTTGCGCTCAACCCCTCATCTCCAGCAACTCGCGGCGGGTGTGGTGCGGCTACTTCTTCCCTGCGGCCGCGCCTCCGGTAGCGAACCGCTGCTGCAGAAGCACCGCGATGACGATGATCAGTCCCTTGGCGACCGCCTGCACGGAGGTGTCCAGGTTGTTCTGGGTGAACACGTTCGTCAGGGTGGCGAAGATGAGCACACCGAGCACAGTGCCGACGATCGTTCCTCGGCCACCGATGAGCAGCGTGCCACCGACGACGACCGCGGCGATCGCGTCCAACTCGTAGAGCATGCCGTGGGTCGAGGTTCCTGCGGTCGTGCGGCCGAGCATCATGATCGCGGCGATACCGACCGTGAAACCGGAGAGCACGTAGACCAACAAAAGGTGTCTCTTCACCTTGATACCGGCGAGGCGGGATGCTTCGAGGTTGCCGCCGATGGCGACCGTCCGGCGCCCGAACGTGGTGCGGTTGAGCAGAATCCAGCCGGCGACGGCGACGAGGGCGAAGATCCAGATGAGCACGGGAACCCCGAGCAGGTTCGCCCGGATGAACTCGAGGAAGTCGGTGCTGGTGACGATCTGCGTGCGCCGCCCGGAGATGAGTTCGGCGATGCCGCGCGCGCCGACGAGCATGGCGAGGGTCGCCATGAAGGCGACGACGTTGCCGTAGGCGATGACGATGCCGTTCACCAACCCGGCCAGCGCACCGACAGCGAGCGGGACGATGATCATCAGCAGCCACGAACTCTGCTCTGCCGCCGCCTGGATGGCGGGGAGGGTGGCCACCACGGTGGCCAGGCCCAACACCGAGCCCACCGACAGGTCGATGCCGCCGGCGATGATGACGAACGTCATGCCGATCGAGATCACCCCGATGATCGACGCGTAGCGGATGATGGTGAGGAAGTTGTTGACATCGGCGAAACGGTCACCTGCGGTGATCGTTCCGATGATGATCAGGGCGATGAGGGCGATGACGAGGCCGAGGTTGCGCCCAACCGATCCGCCGAGGATGCGCTTCAGAGCGCTGGGGCGCTCGGTCTGGTGAGATGCACCCGGGAGCGGCGCGGCATCCGTGAGGACGGGGGACTTCTGCTCGCTCACGCGGCACTTCCTTTCATAACGAGGTCAAGCACGCCGGGTTCATCGATGTCTCCGGCGTTCGACTCAGCGAGCACATCGCCGTCTCCGATCACGAGCACGCGGTCGGAGAGGCCGAGGACCTCTTCGATCTCGCTCGAGACGACGACGATGGCGGTTCCTTCGGCGGCGAGCCGGCGGATGAGGGCGTAGATTTCCGCGCGCGCCCCGACGTCGACGCCGCGCGTCGGTTCGTCGAGCAGCAACACGTGTGTGCCGTGCACAAGCCAGCGCGCCAGCAGGATCTTCTGCTGGTTGCCTCCGGAGAGGGTCCGTGCCGGCCGGTCGGGATCGGCCGGCCGCAGTTCGAGGGCCGAGATCTGCTCACGGGCAGCGTCTCTCTCGCCGCCTTCGTTGAGGAAGCCGCCGCGGGCGAACCGGCTGAACGTCGACAGAGTGACGTTCTTGAAGATGGGTTCGGCGAGGATGAGGCCCTGGCTCTTGCGCTCTTCGGGCGAGAACCCCATGCCCGCGTCGACGGCAGCCGTGACCGAACCCGCGCGCAGCACCTTGCCCTGGACCGAGACGGTTCCGGATGTCGCTTTACGCGCCCCGTAGATCGTCTCCAGGATCTCGGACCGGCCAGATCCGACGAGTCCGGCGAGGCCGACGATCTCGCCGGCACGCACGGTGAAGTCGACGTCGGAGAAGTGACCGCGGAGGTGGAGGTGGCTCACTTCGAGGAGGATGGGGGCGTTTCGGGGAACGGGAACGGCCTCGGGGAAGACGTTGGCGACCTCGCGACCGGTCATGAGCCGAATCAGCTCCGGCGTCGGCGTCTCTGACACCGCAAGACCGCTCGCGGTGCTGCGGCCGTCTTTGATCACCGAGATGCGGTTGCCGATCTGCCGAATCTCCTCGAGCCGGTGCGAGATGTAGACCACGGCGATGCCCTGCCTGGTCAGTTCGCGGATGACCCGGAACAGGTTCGCCACCTCGCCGGAGTCGAGCACGGCGCTCGGCTCGTCCATGACGATGAGCTTCGCGTCGTGCGAGAGGGCGCGTGCCATGCTGACGATCTGCTTGTTGGCTGCCGAGAGCTGGCCGACTTCGGTGTTCGGCGGGAGGTCGCCGTGCCCGAGCCTCGTGAGCAGCTCGCGGGTGAGCCGGTTCGCGTGGGCGACCTTCAGCATCCCGCCGGTTGAATGTTCGTGGCCGAGGAAGATGTTCTCGGCGATGCTGAGGCCGTCGACGACGTCGAGTTCCTGGTACATCGTGGCGATGCCGAGCTTGAGGGCGGCGATCGGGTCGGCGATGGTGACGGTCTCGCCCTGCCAGAGGATCTCGCCTGCGTCGGGCTGGTGCACACCGGCCAGCGTCTTGATCAGAGTGGACTTACCTGCACCGTTCTGGCCGAGTACGCAGTGGACTTCACCGGCGCGGACGTCGAGGTTGACGCCCTTGAGTGCCTGCACGCCCGCAAAGGTCTTGGTGATGCCGCGAACTTCGAGCAGCGGCGATGCATGGTCTTCTTCGATCATGCGAGCCAATCTAACACACATATGACGATCAACAATCAGAAGTCGGCCGATTTTCGCCTTACTTCTGTTAGTGTGGCATCGTCAACGTCGACATCGGCACGCGATCCGACAGCAAGACGAGTCGTGGCCCCCTCCTCGTTGGCACCTTGCGACTGACCTAACTGGAGGAAATTCACATGCTTTCACTATCAACGCGGCGTCGACTGCTCGTTGCCGCGGGCGCTTCGCTTGCTGCCGCTCTCGTGCTCACCGGTTGTACCCCGGGTGATTCCGGCACCGAAGTCGAACCGACCGGCGCATCGGCTGAAGAGAACGAGGCGGAGGGTGACACGGTCACCATCGGCTTCTCTGGCCCCGCCGCCGACCACGGCTGGCTCGGCGCCATCAACTCGGCCGCCATCGCCGAGGCCGAGAAGTACCCCGACATCGACCTCAAGGTCGCCGAGGGAACCAACGACGCTAACCTGCAGATCAGCCAGGTCGAGACGTTCATCAACGATGGCGTCGACGCCATCGTCCTCCTGCCCACCGACGGCGCCGCGCTCACCGACGTTGCCATTCAGGCGATGGAGGCCGGCATCCCGGTCATCAACGTCGACCGCGAATTCTCGAGCACCTTCGCGTCGCGCGTCACCATCCTCGGTGACAACTACGGCATGGGTGTTTCGGCCGGTACCTACATCTGCGAAAAGGTCGGCGACAACCCGGATGCCGTCGTGGCCGAAATCGCCGGAGTCGACTCGCTTCCGCTGACCCAGGACCGCAGCCGGGGCTTCGCCGACGCGCTCGACGACTGCGGACTCGAGGTTTCGAACCGTGTCGCCGCTGACTTCACTGTTGCGGGCGGCGCGGCCTCGATGGAGCAGCTGCTCTCAGCGGCACCCAAGATCGACGCGCTGTGGAACCACGACGACGACCAGGGCGTTGGCGTGCTCACGGCGGCTGACGCCGCAGGCCGCGACGAGTTCATCATGGTCGGTGGCGCCGGGTCCAAGAACGCCATGGAAGCGATCCAGGCCGGCGACAGCGTGCTGGAGGCGACGGTCATCTACCCGTCCACCCAGGCAGCTGACGGCATCCGCCTCGCCCGCCTCGTCGTCCAGGAGAAGGCGATGAGCGACCTGGTCGAGATCGAGGTTCCGAACCGCATCGTTCTGAACGCACCTGTCGTGACGAGCGAGAACGTCGAGAAGTACCTGCCGACCGCGTTCGAGTCCTAGGAAAACCGGGCGGGGCGCCCTCGGGCGCCCCGCCTTTTCGCATCACCGTTACGCCGCATCACCGCCCCCGGGCGTCGCCAGAAAGAGGAATCGTGTCAGACATCCCACCACTTCGCATTGCCATGATCGGCTACGGCTTCATGGGGGCCGCACATTCCCAGGGCTGGCGCGTCGCCCCACGGTTCTTCGACCTGCCGGCCCGGCCGGAGATGACCCTGCTCGTCGGCCGCAACGCCGAGGGCGTGTCCGCCGCGGCTGAGAAGCTCGGCTGGGCTGAAACGGCAACCGACTGGCGGGATGCCGTCGCTCGCGACGACATCGACGTCATCGACATCGTCACCCCCGGCGACTCGCACGTCGAGATCGCCATCGCCGCGCTCGAGGCCGGCAAGCACGTTCTCTGCGAGAAGCCCCTGGCGAACACGGTCGAGGAGGCACGGGCGATGGCAGATGCCGCTTCTCGCGCTGCGGACCGTGGCGTGTACGCCATGGTCGGCTTCACCTATCGTCGGGTTCCGGCCGCGACCTTCGCGCGTGACCTCGTGGCATCCGGTGCGGTCGGGGAGGTCCGTCAGGTGCGCGCCATGTACCTGCAGGACTGGCTCGTCGACCCCGAAGTGCCGCTCGCGTGGCGACTGCAGAAGCACCTCGCCGGTTCCGGTGCCCTCGGCGACATCGGCGCGCACGCCATCGACCTGGCGCAGTTCATCACCGGCCAGAAGCTCACCAGCGTGAGCGGCATGATGGAGACCTTCGTCAAGCAGCGCCCGAAACTGGCCAGCTCCTCGGGACTGGCGGGGACGGCATCCGATGAGATGGGTGACGTGACCGTCGACGACCTCGCCCTGTTCACCGGCCGGTTCGACGGGGGAGCGGTCGGATCGTTCGAAGCGACCCGCATGTCGACCGGGCGCAAGAACGCCCTGCGCATCGAGGTGGCCGGGTCGAACGGCGCGATCAGCTTCGACCTCGAAGACCTCAACTCGCTCGGCTTCTACGACGCCACGGCGCCGGCCGGGCGGCAGGGTTTCACCAAGATCCTCGTCACCGAGCCCGAACATCCCTACCTTGAAGCGTGGTGGCCCACCGGCCACATGCTCGGCTACGAGCACGGATTCTCCCACCAGGCCCGCGATTTCGTCGTGGGCGTCGTCGGCGGCACGCAGCCGACACCGTCGTTCGACGACGGCCTGCAGGTGCAGCAGGTGCTCGACGCTGTGGAGCGCAGTGCCGAATCCGGCAGTGCGTGGACCGCGACATCCGACTCGGCCGCATCGACGGCATCCGTTCGTAACTAAGGAGTACTCATGCCTCGCCCCGTCACTCTGTTCACCGGCCAGTGGGCCGACCTGCCGTTCGAAGAAGTCGCCCGCCTCGCCTCGGAGTGGGGTTATGACGGGCTCGAGATCGCCTGCTGGGGCGACCACCTCGACCCGTGGCGCTGGGACGACAAGGAGTACGTCGCCGGCAAGCTCGCTGTGCTCAAGAAGTACAACCTCCAGGTGCACGCGATCTCCAACCACCTCAAGGGTCAGGCGGTCTGCGACGACCCGATCGACCAGCGGCACCGCGACATCCTGCCCGACGTGGTCTGGGGTGACGGCGACCCGGAAGGTGTTCGGCAGCGTGCGGCGGAGGAGATGAAACACACGGCGCGGCTCGCGGCTGCGCTCGGCGTGAAGACGGTGACCGGGTTCACCGGGTCGTCGATCTGGAAGTTCGTGGCCATGTTCCCGCCGGCCTCAGAGGCGATGGTGGATGCCGGCTACCAGGACTTCGCCGACCGGTGGAACCCGATCCTCGACGTGTTCGATGAGGTCGGCGTGCGGTTCGCGCACGAGGTACACCCGTCGGAGATCGCGTACGACTACTGGACGACCGTGCGGACCCTCGAGGCGATCGGGCACCGCTCCGCCTTCGGGCTGAACTGGGATCCGTCGCACATGGTGTGGCAGGACATCGATCCGGTCGCGTTCCTCTGGGACTTTCAGGACCGGATCTACAACGTCCACTGCAAAGACACCAAGAAGCGCATCAGCAACGGCCGCAACGGGCGGCTCTCGTCGCACCTGCCGTGGGCGGACCCGCGCCGTGGCTGGGACTTCATCTCGGTCGGCCGCGGCGACGTTCCCTGGGAGAACGCGTTCCGCATGCTGAACGCCATCGGCTACACCGGCCCGCTCTCGGTCGAGTGGGAGGACGCCGGGATGGATCGGCTCGTGGGCGCCCCCGAGGCGCTCGAGTTCGTGCGGTCGCTGGCGTTCGAGCCGCCGGCGGCGGCGTTCGACGCGGCGTTCAGCGCGAAGAAGTAGGGGCTGACCACCCCCGCTGGCTGGAGGGAGCGAAGCGACCGAAGCCGAGGCCTCCGCACGAGGCCTCCTCCGCTTCAGTCGCTGCGCTCCTTCAAGCGAGCGGAGAGTGCGGCGAGTGGGGTGTGCTGGGGTGGCGCAAGCGGGACGGGCGTGGGTTCAGCGCGCGGCGGCATCCGGGCTCCATCGCGGTTGCGCGGGTCGGATGGCCTCGCGCGGGTGCAGTTGCGCCCGCGTGGAGCTAAAACACCCGCGCAGGCGGTCGTTGCGGGCGGTCGTTGCGGGCGGTCGTTGACGGGCGGATGCCGCGGGCTGCGCGACGGGACGGGCGAGGGTTTGGCGCGCGGCGGCATCCGGGCTCCATCGCGGTTGCGCGGGTCGAAACGTCTCGCGCGGGTGCAGTTGCGCCCGCGTGGAGCTATAACACCCGCGCAGGCGGTCGTTGCAGGCGGTCGTTGCAGGCGGTCGCTGACGGGCGGATGCCGCGGGCTGCGCGACGGGACGGGCGAGGGTTTGGCGCGCGGCGGCATCCGAGCTCCATCCGAGCTCCATCCGGGCTCCATCGCGGATGCGCGGGTCGGATGGCCTCGCGCGGGTGCAGTTGCGCCCGCGTGGAGCTAAAACACCCGCGCAGGCGGTCGTTGCGGGCGGTCGCTGACGGGCGGTCGCTGACGGGCGGATGCCGCGGGCTGCGCGACGGGACGGGCGCGCGTTCAGCGCGCGGCGGCATCCGTGTTCCATCGCGGTTGCGCGGGTCGGATGGCCTCGCGCGGGTGCAGTTGCGCCCGCGTGGAGCTATAACACCCGCGCAGGCGGTCGTTGCAGGCGGTCGTTGCAGGCGGTCGCTGACGGGCGGATGCCGCGGGATGCGCGACGGGACGGGCGAGGGTTTGGCGCGCGGCGGCATCCGTGTTCCATCGCGGTTGCGCGGGTCGGATGGCCTCGCGCGGGTGCAGTTGCGCCCGCGTGGAGCTAAAACACCCGCGCGGTGGGTCGTTGACGGCGGGATGCCGCGGGCGGATGCCACGGCGGGATGCCGCGGGCGGATGCCACGGGGCGGCGCGAACGGGACGGGCGTGCGTTCAGCGCGCGGCGGCATCCGCGAGGTCGACCACCATGGCTTCGACGCTCTCGGGGGAGAGCACGTGGTGGATGGCGAGGATGCTCGCGCCGAGTACTGCGGCGTTGGCGCCGACACTGGACTGGGTGATCTGCAGGTGCTGCGTGGCGAGGGGCATGGAGCGCGCGTAAACGACCTCGCGCACCCCGGCGATGAGGTGCTCGCCGGCCTGTGCCATGGCGCCGCCGACGACGATGACCGACGGGTTGATCAGGCTGATCGCCGCGTTGAGGATCTCGCCGAGGTCGCGTCCGGCCTGGCGAACGGCCTGAATCGCCTTCTGGTTGCCCGCGCGCACGAGTTCGATGACATCCTGGCTGGTCTCCGCGGGGATGCCCTGCTCGGTCAGCTTGCCGGCGAGGGCCGGCCCTGACGCGATCGCTTCCAGGCAGCCGACGTTGCCGCAGTGGCAGATCGTCTCGTTGTCGCGGGCGACCCGCACGTGACCGATGTCGCCGGCCACTCCCTGGGCGCCGCGTTGGAGCATCCCGCGTGAGATGACTCCGGCGCCGATGCCGGTGGCGACCTTGACGAAGATGAGGTGGTCGACCTGCGGCCAGGCGACCTCGCGCTCGCCGAGGGCCATGATGTTGACGTCGTTATCGACGAGTACCGGCACGCTGAAGTGTGCCTGCAGCCAGGCTGGAACGTCGAAGTTGTCCCAGCCGGGCATAATCGGCGGGTTGATCGGACGGCCGCTGGAGTGTTCAACCGGACCGGGGAGCCCGACGCCGATGGCGAGCAGGTCGTCGAGGGAGCGGCCGGCCTTCTGGACGAGAATGTCACCGGCCGAGATCACCCAGTCGAGCACAGCTTTGGGGCCGTCAGTGATGTCGATGTTGGCGGTGTCCTCGCTGAGGGGTCGGCCGACGAGGTCGCACACGGCGATGTGCACGTGGGTCGCGCCGATGTCGACGGCGAGGACCACCTTGTTGCCGGTCAGCGCGAACTGTGACGACGGGCGGCCACCGGTGGACGGCGCTGTCTGGGCCGGGCCGATGAGTCCCAGCTGCACGAGTGCGTCGATGCGCAGGCCGACGGTCGAGCGGGCAAGGCCTGTGAGGCTCGCGAGCTCGGTGCGTGTCCGCGGTCGGCCGTCGCGCAGTATCTGGAAGATATCGCTCGTTGCTGACGTTCCGAGGGCGGAGGGACTTATGTCGACCATCAGACAATTGAATCACATCGGGTGACATAAAGATGCGCGGCTTCGTCATATGTTGGCCTGCGCGCCGTCGTATGCGGCTCCTCATCTGGTCGGCGTGGGGAGACCCTGTTCGCAACAGCGGAAATTCCCGTGCCACCGACCCATTTCGGCCCCGAATCGCCCTGCCCGCCGGATTCTCCGCCGTTGCGAACGGGCGCTCTCGCAGGCGAGGAGGGTTACCGTTGGATCATGCCCGAACTGACGCTCGCCACCGCGGTACTGCCGCGCGCCGAGTGGCAGGCGCGCGAGTCCGTCCACTCGGAGCGCGCCGACGCCCTGACCGCCGACTGGCGGGTGCGCGTGCAGCGGGGCGAGAAGCATCCGATCGAGGACTTTCTCTTCACCTACTACCCGTTCAAGCCGCGGTTGTTGCGGCGCTGGCATCCCGGCGCCGGGGTCCAGTTGGCGGATGCCGTCGGCCTCGACCGCGCGGAATGGCGGTGGTACCGCGCGACGGGCGACGGCATCGTCGTCGACGCTGCAGGGTTCCTCGCCGAGAAGGCGGCCTCGGTCGACTTCATGGAGAAGTTGCTCAGCCGCACGGCGGCCCGGGTCGGCCAGTTCGGCTGCTTCGGGCTTCACGAGTGGGCGATGGTGTACCGGCAGGTCGAGAACCGGCACCCCGTGCCGCTGCGGCTCGGCCAGGCCGGCACCGACGAGGTCGTCGAGTCGCACCACATCGGATGCTCCCACTTCGACGCGTTCCGCTTCTTCACCCCCGCCGCGGTTCCGCTCAACCGGCTGCAGCCGACCCGCGACACGTCGCCGAACCTCGAGCAGCCCGGCTGCCTGCACGCCGGCATGGACGTCTACAAGTGGGCCATCAAACTCGGCCCGCTCGTGCCCGGCGAGGTGCTGCTCGACAGTTTCCAGCTCGCGCGTGACATCCGCTGGCTCGACATGCGGGCGTCGCCGTACGACATGGCGCCTTGGGGCGCCGACCCGGTCGCGATCGAGACGCCCGAGGGCAAGGCCGAGTATGTGCGGCAACAGCGCGCTTTCGCCGAGCGGTCGAACGCGCTCCGGGCCCGGCTGGTTGCGGCGATCCGGGCGGCCGTCTGAGTGTCGCGGCGGCCCCGTCGTGGGAAGATCGACGAGTCGCCTGCCGGCGACCACGACGACCGCAACACGACGAAGTGGGTACGCATGAAGATCACCGGTGCCGTTCTTGAAGAGATCGGGCGCGACCGCCCGTACGCCGACTCGCGGCCGCTGACCATCTCCGAGCTCGAGCTGGATCCGCCCGGTGCCGGCGAGGTCCTGGTGCGGATCGAACGAGCCGGACTGTGCCACTCCGATCTGTCGGTGATCGACGGCAACCGCCCCAGGCCGGTGCCGATGCTGCTCGGCCACGAGGCATCCGGAATCGTCGAGCAGCTCGGCGACGACGTCGACGGCTTTGCGCTCGGCGACCGGGTCGTCATGACCTTTCTGCCCCGCTGCGGCGACTGTGACGGATGCCGCTCCGACGGCCTGCTTCCATGCACCCCCGGCTCGGCGGCGAACAACGCCGGCACGCTGCTCTCGGGCGGGGAACGCCTCCTCCGCGACGGCACGGTCGTGCATCACCACCTCGGAGTCTCCGGATTCGCCACTCACGCCGTCGTCGACGCCCGCTCGGTCGTGCGGGTGGACGCCGACATCCCCGCCGACGTCGCCGCCCTGCTCGGCTGCGCTGTGCTGACCGGAGGCGGTGCCGTGATCAACCTCGCGAAACCGCAGCCGGGCGACTCGATCGTCGTCGTCGGGCTCGGCGGCGTTGGCATGGCAGCGCTCCTCACCGCCGTTGCGCTCGGCGCCACGGTGATCGGCGTCGACGCCAACCCCGACAAACTCGAGCAGGCGGTCGGACTCGGCGCTTCAGCCGCGTACAGCCCCGCGGATGCCGCCGACCGCGGCATCAAAGCCGCGAACGTGATCGAGGCGGCCGGCAACGTGCGGGCGTTCGAAACCGCGGTGGCGCTGACCGCCGCAGGTGGCAGGACCATCACCGTCGGGTTGCCCTCGCCGACGGCACGCGCCGAGGTGTCACCGCTCGGACTCGTCGCCGAAGCCCGGACCATCGTCGGCAGCTACCTCGGGTCAGCGGTTCCGTCGCGGGACATCCCGATCTTCGCCGACCTCTGGCGCGCGGGCCGGCTTCCGGTGGAGAAGCTCGTGTCAGCCGAGATCCGGCTCGACGAGGTCAACGCCGCGATGGACTCCCTCGCCGACGGGCACGCGCTGCGGCAGATCATCGTTTTCTGACGCCTCGGTGACGTGGGCCAGTGGCGACCTACTCGACCGGCGGGAAGGACGCGCACTACACTTCAGTCACATCCGTCACACGGAAGGACACAGCATGGTCCCCGAGATCAACTACTGGGCAGTACTCCTCGCCACCCTCTCGAGCATGGTCGTCGGCTCGATCTGGTACACCCCGAAGGTCTTCGGCAACTACTGGATGAAGGCAGCCAACGTCACGCCGTCCGGCAACGCACGGGATGCCATCCGGCCGATCCTCCTCACCCTGATCGTGAGTTTCGTCACGGCGTGGGTGCTCGCCGGGGCCACCTATCTCTCCTGGGATTTCTACGGCGGCAGCTTCTTCGTCAACGCGCTGCTCACCGCCATCATCCTGTGGGCCGGGTTCACGGCGGCGCGCTTCATCACGCATGACGCCTTCGACGGCCGCCCCACCGGCCTGACGGTGCTCAACGTCGCCCACGAGTTCGTCACGATCGTGATCATGGCGATCATCATCGGAGTCTGGCCCGCCTAGTTCGGCCGAATCTGGCCCCCGCGCGTCCGTCGCGCCCTGCCCGTGCGCGTAACTCCGCCTGGCCTGGCGTCGCGCTGAGTTCGAGCCGTGGATCGGCGCGACCGGCCCGAGCCCGGCGGCGCGGGCTGGCGGAGTTATGGGCGGGCCGGCTCAGGCGACGGCGGGCAGCGGCCGCGGCGCCTTGATGCGTGCAGCGATGGTCACCAGCAGGATCACCGCGACCGCCCCGATGGCCGTGATCGCCGTGGGAATTGAGATCAGGTCGCCGGTCAGACGCCCGAAAGCGACCCAGCCGATACCCCAGCACAGCGACGCGGCGGGCGCGAGACGGCCGCGGCCGTACAGGGCGAGTCCCACCCCGATCACCCCGGCGACGGCGATGAGCAGAACGCCCCAGAGGTCCGGCGACAGGCCCAACCCGCGGAAGCCCGCCGCAGTGAGCACCGCCGCCACATTCGCAACGGTCGCGATCGTCACCCAGCCGAAGTAGAGGCCCACCGTGCCGTCGGTCACGATGGCGTCGACGACGTTGCTCGGTCGCGTCGCGAGCGTGAGACGGAACGCCCAGGTCAGCACGATCAGAAGGATCACGATGATCGGCACGCTCGCCCACAGCAGGTCGAACTGCACACTGAGAATCCACGCGGCGTTCAGGATCAGCGACAGCGCGATCGGGTAGCCGAGCCGGCGGTGCCGTTCGGCGCGCGCCTGCGCGGGCAGCAACTGCCAGATCGCATACGCGACCAGGCCCGCATAGATCACCGACCAGATCGCGAAGGCGGGGCCGGCCGGCGCGACCGGCGTGGCATCCGCCGAGAGGGCCCCGCCCGACGCCTCGGCGATCGGCGTGCCGCCCGCCGCACCTGAGCCGATGAAGGCACCGACGATGGCGACAACGGCACTGACCAGGACGACAATCTGGCGCAGCCGGTCATTGGATGTCATGGCGCTCCCCTCAGCGCGGCTCGGTGAGCAGTCGCGCGTAGTTGGTGAGCGAGCGGGAGTAGCGCGGCAGGTGCGGCGCGAGAGCACCGAGCGCGATCGACAGGGCTTCTCGCTCGCGGCCGACGTCGGCGAGGGCGAGCGCCAGGAAGCCGGCGATGGCGTCGTCGAGTTCATCAGAGCCGGCCTCCGCCTCGCCGGTCAGCAGCGCGACGCTTTCCTCGGGGTGGCCGAGGTTGCGCAGCGAACTCGCCAGCTGGATCACGGCCTGTCGCCGACGGCCCCCGTCGAGCCCGGCGGCGAGGGCTTCGCGGTAGAGCGGCACGGCCAGGTCGGTTCGGCCGGTCGAATCGTACGATCCGGCCAGCTCGAACAGGCCCACCGGGTCACCCGGCGGCCGCTCGGCGACGAGGGCGTGCATCGTCGTGACGAAATCGCCCTCGTCGTACTCGTCGAGGTCGGCCCACAGGCCGGCCAGCCGGTCTTCCCAGTCGTTCGTATCCATGCGCGTAACGATAGCGAGTGCGGATGCCACGCCGGCGGCATCCGCACTCGGCTTCAGTTCTCCTAAGCGGCCCGGCCCATGTCGCTCTTGCGTGGCGCCCGGGCCCGCTGCGGCCCGTCGACGACGGCTCCGGTCGGGATGGTGCTGTCGCGGGCGACTCGCGCACCCGCGCCGATGCTGGCCTTCGCGCCGATGCGGGTGTGGCTGCCGATCTCGGCACCGACCCCGATGGCAGCACCGGCGCCGACGTGGACGTTGGCGCCGATGAAGACCCCGGCGGCGAGGATCGCGTCGCGGTCGATCCAGCTTCCGGCGCCGATCCAGCCGCGGCCGGCGATGTGGGCGCCGGGTTCGACGTATGCGGTGGGCTCGAGATACGTCGTCGGGTCGACCGTTGCCGTCTGGGCGACGAATCCGCGGCCGTTGCGGTGGCGGCGGTACTTTGCGATCTCGCCCGCGCGGGACTCGATCTCCTCGAATACTTTGCTCATATTCCCCTTCGGCGCACTCCGCAGTTGAGACGGATTTGTGCGCTACCGACATCAACACCGCAGGTCAGTGCACGATTCCTACTTTCAGCGTGCTCTCAGGTGGGGTGCCGGATCGCAGCGCTAGCTGTCGATTTTCTCGAGGAGCTTCTTGAGGGCATCCCGGATGTCGTCGTAGTCGTTCTGGCCGGCCCGGCTCTCGGCCGAGATGACGCCGCAGCGATGCACCTTCGTGAAGTCTCCGATCGGAAATTTGTAATGCCCCTTCGTGTCGCGGGGGTGGTCGTCGTCGACCCCGAGGTACCAGTGCGAGTAGTCCGTCCAGCTGTGTTTGTCGAGGAAGGTGTTCTCGTCGTCGGCGCTCGGGGCGTGCTCGCTCCAGTCGTCGCGTTCGTCGCGCTCGACTTTGCCGTCGGCGATCAGCTTCTTCGCCTGGCGGAACGCCGGCTGGTTCAGTTTCACGGTCATGGTGGCTCCTTTCTCCGTTTCAGCCAAGCGGCGCCGTGTCTCCCGCGCAACCCGTCGCCGCGGGATGGCTCCCCGGAGCGGGGTGCCGGGTTGGGCGGCGGATGGCGCAGGTTGGGCGGCGGCTCCCGGCGGCGCGGGTGTTTTGGCGTCGCGCGCGAGCAATTGCGGGCGCGCTCGGCTAATCGACCCGCGCGGGACCGCCCCGACCAGCGGATGCCGCCCGCCACCCCATCGGTCACCAGCGGATGCCGCCCGCCCCACCGGCCGCCGCCCCACCGGCCGCCGCCCCACCGGCCGCCGCCCCACCGGCCGCCGCCCCACCGGCCGCCGACGACACCGGATGCCGCCCCGCCGGCCGCCGATGACAGCGGATGCCGCCTACCGGCTCCGCGACGACGTCTCGATTGTGATGCCTCCGTTGGTCGTGCCGGCCGTGATGGTGCGCGTCGCCCGGCGGTCGCCCGGTACGTCTTCGGTGTCGACGCGCCCGTTGGTGGTGTTGGCGTCGATGAAGTACTCGGTTCCGTCGTCGGGTACCTCGATGTGGATCGCACCGTTCGTGCTGTTCGCCGTCACCTCGTCAGGCGCCTCGGCGAACGACAGTTGCACGGCGCCGTTCGTCGTCTGAGCCCGCACTTCGGTCGAGGCGGAGTCCTCCAGTTCGATCCGCCCGTTCGTCGAGCGCAGCACGAGAGCGCCAACCGACCGGTCCACCTCGATGCTGCCGTTCGTCGTCGACAGGGTCAGCTCGCCGGTCAGCTCCTCGGCCGTGATGGCGCCGTTCCGCCCGCTCACCGTCACGTCGAGGTCGGCAGGAAGCGCCACCTCGATTCGCACCCGGCACCGGTTGAACAGGAACCAGCCGCCGGGGCATCCGCCGCGGATCTCGGTCTCCCGGCCTGATTCGGTGGCCGTCAGGGTCGGCCGGGCTCCGGAATAGTCTCCGCGCATGGTGGCGTGGATCTCGTTGTCGTCGCTGTCGGACAGGTGGATGGATGCGTTCGGAGCGTCGACGAGGAGGCTGGAGGCGGCATCCACGTCGAGTGTGTCGCTGACGGGGTCGCCCCGGAATGCGTTGAGGGCGCCGATCGACCCGCCGGTGATGAGCCCGATGAGGACCAGCGGGATGCCGACGGCCAGCAGGACGATGAGCCCCGTCGACATCCCCTTTCGGGGCGGTGGTGGCGGGTACTGCTGCGGGTACTGCGGCGGATACGCCTGCTGCGGGTACTGCGGCGGATAGGGCTGCTGCGGCGGGTATTGCTGCGGCGGCTGTTGCGGTGGGAGCGTCATGGCGAACCTCTTCTCTCCAGTGATGTGCGAGGTCGGGTCCCGTTTCGGCCTAGGGTAGCGAGCGTCCGGCCCCGCCGGGAGGGGGTCTGTTGCACCTTCTCTCGCGTTCGAAGTGGCGCGACGGATGCCGAGAAAAAAGTGGGATTCAGGGCTTGCCGAGCGGAGCATCCGCGGTTACATTATCAATCAGTTAGTTGATCAAGGAGTTAGTTGACCATGAATCCTACGACGGATGCCGATAACCGGCTCGATCGCGCATTCATGGCCCTCGCGGACCCGGTACGCCGGGCGATCGTCGCCCGCCTGAGTCGCGGCCCGGCGACGGTGAACGAACTCGCTGAACCGTTCGCGATCTCGAAACAGGCGGTGTCGAAGCACATTCAGGTGCTCGAACTGGCGGGGCTCATCGGCCGTTCGAAAGACGCTCAGCGCCGGCCCGCGCACCTGGTGCCCGAAGCGCTGGAGCAGCTCACCGCCTGGATCGACACCTATCGGCTCACCACCGAATCAAGCTTCCGCCGGCTGGACGCCGTCCTGGCCGGCATGACAGAAGTCACCACCCCACAGAAAAGAAAGGAAGAGAAATGACGAACCCCACCACCATCACCATTCCGGAAGGACTGCCGTTCATCGAGATCGTTCGCGAGTTCGATGCTCCGGTCGAGGCCGTGTTCCGGGCACACACCGACCCTGAGCTCGTCAAGAACTGGCTCGGACCGCGGGGCTACGAGATGGAGATCGACCGTTGGGACGTGCGCCCCGGCGGTAGCTACCGCTACGTGCACCGCGACGGCGATGACGAGTACTGGTTCAACGGCGTCGTGCACTCGGCGTCGATCGAGTCGGGCATCGTGCAGACCTTCGAGTTCGAGGGCTTCCCCGGCGTCGTCAGCCTCGAGTCACAGAAGCTCGAGGACCTCGGCAACGGCCGCACGCGGGTGATCGGGCACAGCGTGTACCCCACACTCGAAGCCCGTGACGGCATGGCGGAGTCCGGCATGGAACAGGGCGTCAACGACGGCTACGAGCGACTCGACGAGTTGCTCGCGAAGGTCTCGGTCTGACCCTGACGGATGCTGCGCCACACGAGGGCGGGACGGACTCACTTCCGTCCCGCCCTTCTTTGTGAGTCCTAGTACGCGAATTGCCACATGTAACGTCGGCCCTCGAGCGCATAGCCGCGGACGGCGGCGTAGTGCGCCGCAAGCCGGAACATGAGTGTGTAGAACACGACCGGAGCGACGAACGCCCGCTGGTCGGCGGGCACGCCCGGCAGGTCGAGGTCTCGGCTGTCGACGTAGTGCGTCTGGCCGCTGTACTGGTCGAGGAACCGCTGGGCGCGTTCGGCCATCGGACGAGTTTCGTCCTCGCCCAGGAACACGATGCTCCTCGTTTCGGCGTCGAAGACCTCGAACGGTCCCTGGAAGAATTCGTCCGCGTTGATGGTGGCCGCGTGCATCCACTGCATCTCCTGGAGGAAGCAGCTCGTGAAGGTGTTGCCGGGTCCGACGAGCGGGCCCGAGGCGATCAGGTAGGTGACGGGAACGTCCTTCATGTCCTCGGCGATCTGAGCGGCCTGGCCCTCGAAGCCTTCGATCGCCGCGTCGATCGCCGCTGGGAGGGCCCGCAGGGCGTCCAGCCTGCCGGTGACGTCAGCTCCCTCACGCCGGAGAATCGCCAGCGCGAGAAGCTGGAGGACGATCTGGTTGCCCTCACCCGACTGCGAGACGAACGCCGTTTCCACGGTCTGCGCCAGCGGTCCGTCCTGCTTGAGTGTGACGGCGGCGACGGACGCACCTCGCGAAGTGGCCCATTCAGCAGCACGCACGGTCTCGGGCGTGTTGCCTGTGCCCGACAGTACGACGACAAGCGAGTCCGGTCCGACGCTGGCGGGCGCGCGGAAGTAGAACTCGTCGGAATTGATGGCGACGGACGGGATGAGGGAGTCGCGGTCCATCACGTACTGCGCAGCCTGGAGACCGACGAGCGACCCGCCGGCCCCGACCCAGAACACCCGCGTGGGCGTCTGTTCGAGTCCGGAGACGAACCCGTCGATCGAGTCCCAGAGACCGAGCGCGTGGGTCTGGGTGGCGGAGATGTTCGCGGGTGCCGGTGCGACCGGCGACGGACCGACATAGGTTCCATTTGTCATGGGTGTGCTCCTTGCTTTTGTTGCTATGAGGTGATGTGAAGGGGAAGTTGGAGGTCAGTTCCGAAACCGAACGCACCCGGCCGGGTGCAGGTCGCGGCCGCCGCCGCCGCGGCATCCGGGAGGAATGCACTCGGATCCTCGCCGCGAAGCAGCCCGACCAGGACCCGTGCGATGAACGTGTCACCGGCCCCGAGGGTGTCGATGACACTGGTCGGCGTCGCGGCCGACAGCCAGGTCTGGGTGGCGTTCGCGAGAATGGCTCCCCGATCACCGCGGGTCACGAGGGTCCACTCGGCGCCGGCAGCCGCGCTGGTGTCGAGCAGTTCCCGGAGCTGGGCCTCAGTCAGATCACCACCCGAGAACGAGGCCAGGAAGCACAGGCCCGCGACGGATGCGACGTGGCGGGCCTCCCGATGCGTCGAGAAGTCGTACGAGAGGCGCGTGGCCCGCGAGAACTCAGCGAGGGAGTCGTCGAGGCCGCTGGAGAATCCCACATGCACGGCGTCGAAATATTCCGCGAACTCGAGGTCGTTTGTATCGGGTTCGATCTCTGACACGCCTTTACCTGAGCTGAGGAAGACGCGGTCCCCGTCGACGTTGCCGATCACGCAGTACGCCGTCTGGCCCTCCTCGATCCGTAGCCGCTGGAGGTCGACGCCCTCCGCAGCAAGCGCGGCACGCAGCAGCGACCCGGCGGGGTCGTTCGCGACCGCTCCGATGTAGGCGGTGTCCGCACCGAAGCGCGCAGCGAAGACTGAGACGTTCACACAGTTCCCGCCCGGGTACATCAGGGCGCGGTCGAGGTAGCAGTCGACGACGTTGTCGCCGACTGCGACGATGCGAGGAGGCATGCCGCTACGGGGCCGGAACGCTGAAGCGGGAGAGACGGAACGTGCGCAGCAGCGGGCTCGGCGTGCCGCTGACGATCTCCTGGGCGACGAGCTCCCCGAGGATCAGCCCGAGGGTGGCGCCGCTGTGGGTGAACAGCACGTGCAGCCCGGGGATCTCCTCGACCTGCCCGGCCACGGGTTCGCCGTCGCCGGGAATGGGCTTCGGGCCGACGCCATAGCGGTCGAGTTCCAGCGACGGGTGGCCGGCGAGCACGGCGGATGCTTCGGCCAGGAGTCCCGCAATCGTGTCGTCGTTCACCTGGTACGACCCGTTGCCCAGGTCGACGACCTCCTCCTCAGACCAGCCCGAGTCGAGGACCAGCGTGCCGTTCGGAGTGGGGCGCACGGCCACACGAGGGGTGTTGAGCACCGCCCGGAGGTCGGTCTCGACTGCCCGCGTTGTGAGCAGGAGGGAGATGGGCGTCTGGTCTACGACCCGCACGCCCAGTTCTTCGAGCGCGCCCGGCACCCACGGACCTGTCGCCAGGACAACGGCATCCGCGTCGTGCACATCGCCTGCCGCGGTTCGCGCGCCGGTTGCGCGGCCGTTCGCAGTCTCGACCGTCACGCGGCCGACGTTGTCGTGCACCGCGCCGCCGGCGGCACGGAATTCGGTCAGCAGGTGCTCAATGAGCGAAGGAAGGTCCACCCAACCCTCACCGGGGTTGAAGATCGCGCCTTCCGGATTCACCGACGCGGCATCCACACCCGGTGTCCACCGCTCGATTTCGTCGGGCCGAAGCCAGATGGAGTCGTAGCCGATGGAACGCTCGTGCTGGTACCGGCCCGCATAGCTTTCACCGGGGGACGCCCAGGTGAGGCCGCCATCGAAACGGAGGAAGCGGCTGTCGCCGAGCTTCTGCCCGAGAGTGCGGTAGCGATCGATGCCGGCCATCCGCAGTGCGTGATATTCCGGTGAACGTTCACCGGCTGAGTTCAACCAGGACAGTGACCGGCCGGATGCCCCGGACGAGATCGATGACTCGGTGAGCAGGGTGACGGATGCCCCCGCCCGGGCCAGG
Organism: Mycetocola sp. 2940; assembly: GCF_040548835.1. Taxonomy (NCBI): domain Bacteria; kingdom Bacillati; phylum Actinomycetota; class Actinomycetes; order Micrococcales; family Microbacteriaceae; genus Mycetocola; species Mycetocola sp. 2940. Next base: position 376,001 of record NZ_JBEPSK010000003.1, read on the forward strand.
TGGGTGGCGGTCGAGACGCCGAGGACTCCGCCGCCGATGACGACGACGCGGGGTGAGGAAGTGGGGTTTGTCATGATGTCCTTCGTGGTGAGAGAAGAGTGGAGGCGCTGACAACGCCGGTGTGATGCGGGTGTGGTCAGGATGCAGAGGAGGTCGCCGGGGCAGGGTCTGCGCTGCGCGGGTCGGCAGCGACCGCCCGGATCCGCTCGATCAGTTCGATGACCCGGAGCGAATCGTGCGGGTCGACCGGGAGCGGGTCGCCGCGGAGGAGAGCATCCGCCAGCAGCGTGTAGAACTCGTCGTACGACCCGCGCCGGGCGGGCACGCCGACGGCGTCTGCGCCGATTCCAAGCTGTCCCCACGCCGATTCCGGTTCGACGCCGTAATCGGGGTCGGCGGGCGAGGCGCCGCCGACCAGTCGGGCTTCCTGCAGATCCAGGCCCCATTTGGTGTACGCGGACTGAGAGCCCAGCACGCGGAAGCGTGGGCCGCCCTGCCCGGCGACCGAGCTCATCCACAGGTGCGTTCGCGCTCCGGAGACGTGCCGCAGCGCGACGAAGGCGTCGTCTTCGGCACTGTTGCGCGGGTTCCGTACGTCCAGTTCGGCCCAGATCTCGTCGACCTCCCCGAACAACCGGAGCGCCTGGTCGAGAAGGTGCGTCCCGAGGTCGAACAGGATGCCGCCTCCGTGGTCCGCCGTCGTCGTCGCCTTCCATTCTTTCGACGGTGTCGGCTTCCACCACTCGAACCTCGACTCGAAGCGGTGCACGTCGCCGAGGGCGCCGTCGGCGACGAGGTCCTGGAGGGTCAGGAAGTCGGCATCCCACCGTCGGTTCTGGAACACGGTGAGGGGAACGTTCTTCGCGACAGCCCGGTCGATGACGGTTCGGCCCTCGGCGGATGTCGCGGTGAACGGTTTGTCGACGACCACGGCCAGTCCGGCGTCGATCGCGCGGAGAGCGATTTCGGCATGGGTCTTCGGCGGCGAGCCGATGACGATCAGATCGAGGTCGCCCGCCTGGTCGAAGAGGTCGTCGACGGTGGGGACGACGCGGGCCGTCGGATGCTGCGCCCGCGCGGCATCCGATCTCACCGGGTCCGACGTCACGATCAGGTCGACCGAGAATTCGGGGTTCGCGGCGAGGAGCGGACCGTGGAACACGCGACCGGAGGTCCCGAAACCGATGATGGCCGTTCGGATCGGGGCCACTAGAGCACCTCCGACAGGAACAGCCGCAGCCGCGGGCTCTTCGGTTTGTCGAAGAGGTCCTCCGGGCGTCCGGCCTCGACCACCTTTCCCGCGTCCATGAACACGACCTGGTCGGCGACCCGCCGGGCGAAGTTCATTTCGTGCGTGACGACGACCATCGTCATGCCCCGCTGGCCGAGGGAGGCCATGAGGTTGAGCACGCCCTTCACGAGTTCGGGGTCGAGCGCACTCGTGACCTCGTCGAAGAGCATCACCTCTGGTTCCATGGCCAGGGCGCGGGCTATGGCAACCCGTTGCTGCTGGCCTCCGGACAGGTCGCGTGGGCGGTGGTGCGCCCGGTCCGCCAGCCCGACTTCAGCGAGGCGGTCGGCGGCGACGTCAAGTGCCTCCTGCTTGCCCAGACCCTTGACGGTGCGAAGGGCGAGCGCCACGTTCTCGAGGGCCGTGTGATCGGGGAACAGGTTGAAGTGCTGAAAGACGAGGCCGATCCGGCGGCGAAGGATGTCCGGCTTCACCGCGAGCGCACTTTCGCCCGCGAGAAGCACATTGCCGCTCTTCGGTTCGTGGAGCCGGTTGATTCCGCGAAGCAGCGTCGATTTGCCGGAGCCGGACGGCCCGATGATGCAGGTGGTCGTTCCCGGTGGAACGTTGAGGCTGACCCCGCGGATGACGTCGATGTCTCCGTAGGCCATGGACAGGTCGACCAGCTCGAGGCTGGAACCCTGGTAGACGACTCCGTCGGTGACGGGGACGGGCGATGTGTACGTCATGTGTTGCTCCCATAGGTCAGGGCGACCGGCGTCTGCGGCTGAAGTTCGTCGACTTCGTCGAGTCCGCTCTTCGGCGGTGTGGCCTTGCGTCGCCCGGTGCGGAACCGGTTGTCGAAGTAATTGACGAGGTGCGTCAACGGGATGGTGATCATCAGGTAGAAGAGGCCGGCCATCACGAGCGGCGACAGGTTTCCGGTGAGGACCGCGGCATCCTGGCCGACGCGGAAGAGTTCACGCTCGCTCACGAGGAGCCCGAGGAAGTAGACCAGGCTGGAGTCCTTGACGATCGCGATGAACTGGTTGACGAGCGCCGGCAGAACTCGCCGGATTCCCTGGGGCACGACGACAAGGCGCATCGCCTTCCCGTAACTCATGCCGAGGGCGCGACACGCCTCCAGCTGGCCGCGGTCAACGCTCTGGATGCCCGCACGGAAGATCTCGCCGATGTAGGCCGAGGCGATGAGGCTCAGGGCGAGAATGCCGAGGGGGTAGGGGGAGGGACCGAACAGCGATTGGCTGAACCGCGCGAAGCCCTGCCCGATGAGGAGGATGGTGAGGATGGCCGGGAGCCCCCGGAAGATGTCCGTGTAGATCCGCGCCGGAATGCGCAGCCACCGTGAGGTGGAGATCCCCATCACGGCCACGATCATGCCGAGAACGACACCGATGACGGTGGCTGCGATGGAGATGATGAGGGTGTTGACGAGGCCGGTGCCGAGCAATTGCGGCAGCACGACGATCATCGCCTCGAAGTCGAAGAAGGTTTTGACGATGTTGTCGAACCAGTCCATGGGATTCTCTCAGTCGTGAAAGGTAGAGGGTGGTGCGGGTATCCGCGTGAGGTCACGCGGATACCCGCAGCGATCAGGATTCAGGCGTCGGGGTCGACGTCTGTTCGGCCTTCGGCAGGTACTGCTCGGGCATCGGAGAACCGGGGAACCACTTCTCGTAGAGTTCCTTCCAGGTTCCGTCCTCCATCGCCTCGGCGAGACCCTCGTTGAGGGCTTCCACCAGCTCGGTGTTGCCCTTGGCGACGGCGAACCCGGCCGGGGCGTCGAAGGACGGGATGTCGGTGACGCTGACGAGGCCGAACTGTTCGATGTATGCCTTCGCCGACTCGTAGTCGAGGAAGTGCGCCTCGACAGTGCCGGTGTTCAGCGCGGAGATCGCCGAGTTGTTGTCGGGGAATCGCACCAGTTCGGTGTCGGGGAAGTTCTTCACGGCGTAGTTCTCCTGGAGGGTGCCCTGCACGACGCCCAGGCGCTTGCCGTCGAGGTCGTCCTCTGATTTCACCGAGGAGCCCTCGGTGCTGAGGATGGTGAGGTAGCCGGCGAGGTATCCGTCACTGAAGTCGACAGTCTGCTTGCGATCGTCGGTGATGCCGATCGCGGCCACACCCACGTCGTACTGCTTGTTGGCGACGGCGGCCAAGAGGCTGGAGAAATCCTGTCCCGTGAAGACAACCTTGTCGATGCCGACACGGTCCGCGACGTCCTTGAACAGCTCGACGTCGAAGCCGGTGAACTCGCCCTTGGCGTCGGTGAACGTGTAGGGCTTGATGTCACCGACGCTGGCGACGCGAATCTCGCCGGGGGTGATCAGGTTGTAGGGGTTCTCGTCGGTGCTGCTTGCTGCTGCTCCGCCCCCGGTTCCCCCGCCTGCTCCGCTGCAGGCGGAGAGGGTGAGGGCGACAGCAGCGGCGGCTGCGAGGATCGCAGCCTTGCGACGAATGACTTGGTACTTCACGGCGGTTCCAATCGAGGTGGGTCGGGTTGCTGGGCCGTTGAGCGACAGCTCTGTGGCTCTGGATGCTGATGGGTTTTGGGTCTTGCGGTGAGTCCGGACTCATTTGCTAAAGTGAGTCCGGACTCAATTGCTTGAGAAGGAACCTACATCGACCCCGCAAGGGTGTCAACACCCATTTTTCGGAAAGGGCGAACATGGTCGCTTCATCACAACGTCGTCGGGAAGTGACCGTCGCCGACGTCGCCAGGGAGGCAGGCGTGGCGAAAGCGACGGCGTCCCGCGCTCTGGGCAACTACGGCGCCGTCAGTGACGACGCCCGTGACCGGATCCTTGCCGCCGCGGAGGCGCTCGGATACCGCCCCAACGAGCTTGCCCGCAGCATGAACACCGGAAAATCGAAGACGGTCGGCGTCGTCGTCGGTGACATCGAGAACGGTTACTTCGCGCTCGCTCTCCGCGGGATTTCGGATGCCGCAAAGCGCGCCGGCTACGACATCATCCTCGTGAACACATCGGAAGACGTCGACGCTGAAGTCGATGCCGTCCGGCTGCTCCTCGACAAGCGGGTCGACGGAATGATCGTCGCACCGGCATCCGCTTATCGGGTCGACCACCTGCGCGACGTCTTCGATTCAGGCCGTCCGCTCGTCTTCCTCGACCGGCAGGTGGAAGGCCTGCCGGCATTCTCCGTCGGTGTCGACATCGCCCCGGCTGCACGCGCGGCGACAGCCGCCCTCATTCACGATGGGCATCGGCGTATCGCCTTCGTCTCCGCCCTGGGGACCGACGGGGATCGCTACAGCGGGCTGCCGCTCGGAGTTTCTTCGGTGGCAGATCGCCTGGTCGGCATCCTCGAAGGACTCGAGGAAATCGGCATCCCCGCCACGCCCGACCTGATTCGATACGGTGCGGACGGCCTGGAAAAGACCCGTGCGGTGATCGCTGACCTCATGGCGCTGAGCGATCCGCCGACGGCTATCCTCATGTCGGACAGCCTCGTCGCTCTCAACGTGCTGCTCGCGCTGCGTGAACTCGGGATTCAGGTTCCGAAGGACGTTTCCGTCGTCGCCTTTGATGACTTCGACTGGGCTGCGCTCACCAACCCGCCGTTGACCGTCGTGGCGCAGCCGATCTACGAGGTTGGCGTTGCCGCCGCGGACGTCCTCATCCGACTGATGCGCGGGCAGACCCCGGAGGAGACAACGGTCCGGCTTCCGGCGTCGCTGGTGCGGCGGGACTCGATCGGCCGGGTGGCGGTCGCCGGGAGGTAGTCCCGGTCAGACCTCGGCGCGGCGCCGACTCCGCGGCTCCGGCGGGGGCGGCACCTCTTTGGCAGCGATCACCGCGCTGAAGGCAATGGTCTCGAGCCCGCGCTTCGTCGCGACCGCGCAGTGAGTGTCGTCGGCGCGGAGGAACCAGCCGAGAGCATCCGTCGCCTGACCGTCGGCAAGCTGATGCCGCACGACGACGCGGGTGCCTTCGGTCGTTCCGCGGAGGAACGCGACCGCCTCGTCGCCTAACATGCGGAATCCGGGGTGAGCAGCATCCCTCCAGCCTGCCATGCGCTGGCGCAGTGTTCGCAACCTCGGAGATCCGGCGCCGACGGGGCCGATACGGGCGCATAACGGCTTGCAGCCAGCGATTTTCCGCAGTTGCGAACGGCGCCTGACCCCTAGCCGACCCGTCGAGCGGCGGCGTACCCTGATCTCGCCATTCACGTCGAACGAGAGGACACCCCATGCCTGACATCACGGTCACGACTCCCGGCGCACCCTGCTGGCTCGAACTCACCACTTCCGACCCGGCCCGGTCGCAGGAGTTCTACAGCGCCCTCTTCGGCTGGGACGCCGCAACCGGCGACGAAGTGCTCTACGGCGGCTACGTCAGCTTCAACTCAGGCAATCGGCGCGTTGCCGGGGCGATGAAGAAGCAGGACGACGCGCCCTACCCCGACACATGGTCCGTGTACCTCCTGACGACGGATGCCACCGAAACCGCCGCCGCGATCGCCGAGGCCGGCGGGACGAACATGTTTGAGCCGATGAGCGTTCCGGAGATGGGCGTGATGGGATTCGCGACCGACGCCACCGGCGCCACCGTCGGCTACTGGCAGTCGGGGCAGCACACGGGGTACCAGGTGGAACGGGAGCATGGCGCTCCGGTGTGGTGTGAGTTGCTCGCCTCCGACTTCGACAAGGCTGTCGAGTTCTACGAGAAGGCGTTCGGCTGGACCCTCAAGAACGAGGACACCGGCGATGACTTCCGCTACATGGTGTTCGAGAAAGACGGCCAGCAGCTCTGCGGCATTTACGACGCCGCCCAGATGCTCGCCGGTGAGCCGCCCACCTGGGCCGTGTACTTCGGGTCGTCGGACGTCGACGCGACGGTTGCCCAAGCCCTTGAACTCGGGGCGACGATCAAGGACGAAGCCACCGACACCCCGTACGGCCGCATCGCGACGTTCACCGACCCGACCGGGGCCGTCTGCCGGGTGATGTCGATCTGATCGCGTCGACGGGTGCCGCGGGTCGAACGGTCAGGCGGCCCATTCGAGCAGGCGGTCGACCGGCCAGGTGGTCACGATCCGCTCGGCCGGGATGCCGTGCGCCTCGGCCCGCGCGGCGCCCAGATCGATGAGGCCGAGTTGTCCCGGGGCGTGCGCGTCGCTGTCGATGCTGAACAGGCATCCGGCGTCGCGCGCGATCGCGAGCAGGTCGTCGGGCGGGTCCTGCCGCTCGGGGCGGGAGTTGATCTCCACGGCGACATCGTTCTCGGCGCACGCGGCGAAGACCCTGGCCGCGTCGAAGGTGGATTGCGGTCGCGTGCCACGGCTGCCCTGGATGAGGCGACCGGTGCAGTGGCCCAGCACGTTGGACTGCGGATGCCGGATGGCCGCGAGCATCCGTCCGGTCATCTCGGCCGAGTCCATCCGCAGTTTCGAGTGGACGCTGGCGACCACGAGGTCGAGGCGGTCGAGCACCTCGTCGGACTGGTCGAGTTCGCCGTCGAGGAGGATGTCGACTTCGATGCCGGTGAGCATCCGGAAGCCGTCGAACGACGCGTTGAGGTCGTCGAGCTCGAGAAGCTGCTGCTCGAGGCGCTCGGTGCTGAGTCCGTTCGCGACCCGGAGCGACGGCGAGTGGTCGGTCGCCACCAGGTACTCGTGGCCGAGCCGCTCGGCGGTGCGCGCCATTGAGGCGAGGTCGGTGGTGCCGTCTGACCAGGTGCTGTGGCTGTGCAGGTCGCCCTTGAGTTGCGCCCGTAGGGCCTGGCCGGTGTCGGTGACCGGGCCACCGATCCTCTCGCGGAGGTCGGCGAGGTAGTCGGGGACGCTGCCGGCGACGGCCTGCTCGATCACCGTGTACGTGGTCGAGCCGATGCCCTTGGTGCGCTTGAGGCGGCCGTCGGCGACGCGGGCGGCGATCTCGTCGTCGCTCAGCGGCGCGATCGTGACGAGTGCGGCGCGAAACGCCTTGGTCTTGAACGGTGAGGCGAGGTCGCGTTCCAGCAGGTAGGCGATCTCGTCGAGCGCGTCAGTGGGTCGCATGGTCACTCCCGGGCTGGTTCATGGCACGAGCGTACGGCACCCGTGTCGACGGCCCTACTGGTACGTGATCAGGTCGGGGGCGGGGGAGACCGAACTCATCGTCTGCTCGGGTGACAGCATCGGGAGGTCTTCGTCGTAGAAGTTCTTCCAGCCCCACGCGATGCCCTGCGGAGCGTCGCGGTGCAGGTTCGCCCACGTCGCCTGCTTGTCGCCCTGGCCGCCTTGCCCGTCGGCGTGGATGAGGATGGACACTTCGGGCCGGGTGAGGTCGAGCGAAAGGCGGTCGGAGATCATGGCCGTCCGGAACTGGTGCAGCACGAGCATCTTCTGCGGGAGCCCCTTCTCGTTGGTCAGGTCGGCAAGCCAGGTGGTCACGCTGTTGACCTCCGCTGCGCTGACGGTGCCGATCTGCCGGAGCGGAACCTGGTCGGGGCCGAGACGCCACTCGGGGTCGAGGGCGAGCCCGACGTTGGGCAGCTCGAGGAGCGACTGGTACTGCTTCGCCTGGGTGAGGAAGTCGGTGCGTCCCGGCTGCAGGTCGATCACGACGTACAGGCCTGCGGCGGCTGCGGCATCGACAAACGGGCGCAGTTCCTCGACCGGCAGTTCGTTGGAGTAATTGCCGTCCTTGCCGGCTCCGGCTGCCGCGACCGTCGCGATGATCTCAAACATCGGTACAACGGTCTTGTCGGTGAGGGCGGCGTATGGGGCTGCGTGTTCGCGGGCGCGCTGAACCGAAGCCTCGGCGTTCTGCTCGCCGAGCACGCCGAGGACACCCGTGCTGGGCGTGCCGTACAGCGCGACGAACTGATGTTGCGGAAACAGCAGTTGACCGCCACCCGGCAGCTGCACGCCGCTTCTGGCCGTGCGCACCTTCCAGTCCAAGGCCGGCTGAGTGGCGAGGGCGGTTCCGATGGCGAGGGTCTTCGTGGTCGTCGACGCGTGCAGGGCGTCGATGACGGATGCGTGCGCCTGCGGATTCGGTGACGCCTCGGGAAGAAGGTGCACCGGGACACCAGCGGCCCGCGCCGTGGCGATAGAGGCGAGCTGGGCGGGGCCGTCGATCGCGAGCGCCACGGTGTCGTCCAGGGGCGACGCCCGTTTGGGCTGGGCTATCGGCGCCGCCTTGGACTCACCTGAATCGTCGGCCTCTGCCGGTTCGTGCGCGACGAGGGTGGCGGCGAAACCCGCGGGGTCCTGGGCGGTGGACTTCTCGAGTTGGAGGCCGGTTGCCTTTTCGACGGCAGCGTCCGTGGCCTTCACGCGCTCGACGGTGAGGCCTGACTCGTCGTCTTCAGCCGGCGGCTGGACCTTGCCGATGAATAGGGCGGTGGTGGTCCCGAGTCGCTCCAGCTCGGCTTCCAGCGCGTCGGCGTCGTTCGTCTCCGGTGCGTCCGTCGGGTCAGCGGTCGGGCCTGGTACGGCGCTGCTCGGGTCCGTCTCGGCCTCGGTGCCGGTCGTCTTGTCTTTCTTTCCCTTTGCTGCGTCGCCGATGAGCAGCGGCACTCCCAGGCCGATCGCGGTGCGCGCGGCCAGCTCCTGGGTGACCGCGTCACCGGTCGGGGCGACGATGGCGAGTGGGGAGGAATCGAACAATTCCCGACTCGTGGCGACGGATGCCGCCCGGTCGTTCGCCGCGTCGACGACAGTCAGCGCGGCATCCGGGTTCGAGGTTTTCACCGCCGCGTCCGGGGACGTTTTTGCGGTGCCTCCCGGGGCGCTTGCCGTGCATGCGGTCAGCGCGAGGAGGCCGGCGAGGGCCAGGGCGGTCGGGCGAGCGAGCCGGCTGAGAAGTGGCATGCCTCCACGGTATGTCACCCGGTCGAGGGATGTGCAACCGACTCGCGTGTTGCCGATGGCTGCTCCGAGGTGAAGCACGCCAGAAGGTGAAGGATGCAACGTAGACCTGCCGCGGGTGTATCCGCAAGGGCGTTGCCGATCTTTTCTCGCATGACAGAGTTTCATCACTGACGCACGGGGGGGTGAAGTCATGGACGGCACACGGTCTGACTTTCTCGCGCCAGCCCGGCTGATCCTCCTTTCGCTCGGCCTCGCCGCCGTCTGGATCTGCATCAGCCTCTTCGTCGGCACCAATTCGGCCCGCGCTGACGAAGCCGATTCGCATGCGTTCCTGGGGAGCGCGCGAGTCGCAAATACCGCGGTGACCCCACTGACCGATGTCGCAAATACCGCGGTGACCCCACTGACCGATGTCGCAAAGGCCGCGGTGACCCCGGTGACGGACGCCGCAATCGTTCTCGACGCGCCCGTAGCCGCTGTCGCGCCAGCTGTCCGGTCCACGGTGGCCCCGGTCGCCGACGTCGTGGCGTCGAAGCCGGTCTCGCGCGCGGTTGCGCCAGTGGCCGTGGCGATCGACACCGTCGCCGCGCCGGTTGTCGCGCCGGTCGCCGCCGAGGTCGCGCCCATCGTCCGCCCCGTGGCCGCAACGGTCGGCTCCGTTGTCGAGGCCCTGCCCGCTGCCGATCGGCTACCCAAAGTCTCCGATCTGCTCGGTGAGGCACCGCTCGCCGACGTGACGGCTCCCGTCACTGCGCTTGTCGACGATGTTCTTATCGGTGTAACCGCGCCGGTCACCGACGGTGTCTTTCCTACATTGCCCTCACTTCCTTCCGTTCCCGGCCTGCCGTCGCTGGACGGCCCAGCCGCTACCAGCCCGCCGTCCGCCGGCCTTCATGGCGCGGCAACGACGTCGGTGTCCGAGGCGTTCGTCGCGCCGGGTGACCGCGCAGCGTCCGCGCTCGCCGTGGCTGGACCGGCGGCATACACTTTCTCCGCGGCCGCGATCTCATCGTGGGCCGCCACACTGAACTCCGGGTTGGGCGTCAGCCCCGCAGCGTCCGCCCGGCCTCATCCGGACTCGGTGCCCCGGGGTCCGGCGGAGAACGGGAGTTCGGCATTGCCGAGCACCCCGCCCGCAAGTGGCTTCGCAGCAGCGGGAGGACCATCCGGCCCGCCCTCTGCAGCAGAACTTGCATCCTCCTTCTCGATGGCGCTGATCTCAGGTGCCCTCCTTTCCCGTGCTGAGAACGACGTACTTCCCTCGCCCCTCGCACTGGAACTCTCCTCTACTCCTGACTGACGACGGTTCGCCCCGCGAATTCTGTGGGAAACGAACACTCTCCTCCCAACCTGTGGAGGGGCATCCGTCATTCAACTTTTGAGGAGTAAGACCATGAATCGAACAACCGCGAGGTGCCTGTACGGTGTCCTCCTAGCCGGAGGACTCACTCTCCTCGGCGCCACGGCGGCTCAGGCCGCAGATACCTCCGGTGACGGCGGTGTGCTTTCGGGCACCCTCGTTGACACGGCGGTATCGATCCCCGCGAGCATCGGCGGGAACGCCGTCAGCGTACTCGGGGACTCCCAGTCGGAATCCGCCTCTGGCGCCAGCGCTCCGGCGTCCGTCCCCGCCAGCTCGTCGACCTCCGGAAACGACAGCATCGCGAGCGGTAGCCAGGTCACCGGCGTGATCAGCGTTCCGGTTACCGTCGGCGGCAACTCGGTCGCCGTCCTCGGCGATGCAACTTCGACGGATGCCTCCACTCCGGCTGCACCCGCCCCCACTGCCTCTGATGCGTCAACATCGGGGAATGACAGCGTTGGTGGAGGCACCCAGGTCGCCCCGGTCGTGTCGGCTCCGGTGACGATCGGTGGCAACTCCGTCGCCGTCCTCGGCGACTCCGCTTCGACGGATGCCGCCACTCCAGCGTCGGATTCAGCCCCTGGCGGTGATACTTCGGCCACCACGAGCGGTGACGACAGCATCGCCGGAGGAAGCCAGGTGGCGCCGACCGTGACCGCTCCGGTAACGGTGGGCGGAAACGCGGTCAGTGTGATCGGCGACTCGGCGACGTCAGGCGCAACGAGCGGCACGTCGGCCGGAGGGGCGTCGACGCCCGCTGGTTCGTCAGATTCCGTGACGTCGGGTGATGACGGTGTGCTGAGTGGGACGCAGGTTGCTCCGGCCGTCAAGGCACCAATCGGTGTCGGCGGTAACGCGATCAGCGTCATCGGCGACTCGGCGACTACAGGTTCGTCGGCTGGTGCCCCTTCGGCACCGGTTGGTTCCTCGGACTCGACAACGTCGGGTGATGACGGTGTGCTGAGTGGGACGCAGGTTGCTCCGGTCGTCACGGCACCAATCGGTGTCGGCGGTAACGCGGTCAGCGTCATCGGCGATTCGACGACTGCGGGTTCGTCGGCTGGTGCCCCTTCGGCACCGTTTGGTTCCTCGGATTCGACAACGTCGGGTGATGACAGTGTGCTCGGTGGTACCCAGGTTGCTCCGGTCGTCACTGCTCCGGTTGGTGTCGACGGTAACGCGATCAGCGTGATCGGCGACTCGGCGACTACAGGTTCTTCGGCTGGTGCCCCTTCGGCACCGGTTGGTTCCTCGGATTCGACAACGTCGGGTGATGACAGCGTGCTCGGCGGAACTCAGGTTGCTCCAGTGGTCACGGCACCAATCGGTGTCGACGGTAACGCGGTCAGCGTGATCGGCGACTCGGCCACCGGTTCACCCAGCAGCGGTCCTTCGACTCCGGCGGCACCGGTCGTTGGTACGACAGTTCCGACCGTGCCTGCCGCGCCGGTGAACCCGACGGTGCCAACTGCGCCGACGACGCCAACTGCCCCTGCTTTTCCGACGGCGCCGAGCAGCCTGGGCGCCTCGAGCATCCAGAGTGCTCCCGCGGTGCTCACAGGGTCCGCGACTGCGGTGCCCGCTGGGGCGGCCGGCTCGTTCGCTGCGGGTAACTCCGCCACCGGCGTGACGTCGGCGTCTGCTGTCACGCGAGTGGCGGCATCCGCCGGGCCGAACCTGGCGGAAACCGGCTCGAGTACCGCCGGGCTCATGCTCTGGTTCGCGACCCTGATGCTGTTGGGCGGAGCGGCCATCGCTCTGCGCAGCCGCAAGCTGGCAACGCAGCAGGTCTGACGCATACTGAATAGCCCGGTCGGCTCACGCCGGCCGGGCATTCGGCGTGCGCGCGACCGAGGGTCATGAACGGCTCAGGCTGACAAGGGGTTGACCGGCCCGCACCGCTGCACGGACAGTGTCGGGCATGAGCACCGACACCGACCAGACGAGAAGAGCCACGCGACAGGGGTCGCACGGCCCCGCCCCCAACGTGCACCTCGACGCCGAATACGTGCTGCCGATTCGTTGGTCGGAGCACCGCCCCGGCGATGCTCTCGAACTCACCGACTACCTCGCCGGCCTGGCAAACCACCTCGACGTCACCGTGGTCGACGGCTCGCCCGACGATATCTTCGCTACCAACCACGCGCTCTGGGCCGACCTCGTGCGGCACGTGAAACTCGATGGTCCCGGCACGCCCAACGGAAAGGTTGCGGGCGTGATGGCCGGCCTCCGCGTGGCCCGTCACCAGGCAGTGATCCTCGCCGACGACGACGTGCGTTACGACCTCCCCGGCCTCGAACGCATGATCGCCGCACTGCAGGACGCCGACCTCGTCAGGCCGCAGAACTACTTCACCGCACTGCCCTGGCACGCCCGCTGGGACACAGCGCGCAGCCTGCTCAACCGCGCCGTGGCATCCGACTATCCCGGCACGATCGGGGTGAACCGCGACCTCCTGCTCGATCTCGGCGGCTACGCCGGCGACATACTGTTCGAGAACCTGGAACTCATCCGGACGATCCGCGCCGCAGGAGGCAGGGAGCGGCGGCTGGACGACCTTTTCATCGGCCGGGTGCCGCCAACCGCCGTGCATTTCGGGCGCCAGCGGGTGCGTCAGGCGTACGACGACTTCGCCCAGCCGGGCCGCCTCGCCGTCGAACTCGCCCTCCTTCCGATGCTGGGGTGGAGCATCCGTCACCCGGCCCGTCTCGCCGGCATCGCCGCTGTCGCGATGGCGCTCGCCGAATGGGGTCGACGGCGGGCGGGCGGTACCCGTGTCTTTCCCCCGACGAGCGCGCTATGGGCGCCGGCCTGGTTGCTCGAGCGTGCGGTGTGCGTCTGGCTCGCCGTCGGTTCACGGATGCTCGGGGGCGCGAAATACCGCAACGTGCGACTGAGAACGGCGGCCCACTCGACGGCCGTCTTGCGGCGCAAGCTGCAGCCAATGGGGCTACCGTCGTCGCGGCGCTGAAAACGGACGCGGGTGCCGGTCCCTATCGGGGCGGCAACGTCTCCGTCGCCGTTCGAGGGACGCAAAACGCTACTAAAAACCCTGGATAACAGCAGTTTGCGTCCCTCGAACGACCGCATCGGGCGGGTACCGCCGGGCCGCGGCTCGCCATCGGACCCCCGCATGACAGCATGGGGAGCCGATGAACCTGGAGGCAGAATGACCACGACGATGCGGGCTGTCGAATACGAAGGCGCCGGTGGGCCGGAGGTGATCCGTCTGGTCACCAGACCGCGGCCGGAACCGGGGCCGGACGAGGTGCTGGTCAAGGTCACCGCCGCAGGATTGAACCGCGCCGACGTGCAGCAACGCCGCGGCGTGTACCCGCCGCCGCCCGGGGCACCCGATATCCCGGGCCTCGAGGTCAGTGGGACGGTCGCCGCTATCGGGCGGGACGTCTCGGGGTGGGAGGTGGGAGCATCCGTCTGTGCGCTTCTCAGCGGCGGCGGGTATGCCGACTATGTCGTCGTGCCGGTCGGGCAACTGCTGCGTGTGCCCATGGGGATCGGCCTGGTCGAAGCGGCGTCGCTGCCCGAAGTGGCCTGCACGGTGTGGTCGAACCTCTTCATGACCGCCGGGGTCACGGCCGGCGACTGGGTGCTGATCCACGGTGGCGCGGGAGGCATCGGCACGATGGCCACCCAGATGGTCGCGGCGTTCGGGGGTCGCCCGGTGGTGACCGCCGGCAGTGCGGAGAAACTCGAGTACTGCCGCGGTTTCGGCGCTGTGGCGGGGATCGATTACCGCGAAGAGGACTTCGTCGAGCGGATGCGAGAGATCACCGACGGCCACGGCGCCGATGTGGTGCTCGACGTGGTCGGTGCGTCGTACCTGGAGCGCAACATCCGTGCCCTCGCGATCGGTGGGCGGCTGGTAGTCATCGGTCTGCAGGGTGGAGCGCGAGCCGAACTGAACCTGGGATTGCTGATGTCGCGGCGCGCAAGCGTCACGGGCACCACGCTGCGTGCCAGACCGGCCGTTGAGAAGGCCCAGATCGTGGCCGAGGTCACCGAGCACGTCTGGCCGCTGGTCGAAGCGGGAACCCTGCGCACCGCGGTGGAGGCGCGTTACCCGCTCGAGCAGGTCGTCGAAGCACACGAGCATTTCGACTCGGGACGTCACACCGGCAAGATTTTGCTCACGATGTGATGTCGATTGTGCCAGGCCTTGAACCGTGTCGGTGGTTAGGGCTTGAATGGTCCTGAGTAGGTGCCAGGGGGCATCGATCAGTGGGGAGGGGTCCCATGCGTGACGCCATGGTTCGAGCAGACGTGTCGGCATCCGGAGCGTACGCGGGGGACCACCCCCATCTCTCGGAGTCGCTCAACGCCGAGGGGCTTCTGGCTCTGCTCGCGTACGAAGAGGCCCATGGCAATCGCAGCGCCATCGTCCAGGCGCTGACCGAGCGCCTCGCGGCGGTGCGCAGCGGAATCGAACCGCGAGGACCGCTGGGTGCAGGTCTGCCCGCGGCGCCGGTCGAGTAGCGCGTGAAGGTCAGCTTCACCGCACCGCTGTGGGCGTGGAGCGGAAACGCCGCCTGGTATTTCGTGACCGTGCCCGGTGAGGTGAGCGACGACATCCGTGACCGGCCGCGGATGCCACGTGGCTTCGGAGCGGTGAAGGTGCGCGTCACCGTCGGCGGCTCGACCTGGGACACGTCCGTGTTTCCCGACAGCAAGGTCGGGGCGTACATTCTTCCGGTGAAGAAGGCGGTGCGGGCGGCGGAGGGCATCGGCGAGGGAGAGCCCGTCGACGTGCGGCTGGAGTTGATCTAGCCGTAGAGCGAAAATCGTTCGGTTCAGCCGAGGCCGGGCGGGCTAGCATCAGGCATGGAATCCAACACGGGCAGAGTCGCACTCGTCACCGGTGCCTCATCGGGGATCGGTGCCGAAACGGCACGACACCTCGCTGACCTCGGCTTCACGGTCTATGCCGCAGCGCGACGCGTCGACCGGATGTCGGACCTCGCGGCGCGTGGCATCCGCACCGTTTCGGTCGACGTGACCGATGACGCGTCGATGGTCGCGGTCGTCGACCGGGTGATCGCCGAGGCTGGCCGGGTCGACGTGCTCGTGAACAACGCCGGATACGGCTCGTACGGTGCGCTCGAGGATGTGCCGCTGAGCGAGGCGCGGCGCCAGTTCGAGGTCAACGTGTTCGGGCTGGCCCGGCTCAGTCAGCTGGTGCTGCCGCACATGCGGGCGCGCAGGGACGGGTACATCGTCAACGTCTCGTCGATGGGTGGCAAGATCTGGGAACCGCTGGGCAGCTGGTATCACGCAACCAAATTCGCCGTCGAGGGACTCAGCGACAGCCTCCGGGTCGAGGTGGCGCCGTTCGGCGTGAAGGTGGTGGTGATCGAGCCGGGGGTGATTCGATCGGAATGGTCCGGTATCTCGGCCGACACCCTGGAGGCGTCGAGTGCGGGCTCCGCCTACAGCCGCCAAGTCACGGCGATGGCGCGGGCGCTGCGTGGGGCGAATGCGAACCGGATCGCGTCAGGCCCGGACGTCGTTGCCGCAGCCATCGGCAAGGCCGTCACGACGGCGAAGCCGCGCACCAGGTACGCGGTCGGCGGCGGCGCGCGGTTCATCCTCTTCCTGAACCGGGTCCTGCCCGACCGTGGGTTCGACCGCTTCATTCGGCGGGCTTACGGGATGCGCTGAGCCCCACGCCGGCCGGGGGCCCCATGGCGCTGCACCCCGTGCGTTCGTTAGTCTCCCTTCATGTCGGACGACAGCGCGGATGCCACGGACGTCGTCGCCGCGCCCCTCCCGACCGGCTGGGCCCGCCTCGGTCCGCACAAGTGGTCGATGGGACTCGCACAGAAGATCGGGCCCTCGATCGCCATCGGTGGCTATCTCGCTGCATTTGTGACGGCCCAGTTCCTCCGCGGCGTCGATTGGCCACTCGCCATCGCGGTCGCCGTTCTCGTCCTCGGCGCGTTCGTCGCGGCGGTCGCTCTCTTCATCCACCTGCGATTCCCGCAGCCGTGGGTCAACTTCGACACCGGCGAGATCCGGACCGGACGCTACACGGCATCCTTCGTCGACATCGACTTCGCCCGGCTCTTCGCGGCGCCGAAGAGAGGGTCGCGGATACTGACGTTTCAGGTCGGCGTGACGAAGGGCCCCCAAGTCATCGTTCGGCTTCGCGACGCGAAAGACCAGCTCCTCGCTCCGGAGACCGCGCGATTGCTCACCGAGGTGCTGCGACGGTCGAGCGTGCGGATGCCGCAATCGAACGACGATCCGACGGGGCGCTTCGCCCGCTACAACTTTCCTGGATATCTCACTCTCGAGGACGCGATCGCGGTGGTCGAGTCGCCGCCTGGGCCGAAGGATCCACTGCCCGTCGAATCGGTCATCTGAGCTACGACTTTGCGGGCGCTGGATGCGTTCAGTGTGCGCGAATCGATGTGAGGAGCGCCGTTGGGGTCGATTTGCGCCCGTCGAACCCGTGATCAGTGCTGAGCGGCAGGCCCGATCACAGAGGGAGCGGCAGCGCCGGGCCCGGATCCAGAATTCCGGCCTCGCCCCGCGGAGTCACGACTCGAACACCGAACGGCGACACCAGCCGCAGCCCCACATCCGTGCCGATCGGCTCGCGCTGCCCACCCGAATGCACGACGTCGTCGCCGACCACGGTCAGTTGGCTCGCGTGGCAGCGCAGCGCCGCCGTCACCACCGCGCGGTGCGACGACAGCGCAAACCACTCCGCATCGGCGGCCGGCACCTCGAGCAGTTCGCCATACGGAATCTCCAGCAGAGCGGATGCCGCCACCGCGGCATCCCGGATTCTCACGTGGTCGGGGTGGCCGTATCCACCGCCCGAGTCGTAGCTGATCACGAGCGACGGCCGTTCAGCAGCGAGCACCGCGGCCACGTCGTCGACAACCTCGCTGAGCGGCGCGACCGAGAGGGCATCGGAATCCGCGTCGCCGGCCGGACCGGCCAGCCCGGGCCGGATCCACTCCATCCCGGAGTCCCGGTAGCGTCGGGGCGTCAACCCGGCAGCGCGGGCCGGCGCCGAGCCCAGCCAGTACTGTGACGCGATTCCGAGGGCGGCGACCGCACCCGCCAGCTCGACCTCGCGGGCGCGCGTGAGGGCATCCGCACCGGTGCCGGGCAGCGCACCGGCGACGATCTCGCCGCGTTCGCCCCGGGAAGCCGTCAGCAACGTCACCCGCACGCCGCGGGCAACGAGGTCCGCGATGAGCCCGCCCGAGGCGAGCGTCTCGTCGTCGGGGTGCGCATGCGCGAACAGTACCGAAGAGACGCCGTCGAGGATGCCGCCCGTCACGCCGAAACCCCGGCGCGAGCGCGAACCAGGCGCTCGTACACCTCGGCCGTCGCCGCAGCGGCGCGATCCCAGGTCTGGGTCGTCGCGTGGGCGCGCCCGGCGGCGCCGAGCCGGGCCGACAGGGCGTCGTCCTCGAGTAGTCGGCGCACGGCATCCGTCCACGCGGCGGGATTCCGGGAGTCGACGAGCAGTCCGGTGACGCCGTGCTCGACCGCTTCGACCAGTCCACCCGACGCCGTCGCCACGACGGGGATGCCACTCGCGGCAGCCTCGAGCGCGACCAGCCCGTAGGTTTCGGAGTGCGACGGGACGAGCAGCATCCGGGCGCCGCGGAGCAGGGTGGCGAGGTCCTCACGTGACTGCGGACCGAGAAAACGGATGCCGTCGGCCAGCCCGTGCGCGCGGGCATGCTCCCGCAGTTCAGCGGGGTAGGCGTCGTGGCCGGTGGTCGGTCCGCCGGCGATGACGAGCTCCGGCCGGATGCCGTCGGGCAGCGCCGCGATCGCTTCGATGGCGAGGTCGAGGCCCTTGAGCGGTTCCAGCCGGGCAGCGACGACGACGTAGCCGGGGTGCGCCGGTTGCGATGCAGCGGGGGAGAAGAGGTCAGCGTCGACACCGGGCGACACGACGACCACCCGGTCCGGGGACGCGCCGAGCCGCCGCACAACCGTGTCGCGCTCGGCGGCGCTCACCGTGAGAACGGCATCCGACGCCTGCGCGAGGTGCGCTTCGCCACGCATCCGACCGGGGGACTCGGGGCGTTCACCGTCGGACAGCGGCGTGGACGGGTCGGCGGCAATGCTGTGGAAGCTCTGCACGTGCGGGATGCCGCGGGCCGCCGCGTAGTCCAGCGCGGCCATGCCAGAAAACCAGTGGTGCGAGTGCACGACGTCGTACGGCCCGAGGGCCTGCATCGCGCGGGCGAACTCGGCGATATACGCCTCGTGGTCGCCCTTGACGCGGCGCTCGGCGGGTCCGGCATCGAGGTGACGAAGGGTGGCCCCCGGGGCGAGGTCCATGGAGGCGGGTGCATCGCGTTCGGAGCGACGGGTGAGAATCTCCACCGCGTGGCCGGAAGCGGCCAGCGCGAGGGCCGTCGCCCGAACCGCGACGTTCATGCCCCCCACATCGCCGACGCCTGGGTCGTCGTCGGGAGACGTATGCAGACTGACCAGGGCGATGCGAAGAGGCACCCGGCGAGTTTACGTGGCTCTACCTGAATGTTCCGTTTGTGCTTTTCGGGGAGGGGAGGGGCGACCGGGCTCAGCGGGTGGCGGGCACAGGCTCCGGCGCGACGTGGGCGGGCTTCCGCCGCAACTCCGAGCGAGCGACCGCGCGACGGTGAACGGCATCCGGACCGTCGACGATGTGCAGCGCCCGCGCCCATGCGGAGAAGTACGCGAGCGGGGTGTCGTTGCTGATGCCGGCCGCGCCGAAAACCTCGATCGCCCGGTCGATCACATTGGTGGCGACCTCGGGGGCGGCCACCTTGATGCCGGAGATCTCGGTGCGGGCTTCTTTCGCACCGACGGTGTCGATGAGCCACGCCGTCTTCTGCACGTAGAGACGCACCTGGTCGATCTCGATGCGCGAGCGGGCGATCATGTCCTGAACCACGCCCTGCTCGGCGAGCGGCTTGCCGAAGGCGACCCGGCTGTGCGCGCGTTCGACCATGAGCGCGAGGGCGCGCTCCGCCATGCCGATCGCCCGCATGGCGTGGTGAATGCGTCCGCCGCCGAGCCGCGCCTGCGAGATGAGGAAACCATCCCCTTCTCCGGCGATGAGGTTCGCGACAGGTACGCGCACATCGGTGAACCGCAGTTCGGAGTGTCCGTGCTGGTCCTGGAAGCCGAAGATCGGGAGGTGCCGCTCGATCTCGAAACCCGGCGTTCCCCGAGGAACGAGAACCATCGACTGCTGGCGGTGAGGGGCGGCATCCGGGTCGGTCTTGCCCATGACGATGAAGATCGAGCAGCGTTCGTCCGCGGAGCCGGTGATCCACCACTTGTGGCCGTTGATGACGTACTCGTCGCCGTCACGCTCGATGCGGGTGCTGATGTTCGTGGCATCCGACGACGCCACTTCGGGCTCGGTCATGGCGAAGGCGGATCGGATCCGGCCGTCGAGGAGCGGCTCGAGCCACTCCTTCCTCTGCGCCGGAGTGCCGAACAGGTCGAAGACCTCCATGTTGCCCGTGTCAGGCGCCTGGCAGTTGATCGCCTCCGGGGCGAGAACCGGAGACCAGCCGGTGATCTCAGCGAGCGACGCGTACTCGAGGTGGCTGAGGCCCGATAGCCGGGGGAGGAACAGGTTCCACAGGCCGCGAGCGCGGGCCTCGCGCTTGAGCTCCTCCATCACCGGAGGGTGTTCGTGCGCTCCGTGTTCGGCGAGGTACGCGTCCCATTCCTTCTCCGCCGGCAAGACGTGCTCGCGCATGAATGACCAGAGCTCTTCGCTCAGTTCGGTGACTCGTGCGCTCGGCTCGAAATCCATGGGGTCTCCTCGACGATGAGTTGAACCGACTCGCGGGTCGGTAGCATCCATCCTGCCTCCTCAGGCACTCGAATGCAATGGCCGCTTTCTCCGCGATTCCATTGACACTTACCCACCCCGCTCCTACCCTTGGTTTACCGACTGAGTGGTCGACTGCGTTCAGGAACGATGGCGTTCCCGCCGTCACCGCGGAACGGAGCCACCGTGACGGCAACCGCGCTTCCGGGCCTCGACCCGCACAACCTGCGCGAATACCTGCGCGACAGCATCCCCGGCGCGGGCGACGAGCCACTCAGTGCCGTGCTGCTCGCCGGCGGGCGATCGAACGTCAGCTACCTGATCGAGCAGGGCAGCAGGCGGCTGGTGCTGCGCCGCCCGCCGCTCGGAAACATCCTCCCCAGCGCCCATGACATGGGTCGCGAGTTCCGGCTCCTCTCCGGCATGGGCCGGGTGCAGTTCCCCGCCCCGGCCGCTGTCGCGCTCTGCGAGGACACCGCCGTGATCGGGGCACCGTTCATGCTGATGGAATTCGTCGAGGGCGAGGTCATCGCGACGGCCGAAGAGGCTGCGCTTCTCACGCCAGCCCAGGCGGATGCCGTCAGCTCGTCTCTCGTGACCACACTCGCGCGCCTGCATGGCGTGGACGTGCAGGCCGCGGGACTGGAGAACCTCGGCCGGCCGGAGGGTTACCTCGTGCGCCAGGTGGTGCGGTGGAGCGACCAGTGGCAACGCACGAAAACGCGCGAACTCGACGACATGGATGCGCTGTCTGCCTGGCTCGGTGAGCGCGTGGGCCAGGTCCGCCCGGATGCCCCGTGGTCGATCGTGCACGGCGACTACCGCATCGACAATGTCATCCTCGATCCGACGGACCACTCCGTGCGGGCCGTCCTCGACTGGGAGATGTCGACCCTCGGTGACCCGGTGAGCGACCTCGCGATCTCCCTCGTCTACTGGAGTGAAGCCGCGGATGTTCTCCGCCAGGACATCCCCGTGTCGACCGGCGTGACCGCCGGCGCCGGGTTCTGGACCCGGGAACGCATCGTCGAGGAGTACGCCGACCAGACCGGCTTCGACCTCGGCCACCTCGACACCTGCGTGGCGCTGGCCTGCTTCAAGCTCGCCGTGATCATGGAGTCGATCCACAAGCGCACGCGCGACGGCCAGCAGCTGGGCACCGCCTCGACGGACGACGGTGCGATGGGAGTCGCCGCGACCGCGCTGGCCCGTCTCGGCCGGAGCGTCACCGACGGTGGGGAAGTCGCCGCGTTGGGGCGGTGAGCGTCCGAGCCGACTCGAGCACAACTCCGCCATTCCCCAGGCGGCGGCCGGCCGCGACCGCTGAATGCCGCGGCCCGCATGGCGATACCGGAGGTGTCAGGCGGAGTTCTGCGCACGCTCAGTTTGTGACCCGCCCGGACGGGACGAGTCTCTCGGTGCAAAACTCCGCCAGTACGTTGGCCACCTTGAGCGCGTGCCGCGAAATGTCGCGGGCGCCGTCCCGGTGACGCATGGTTCAGGCGGAGTTGCGCGCGTGAGGGCGCACAAATCGGGCGGCGCAGCACAACGCCCCCGTCGACGAGGATCGACGGGGCGCCGTTGCCGTGCGGCTCAGGATCCCGCCGGGAACTCCTCGTCCAGGTAGCCGAGGGCGTGCGACCCGTAGTAGGTCGCGGGCCCGCCGCCCATGAGGATGGCGACGGAGATCGCCTCGGCGATCTCCTCACGGGTCGCGCCCTCCTTGACCGCCCCGCCGATGTGCCAGGCGATGCAGCCCTCGCACGAGGTGGCAATCGCAATCGAGACCGCCATGATCTCCTTGGTCTTGCGGCTCAGTGCGCCATCGGCGAGTGCGGCTTCATGCAACCCGCTGAAGGCGCGGTAGGCGGCCTTCGTCGTCGGGTCCTTGGCCAGCCGCCCGAGGCCTGCAGCGAATTCGTCCTTCGTGGTCGACATGGGGGCTACCTCTCGTTCGATGCGGGGGTCGTCACGGCGAGACCATGACCTTGATGGATTCGTTGCTGCGGCTCTGCACTTCGAACGCTTCCTGGATGTCGCCGAGCTGGAACCGGTGGGTGATGAGGCGGTCCGGCTGGACGGCCTTCGATGCGAGCAGCTCGAACGCGCCGCGCACGTCCTCGGTCGAGTAGGCGAAGCTCCCGACCACGCGGATCTCCTTCTGCACCACCACGTTGGGGTCGAGCGTGATCGGCTGGGCGGTCAGGGCGACGAGCGAAACCGACCCCGCTGCCCGAACGAGCTGGAAGATCTGGTCGAACACCGGCGCAGCGCCGGCGCACTCGAACGCGGCGCCGAACGCCCCGGAGCGATCCCGATACGGGGATCGGGTCACGCCGTACTTCTCGAGGAGCACGTCGACGACATCCTCCGACGTCGGATCCAGCACCTCGGTCGCACCGGATGCCAGGGCGCCTTCCCGCCGGATCGGTGACGTGTCGATCGCCACAATCCTCGACGCGCCCTGCGCGGCGAGGATCTGGACGACGCACTGCCCGATGGTGCCGAGGCCGGTCACGAGGATCGGCTCGTCGAGCGGCGGCCGCAGCTGGTTGATAGCGCGCATCGCCACCGACAACGGTTCGAGGAATGCGGCGGCCTCGAACGACACCTCGTCGGGAAGGACGAACACGTTGACGTCGCGCCGGGCGTTCGGAATGAGCACCCGGTCACTGAACCCGCCGGCGGCGCCAGACATGTTCTCGCAGAGGTTCTCGTGCCCGTCGAGACACCGGGCGCAGTGTCCGCAGTACGCGGCCGGGTTGACCGTGACACGGTCGCCGACCGAGATACCCTCCACGTTCGCGCCCACCTCGCGGACGACGCCGGCGAACTCGTGGCCGAGTGGCATCCCTTTCGCGATCCAGGCCCCCTCGGCGAACGAGTGGACGTCGGATCCGCAGATGCCGCAGGCAGAGACGTCGAGGACGAGGTCGGTCGGGCCGGGCGTCGGGGCGTCGATGGGGGAGACCTCCACAGAACGGATGCCCTCCCAGGTGGCAATGCGCATGTCGTGCCTTTCGTGACAGTGCGAGAACGACGGTGTATCTCGGCTCTCCCGACTCGCGGGTCGGGATGGAATCCACTGTGTCTTTCGGGAGCCCGGCTGTCAAGGGGATCCCGGCCCTTCGCCGGTTTCGCGGGGCGACAGACCCGATAAGCAGCGGGCGAAAGAAAATGAGGATTTGTGTTGACAACCCCAAACATCCCGTGCAGACTCATTCCGATCCGACCACCCGGTCGGTCGGGCGTCAGGCAGCGTAGCCTGGCCATAGGAATCCGAGCATCCAATGGAGGATGTGAATGAGCACTTCAACCGATCTCCCGTCTCTTGCGAAGCGCGACACGAACAAACGTCGCCTGGTTCTCATCACCATCGTTTTCGTCAATTTCGTGGTCTGGATGGATTCCGGCAAGTTCGGCCTCCTGACACCCTTCTGGTCTGCTGACCTCGGTTTCGACACCGCACAGATCGGCCAGATCTCGTCGGCCTACCTCCTCGGCTACTTCCCGATGCTGTTCATCGCCGGAATCCTGGCCGACCGGTTCGGGCCGAAGCCGCTCCTCATCACCTGCGTCGCCGGCGTCACCGTGCTCGGCGTTTCGATGGTGTTCGTCACCAACTACTCCGAACTGTGGTGGCGGAACCTGATCTTCGGCGTGTTCTTCGGTCTGCTCTGGGCTCCCTGCCAGCGGATGCTCGCGGTCTGGTTCCCGAACATCGACATTCCCCGGGTCACCGCGTTCTGGGTCGGCGCGATGATGCTCACCGGACTGGTCGAGCCTGTGGTCGCGCTTCCGATGGCGGATGCCTTCGGCTGGCGAGTCACCTTCATCGTCATCTCCATCCTCGGCATCCCGGCGATGCTCATGCTCATCTGGCTGACCTCGAGCAACCCGGCGACGAAGAAGGGCATCAGCGAAACCGAGCTGGCGTACATCCGATCCGACCGCCCCGCGTCGGTGAAGAGCGTTCCGTTCCGCGAGATCCTTGCCGCATTCAAGAACCGCACGGTCATCCTGCTCGTTATCGCCGGCGCCCTCGCTACGACGCCGACCTGGCTCACTGCGACGTGGGCATCGTACGGTGCGCTGACGGTCGGCGAGGCCGACCCGCTCATGGCGGCGTGGGTCATCCCGCTGCTCGCCATCCCCGGCATCGTCTACGCGTTCATGCACGGACGCGTCGTGAACACGGTCTTCAAGGGCCGGCTCAAGCCGCCGATGCTCATCGGCGTGCTGCTCCCCGCCTTCGGATTCTTCGCCGCGGCGCTCATCCCCGGGCTGCCCTGGTGGGCCTGGCTCTTCCTCGCCTCCACCCTCGGATTCTTCACGAACCCGCTCGTGTGGGGCAGCCTCAACCCGTTCTTCGTTCGGGTCGCCCGGCCCGAGGTCGTCGGCACGCTCAACGGAATCGCGGCGGGCCTGCAGGTGGCCGGCGGCTACATCCTCGTGTCGCTGTCAGGTGGCTGGATCAACCCGGAGCTCGAGGGCTTCCGCCAGCTCTCGCTCATGCTCATCATCGGTGGCGTCGTCTTCCTGATCGCCGCGATCCCGCTGCTGTTCATCAACGAGAAGAAGGTCGCGCCGATCCGTCAGGTCACGGAAGACGCAGGAGAACCGGTCGTGATCTCGCCCGTCGGGCACTGATCACTCGCGGCCCCTGCCTCCCTTCGAAAGGAATCCATCGTGACCATCGTGACAACACCCACCCCGACACCCGAAGCCGGCGTCAGCAACGATGCGCCGTTCTCGGTCGAGGGCAAGGTCATCTGGGTCACCGGAGCGAGCAAGGGCATCGGCGCCGCCGTCGCACGCGGGCTTGCAGCAGGAGGCGCACACCTCCTGCTGCAGGCCCGGTCGGGCGAGGCGCTGACCGCCCTCGGTGACGAACTCCGCGACAACGGCACCCAGGTCGAGACCATCACCGGTTCGGTCACCGACCCGGATGCCCTCGAACGCTCGGTCGAACGCGCCCAGGCCACCTGGGGCCGCATCGACGGTGTGGTCGCCTGCGCCGGGGTGAGCCCGATCTTCAAGCGGGCAGAGGCGATCTCGGTCGAGGAGTGGCGTGACGTCATCGACACGAACCTCACCGGAACGTTCCTCACCGCGACAGCCGCTGGCCGGGGGATGCTCGAACGGGGCTCCGGAAGCATCGTTCTCGTCTCGAGCGTGCACGGTACCGTGGGCGCACCGAAACTCTCGGCCTACTCCGCCTCCAAAGGGGCGGTGAACCTGCTCGCCAAATCGCTCGCCGCCGAATGGGGCCAGCGCGGGGTGCGGGTGAACGTCATCGCCCCGGGCTATGTCGAGACCGACATGACCAGTGCCCTGCGCGAGCACGACACCCACGGCCCGAGACTGCTGGCCCGGGTTCCCATGGGACGCTTCGCCGCACCCGACGAGATGTCAGGCGCGGTGCGCTTCCTCCTCTCGGATGCCGCCAGCTACATGACCGGCGCTGTCCTCGAGATCGACGGCGGCTGGACAAGTCAGTAGACACGACCGTCTTAACCAACGATCATCCGCATAGAGCAATCATTTTCAACGGAGAAAAGGAAACTCGGATCACCATGACCGACAAAGACACGCGAATCGCCATCTACCGCACGATGTACACAGCGCAGGCCTGGGAACTCGCCCTGATGCGCCTCATCGATGAGGGACTGGCGCCGCCCAGCTACCACCCGGGTCGCGGGTCTGAAGGCTCCGAAGTCGGGGCGACCCTGGCGCTCCGCAAGAGCGACTACCTGCTCTACGACCACCGCGGGATGTCGCACATCATCGCGAAGGGCACACCGCTGAAGGCCCTGTTCGGTGACTTCCTCGGCAACTCCTTCGGCACCACCCGGGGCCTCGGCGCCGGAATCGTGCACGTCGCCGACCCGGACAACGGGGTCCTCGGCCAGTCGGGCACCCTCGGCGGCAGCCAGCTCATCGCTGCCGGCGCTGCGCTCTCCTCCAAGATCCGCAAGACCGACCAGGTCACCATGTGCTTCTTCGGTGACGGGGCCGCCAACCGCGGAACCTTCCACGAGGCGGCGAACGCCGCCGGAGCGTGGAAGCTGCCCCTCATCTTCGTGATCCAGAACAACGGCTGGGCCGTGTCGACCTCGACCGAGCAGGCCACCGGCGGGCGCTATGTCGACCGCGCCCACGGCTACGGCTTCGTCGGCGAATGGGTCGACGGCGCTGACGCGTTCGCGGTCCACGACGTCGCCCAGCGTGCCGTCGACCGGGCACGCCGCGGCGAAGGGGCCACGCTCATCGAAGTGAAGACCGTCCGCCTGACCGGGCACTATGCCGGAGACCCGCAGGCCTACCGCACGACCGACGACAAGGAACTGGCGGCGACGCAGGATCCGATCGTCCTGGCGCGGGCCAAGCTCATCGAGCTCGGCGACCTCGACGAAGAAGGCGTCACCGACCTCGAGCTCGAGGCGCGTGCCGCGGTCGATGTCGCTGCCGAAGAAGCCAAGCCGGGCATCCAGCCCACCGCCGACCGTATCGACCAGTACATCTACGCCTAAGGATCCCGAGCCATGCCACGTACCATCAGCTACTCCCAGGCCATCAACGAAGCACTCACCGAAGAGATGGAGCGCGACGAGCGCGTCGTTCTCATGGGTGAGGATGTCGGACGGATGGGCGGGATCTTCGGGGTCACCCCTGGGATCTACGAAAAGTTCGGCGCCGACCGTGCCATCGACACCCCCATCTCTGAGATGCTCATCGTCGGCGGCGCCGTGGGAATGGCCATCACCGGCCTGCGGCCCGTCGCCGAGCTGCAGTTCGCCGACTTCATCTTCAACGCGGCGGACGAGACGTTCTCGAAGATGAGCAAGTGGCGCTACATGCACGGCGGTCAGTTCACCGTGCCGATGGTGCTGCGGCTCCCCGAGGGCGCGACGGGCGGCGGCGGCGCCGAGCACTCGCAGTGCCCCGAAGCCGCGCTGCTCGAACACCCCGGCTCGCACATCGTCGTCGCGTCGAACCCCGCGGATGCCAAGGGGCTGCTGAAGGCCGCGATCCGCGACGACAACCCGGTCGCGTTCTTCGAGCACAAGGGCCTTTACGCGATGAAGGGCGAAGTCCCCGACGGCGACCACCTCGTCGAGATCGGCAAGGCCGACATCAAGCGTCAGGGCACGGATGTCACGATCGTCGCCTGGGGCAAGATGGTCGGCCTCTCGCTGAAGGCGGCTGAGCAGCTGCAGAAGCAGGGGATCAGCGCCGAGGTGCTCGACACCCGCGGGCTTCGGCCGCTCGACACCGAGGCGATCTTCGCGTCGATCGAGAAGACCGGACGCCTGATCATCGCGCAGGAAGCACCGAAATCGGGCGGCGGAGCATCCGAAATCGCGGCGATTGTCGCAGAGGAGGCACTCGACCTGCTCGAGGCGCCGATCATCCGGGTCGGGGCGATGGACGTACCGATCCCGCAGAACGCCATGCTCGAAGCGCTCGTGCTGCCGACGTCTGCCGACATCGAGCGCGCCGCCATCTCGATGCTGCGCTGACCCGCTCCCACACACCCGTTCATTCGAAAAGGAACCCCGCGAATGCATCTGCTTCATCTGCCCAAGCTCGGCTACACCATGGAGACCGGCTCGATCACCGGCTGGCTCGTGGCCGAGGGCTCGACGTTCGACGTCGGCGAAACGCTGTACGAGGTCGAGACCGAGAAGAATGTCGTGGAGGTCGAGGCGCGGCTTCCCGGCACGCTCGTGCGGGTGATCGCCTCCTCCGACGAAGCGCTCGACGTCGGCGACCTGGTCGCCGTCGTCGCCGACCCGGGCGAGGATCTCTCGCCTGAGGACATCGACTCGGCCATCGGCAGCGACAGTCACGGGGATGCCGTCGACGACGGGGTGGCCGAGATCCCGCCGAGCGCGGAGACCGAAGCGCCGGGCATCACGTCGCAACTCGATGCTCCGATGGAAGGCCCCGCGTTCCTCGCGGCGTCGCCCAGCGGGCGGGTGCGTGCGCTGCCGAAGGTTCGTGCGGCGGCCGACCGCCTCGGTGTCGACCTCGCCACCGTGACCGGCACCGGCCCGCGCGGGTCGCTCACGGTCGAGGACGTCGAACGCGCCGCGTCGACCTCCGCGGCATCCGATTCGGGGAACGAGGGGCAGCCTGCGATCTCAGAGCGCCGCACACTGACCGGTGTGCGCAAGGCGATGGCGGCCGGCGTGACGAAGAGCTGGGCGGAGGTGCCGCAGTTCGTGCAGCAGATCCGCGTCGACATGAGTGCCGTCGCCGAGTACCGCGCCGCGAAGAAAGCTGCCGGTGAACCCGTCGGCGTAACCGCGGTGCTCGCCGCCGCGATCGCCCACGCCGTGCAGGCCGTGCCCGAGGTGAATGCGACGCTGCAGGGCAACGACCTTCTCCTCTATACCGACGTCAACATCGCTGTCGCCGTCAGTTCCGACCGGGGGCTCGTCGTGCCGACGGTCGGCGGGCTGCAGGGCGAGCCTCTCGCCGGCGTCGAGGCGAAGATCCAGTCGGTCGTCGCCGAGGCGCGGACCGGGTCGCTGCCCACCGACGTCCTTCCGACGATCACCCTGTCGAATCTCGGCGGATATGGGGTCGAAACCGGGATGCCGCTGGTCACGACACCGCAGGCGGCGATCGTCTTCGCCGGTGACATCGTCGACACCCCGGTCGTCGTCGACGGGCAGGTCGAGATCCGGCCGCTCCTCGGCATCGCGATCGGCTACGACCACCGGATCGTCGACGGGGCTACCGGCGGCGAGTTCTGCCGGGCCCTGCGGGCAGCACTCGAGGATCCGGGCTCGCTCGAGACCCCCGCACGGAGCGCATCATGAGCGGCCGTCGCGCGGTGATCACCGGGTCCGCCCAGGGCATCGGCAAGGCGGTGGCGCTGCGGCTCGCCGACGACGGGGAACGGCTGGTGCTCGTCGACCTCAAAGCCGACCGGCTCGAAGAGACCGCAGACGAGCTCCGGGGCCGAGGCGCCGAGGTCGAGACGGTGCAGTGCGACCTGTCGAAGTCCGACGGTGTCCTCGCGCTCGCCGAGACGCTCGAGGAGTCGCCGGTCGACATCCTCGTGAACGTCGCCGGCATCGGGATCATGTCCGAGTTCCGCGAGCTCACCCTCGAGCAGTGGAACCGCACCTTCGACATCAACCTCGTCGCGATGTTCCTCCTCTGCCAGAAGATCGGCGGGGCGATGGCCGACCGCGGTGCCGGCCGCATCGTCAACATGGCGAGCATCGCTGGCAAGCGCGGCGGCGAGAATCTCGCCGACTACTGCGCGTCGAAGGCCGCAACGATCACGCTGACGCAGTCCGTGGCATCCGCGTACGGAAAATTCGGGGTCACGGCGAACGCCGTCTGCCCCGGACTGGTCTGGACGCCGATGTGGGAGGCCACCGGTGCGTGGCTCGCCGACAACGCGCCCGGCTTCGCGGGATCCGGGATGAGCAACCACGATGCGTTCATGGCGAGTGTGAAGGCGACGACGCCGCTGCAGCGCCCAACCCGGGTCGAAGACATCGCATCGGCGGTGAGCTTTCTCGTCTCCCCGGACGCTGAGCTGATCACCGGCCAGGCGCTCAACGTCGACGGCGGAATCGAAGTGCACTGATGACGAACACAGAAATGGCCGGGTCCGATGTCTCTGCCGTGGCGACCGATGTCAACCGGCGGGTGATTCAGACCCGAACCGGTGTGCCGTCGGAGGTCGTCGAACTCGAGCGGGTCGAGGTGCCGCAACCCGGCCCCGGCGAACTGCTCGTCGAACTCGTCCTCGCGCCGATCAACCCGGCCGAAGTGCTCATGTTCGAGGGCAACTACGGGCACCGCGAGACGGTGCCGGCGCTTCCCCGGTTTGCGGGAATCGAGGGCGTCGGTCGCGTGGTCGGGGGAGCGACGGATGCCATTCCGCTCGGGTCACTCGTCTCGATCGCGGGAGTTCCCCCGGTTTTCGCCGACTACCGGGTGATCCCCGCGGCGTCGGCGCTCGTGCTGCCCGACGACATCGACCACGAATCGGTCGCTGTCGCCTTCGTCAACACCCAGGCGGTGCTGATGATGCTGCACGAGAGCCCCGAGATCGGGGCGGGCGACTGGATCATCCAGAACGCGGCCAACTCCGGTTACGGGCGGATTCTCGACGCGGTCGGGGCGAAGCGCGGCATCCGGGTGATCAATGTGGTGCGCTCCGAGTCGGCGGCCGAGATCATCCGCGAGTCGGCTGTCGGGCCGGTCGTCCTCGACGGTCCTGACCTGGAGGCGCAGGTCGCGGCGCTGACCGCGGGGGAGTCGCCGAAGCTCGCGATCGACGCGATCGGTGGGGAGGCGACCAACCGACTCGCCGCGACCCTGGCGCCGGGCGGGCGCGTGCTCGTCTACGGGCTGATGTCGGGCGAGGACTGCGTCGTGGATACGCGACTGATCGTGTTCGGCGGCATCCGGGTGGAGGGGTTCTGGATGCCACGGTCGTTTCCGCGGATCGGGGCCAAGGCGCTGGGTGACATCGCGGCCACCGCGCTGCAATACGTGCGCGAGGGAGGAATCGACGTGCCGATCGAGGCGCGCTACGGGCTCGACGACATTGCGGCCGCGCTGGAGCATGCCAGCCGGCCGGGTCGGACCGGCAAGGTGGTCGTCACGCGGTAGGCGTCGGAGTCGCCGTCGGAGCGTGCCGCGCGGGGCCGGTTCGCTCCGATATCCTTGCCAGAACGCTCACGAGGGGTAGGCATGTCCAATTCGAATCCAGCGCTCCGGGCCGCTCGGCGTCGGATGACATCAGACCAGCGGCATCATGAGATCGTGACGGTCGCCGCGCAGCTGTTCGACGAGTCCACTTTCGCCAACACGACGATGGACGACATCGCCAAGAGGATCGGCGTCGCCAAGCCGACGCTGTACCACTACTTCTCGAGCAAGGAAGAGATCCTCAACGCGATCCACGAGGAGTTCATCGACGTTCTGATCCGCCATCACAGCGAGCGCGACAACGCCGGGCTGCGCCCGGAGCAGCTTCTGCTCGAGGCGATGGCCGACATTCTTGAGCTGATGCAGACCCACCGTGGTCATGTACGGGTGTTCTTCGAGCACCACCGGGAGCTGGCGCCCGAGGCGCGCGCCGTCATGCGCAGCAAGCGAGACGACTACGAGCGAGTCGTCGAAGACCTCATCAAAGAGTGCATCGCGCGGGGAACGTTCCGTCCGGTCGACCCGCGGCTGGCCAGCCTGGCGTTGTTCGGCATGTGCAACTGGGCGTACCAGTGGTATCGGTCCTCTGGGTCGATCCGGCCGCGAGAGATCGCGTACCAGTTCTGGAACTTCCTCGTCTTCGGGCTGGCCGCGGACACCCTCCGTGCCGATGCGGGCCTGCTGCAGGGCCCGCCGCTCGCTGCGCGCGACTGAGCCGCCAATCGCCGTAATGCTATTATCTGCGTATGAATGCAGATAAGAAGATTTGCGGACGCGAGCCGGATAGTCAGTTTGTCGAACTCGCCGTCGAGGTCTTCGCGATGCTGGCGGACCCGACGCGTGTTCGGATGATCCTCGCCCTTCGAGATGGCGAACGCTCGGTGAGCGAATTGGCAGAGATCGTTGATAAGTCTCCTGCGTCGGTGTCCCAGCACCTGGCGAAGCTTCGCCTCGCCCGATTCGTGACAACAAGACAGGAAGGCACCAAAGTCTTCTATCGCCTCGAGAACGAACACGCGAGTCAGCTCGTTTCGGATGCCATATTCCAGGCCGAGCACTCCCTCGGAGGCACTCCGCGTCACCACCACGCCGGTATCGAGGCGGCATCGTGATGTCAGGGCATCCGCCGCGCGAACTGGATCACAACCACGACCACGACCATGACCACGATCACGGCGAAAGTCATGACCACAGTCACGACCACGGCCACCATCACGGTTCAGCCGGCCACTCTCATCCGAGCGGCATCAAGGGCTTTCTCCACGGGCTCTTCGTGCCTCACACCCATGATTCCTCGGACTCCATCGACGACGCTCTGGAGGCGAGCACACAGGGGATTCGGGTTCTGAAGATCAGTCTGTTGATTCTTCTAGCCACCACGATTCTCCAGTTCGCTGTTGTCCTCATCTCCGGTTCCGTCGCGCTCCTCGCCGACACAGTCCACAACTTCTCCGACGCCCTCACTGCTGTCCCTCTGTGGGTCGCGTTCATCCTCGGACGCCGAGCAGCCAGTCGCCGGTACACCTACGGCTATGGGCGCGCGGAGGACCTTGCCGGTCTCTTCATCGTTGCCGTCGTCGCTCTCTCCGCCGTGGTCGCCGGATGGCAATCCGTGGAACGGCTTCTCAACCCGCAACCGCTCGACAACTTGTGGTGGGTGGCAGTCGCCGGCATCATCGGATTTCTCGGCAACGAAGCGGTGGCGATCTACCGCATCCGCGTCGGGCAGCGGATCGGCTCGGCCGCTCTCGTAGCTGACGGCGTCCACGCCCGAACCGATGGGTTTACCTCACTCGCCGTGGTCATCGGGGCTTTTGGTGTCATGCTCGGGTTCCCGCTCGCCGACCCGATCGTGGGCCTCATCATCTCAGCCGCCATCATTGTGCTGCTCTGGGGGACAGTCCGCAGTATCGGACGTCGTCTCATGGACGGCATCGACCCCGATCTGCTGGATCGTGCTTCGCACGCACTCCAGCACACCCCGGGCGTCGTGTCCGTGCCGCGGCTGCAACTCCGGTGGGTCGGCCACCGCCTTCAGGGGGCAGCAACCATTGCCGTACCTGACTCGTCACTATCCGATGCCGAAGCGGTCGCAGTCGATGCGCAGCGTTCACTCGAGCGTGCCCTCCCCACGTTGGACGACATGACCATTCGGACGATCGCAGCCGCAACACCAGCGCGGTAACCCCCGGGATCCCCGGTGCATTGGCTTCGGGCCCATTCGCGGTGCCAACCCGGGCACAGCGAAAAGGCGGGGATGCCGCTCCGCGACATCCCCGCCCGTCTCAACTAGTCGCGACTAGTGGTCCTCTCCGTGCGAGTGACCGCCGCTGCTGCCGGTGGTGCCCTCAGGACCAGCCGGTGCAGGCAGGGTGAGCCCGCCGGGGATGTGCTTGCCGACCACTCCGTTGACCGACTCGGTGGAGTAGGCGTAGACGAGAACAGACAGCGCAATCGCATCGATGTTCACATCGAGCGCCTCGACGCTGATGTTGTCGATGGTGTCGCAGGCCTGGTGGTAGCACTGGTCGTAGGACTCACCAGCGATACCGCCCCAGATGGCTTCCTGCTCCTCGGTCTTGATGACCTCGGCGCCGGTGAACAGGCCACCAGCCGGAATGCCGTTGAGGATGAAGGCCTCGTAGTCACTGCGACCGCTGAATTCAGCGTCGTCATACGGCACGCCAACGCTCGTGAAGTAGCTCTCGAAGAGGTCCTCGATCGCGACCGATCCCTCGGGAACGACGACAGGGGCCGGGAACTGGGACTCGTCACCGTCGTACACCATGAAGATGTAGTTGGGCGAAGCGACCATGTCGAAGTTCAGGTACAGCGCGATGCGGTCCTTCTCTTCCTGGCTCAGTCCGGCAACGTACTCTTCGGAGCCGATCAGGCCGGCCTCTTCAGCACCCCACCACGCGAAGCGGAGGGTGTTTTCGGGCTTGAGCTTCGAAATCGACTCAGCGATCTCCAGCAGCGAAGCGGATCCACTGCCGTTGTCGTTGATGCCAGGGCCTGCCTGAACCGAGTCGAGGTGCGCACCGGCCATGACGACGTTGTCAGTGTTCTTGCCTGGGAGCTCCGCGATGACGTTCACCTGCGGGCGTTCCTCGGGCAGCGGCACCGTGATGTGGGCAGTCGATCCGGCCTGTGCCAGCGCGACGCCCTGCTGGTAGCTTGCGCCCACCACGGGGATGCCGACGACATCCGATCCGCCGAGGGTACCCACGATGAGGTCCTGACGGTCAGCCGTCGTAAGGTTTCCCTGGTTGAAGATGATGACGCCGGATGCACCTGCCGCTTCCGCGTTCAACGCCTTAACCGCGAAGTCACAGCTGCCGCGCTGGATGAGCGCGATGTTGCCCGCCGGGAATCCGGTGAAGTCCGCGACCTCGCAGCCGCTGGTGCTCGTGTTCGGCGTGGTGAGCTGCACATCGACAGGCGTAACAGCTGCCGTCACATCGCCGGGACCACTGCCGGTGAACGGGCCGGTTGGGTACTCGGCCGCGATCGGCGTGAGCTGTTCGAGAGTCGACGGCCCCACATAGGTGAAGTCGAACTCGTCAAGTGTGACGGTCCATCCAGCCGCTTCGAGAGTCTCGACGACGTAGTCGACGCTCGCGTCGTAGCCGGAGGTCCCGGCCGCGCGGTTGCCGTCGTTCGCGTCGGCGATCGCCTGTAACGCCTCGAGATGCTCGACAGCGCCGTCGGCGTCGACGCACTGAAGGAGCTTCTGGACGGTGTTGTTGTTCTGATTCGCGCAGCTTTGCGCGGATCCAGGTGCGGCGATTGCGGCCCCGGTCGGGACGAGCGCGAACGCGGCGGCTGTCGCTGTAGCGACCAGAACCGTCCGTGCTCGCCTTGTCAGTGTGGCAGTTGACTTCATTGTCTCCCTTTCACTCGGTACCCCTTGGTCGGGGCACACGTTGATCGAGAGCATAGGTGGATTGAGCGCGCCTCAACAGCCCCCATTGCAAAGAAGGGGCTCTTGCAACCCTCCGCTGGTCGAGTAGCGAGGAACGCGCGCATCGAGCCCGAATTCGGCGGGCCCGGGAGATCTAGGATTGACCGGTGCCCACCCCCACCCGCCTGACCAGGTTGAGCCCGCTCGTGCTCGCCGCCATCGCGGTGACCGTGCTCGCCTGGGCGAGCGCGTTCATCGTCATCCGGGGTGTCGGGCCCCATTTCTCCCCCGGTGCGTTGTCGCTCCTGCGGCTCCTCGTCGGCACGGTAATGCTCGGCATCCTGCTCATCGGACGCCGCTGGGTGAAGCCCACCGGTCGTGAATGGCTGCTCATCCTCGGCTTCGGCGTCGCCTGGTTCGGCGCCTACAACGTCGCGTTGAACACGGCGGAACTGTCGCTGGATGCCGGCACCACCGCGATGATCGTCAACCTCGCGCCGATCCTCGTCGCGCTCGGAGCGGGGCTGTTCCTCGGCGAGGGTCTCCCGAAATGGTTGGCCATCGGTGCCGGTGTCGCGTTCATCGGGGTGGTCCTCATCGGCATCGGAGCCCGCGACGCCAACGGCAGCATCGACCCGGTCGCCGTGCTCTGGGCGCTTCTGGCCGCCGTCACCTACGCCGCCGGTGTGTTGTTCCAGAAACCGGCGCTCACGCGCTTGCCTGCCGCGCAGGTGACCTGGCTCGGTTGCGCCATCGGCACGATCACCTGCCTGCCGTTCACCGGCCAGCTGATCGCTGACCTGCAGTCCGCGCCGGTGCCGTCCATTCTCGGCGTCGTCTACCTCGGTGTCGTGCCGACCGCGATCGCGTTCAGCACCTGGGCCTACGCCCTGTCGCGGGTGCCGGCCGGGCAGCTGACCATCTCCACCTACATCGTGCCGCCCCTGGCGATCCTGATGGGGGTGCTGTTCCTCGGCGAACTGCCTACCGTGCTCGCGATCGTCGGCGGCATCCTGTGTCTCGTCGGGGTGGCGCTCACCAGGCGCCGACCCCGGGTCCGGCCGACCAAAACCCCGCTCGTCCGCCAATCGCCGTAAAATTCACGAGCCGACCGGCTCACCGAAGGGAAAATTGTGTCCTCTCACTTTCACCAGGTGATCGCCCATTACAGTGTTCAGCCAGGCGAGGCCGAACGGGTTCTCGAACTGCTCGCGGATCTCACCGCCGCAAGCCGCGCTGAACCAGCGAACCTGGCCTACGACTACTACCGCAGCCCGATCGACGAAAACCACATCGTGATCATCGAGCGTTACACGGACGTTGCGGGCTTTGCCGCGCACCGCGCCAGTCAACATTTCCAGCGCATCGGCCTCAACCAGATCATTCCTCTGCTCGCCAGCCGAACCGTCGAGGAGTATGTCCCCTTCGAGGCGCAGCCCGCTGAAGCGTCCGAAAAAGACGCATAGCGCGTTTCGGTCTACGGCACGTTGAACAGCCCGTCGACGTTGCCGAGCGCATGAGTCCCTACGGCGTGCTGGTGGGCGCCGGAATGTTGCCGCGGTGCTCGTCGACCCCGGCATTGAGCCAGGCGAGCATTCCGAAGGCGTAGCCGAAGATCAGCACGAAGGCGATCACCATCGACGCGAGGGAGAGACCGATGCCCCACGCGGCCCTCCGGCGCGGGCGATTCGCGAGGTTCAGTCCGACGATGCCGAGGGCCGCGCCAATGGGGCCAAGGGCGAAAGCCAGCAAACCGACGATCGGAAGAAATGAGATCACGACAGCGGTGATGCCGATGACGAACGCGGCAAGGCCGGGGCCGTTCGTGTGCATCGGCTCGGCCGGCCCGACCACCGTGTAGCCATGCGGTACGGCGCCCTGCTGGTGCAGCTGTGCGAGGTCGAGTGGCTGTTGCGGTGGGTTCGTCATGGGTCGAGTCTGCCGTACCCGGGCGCTCTCAGTTTCCGCCGGGCGCTGATCCATCGGTGGTCGAGTGGGCCGCCCGCGCCGAGACTGCGGTTCCCGTCTAGAGCCACCGGGGGGCGGGAGGTACCTCGGCGGAATCAGCCGTGACCCCGGCCGCGCCCCGCCCGGTCGCCCAGGCGGCCAGATCCGCGGCGCTGCCGCTCAGCGTGTCCGCCCCCGCGGGATCACCAGAGGTGATCCTCGCGTCGCGATCGATGGGCCGCAGAACGACCGAGGGCACGGGCTCAGAACCCCGACGCCGGTCCCACTCGCCGAGCACGTCGGTGAGCAGACGGTCGACGAACTCCGCGGGGAAGTCGCTGAACTGCGCACCGTTCCCCAGGTCGACGGCGTGAATCCAGACCTCGCGGGCACGCATCCACACCGTCAGCGACACCGGAATCTGCCGGCCCTGGGCGGAGCGCACCTCGTGCGACCAGGCATCCGGTTCCAGATCGCGCCAACCGGCGTCGAGTTCGGCGGCGGCATCCGTCGACAGTGTGCGGAGTTCCTCCACCGGGAGCTTGGCGTAGCGCGTGATGTCTTCGTTGCGCCGGGTGGGAGAGTTGTACATCAGCGTCTCAACACCGGTTGCCGCCCACCTCGTCAGGTTGCCGAGCGCACGCGCGTTGAGGCCGACGTGGGCGACGACGTCTCTCCGGCTCCAGCCGTCGAGGGCGGAATCCGCGTCGAAGTCGGCGTCGCTGAGCTCACCGAGTTTGCCCGAGAAGTAGTCCTGCCCCTGGCGCACCAGGCGAAGATTCTCCTGCACGGGGTCGGGAGCCTTGTCGTCTCCGGCCGTGCCGTCGGTGTGCACCATTGGGGTCCCCTCATCGATGGGCGGTTCGTCCCAACGATATCCGGGTGCTCTCTCCGATGGTGCAGCAGTACCGGTCAGAGGTTGGCGCCACCCCGGTACTGGGCGGCCGGGTGGGTCTCCGGAAGCCGCGGGTGCCCGAAGATCCGCTCACGGAGGGTTTCGCCGTCGACGTAGGCGTCGCGCATCCGGCCGCGTGCACGCAGCACTGGCGTGACCAGCTCACCGAAGTCGAGCGCTGTTTCGAACGAGTGGTACTGGCGCAGGTTGATGCCGTCGATGCCGTCTTCGTCGAGCCAGCGTTCGATGTCGTCAGCCACCTTCTCCGGTGTTCCGGCGCTGAAGAACTGTTTCTGATCCCACGCCTCGTCGACCGCCTGGCAGTACTGCGCGACGGTGAACGCGAGCGGCAGGCCGCCGGCTTCGATGAGGTCCTGTCTTCCTTCGCGTTCGAGTGCCTCACGCACGGTGATGTCGCCCGGGTGGTCGAGCGGCCGGAACGGCACGCTCTGGTGGATGAACTTGCCCTCCTCGCTGATGAACGAGCGGTAGCGTTCGAGCTTCTCGGCGACCTCTTCATCGGTCCGCCCGACGATCACCGTGGCCATGACGACGAACTTGAGATCGTCGGTGCTGCGCCCGCGCTCCACAGCGGCATCCTGAATCACCTGCATGTTCCGGGCGAGGGCGCCGTACGGGCGGTCGGCGGTGAACAGGACCTCGGCGTGCTTCGACGCGAAGGCGATTCCGGATGTCGACGCGCTCGCCTGAAAGAGGAGCGGCGTCCGCTGCGGCGACGGTTCGGAGAGATGCGGGCCGGCGACCTTGAAGTGAGTGCCGACGTGGTCGATGGGACGCACTTTGGTGGCATCCGAGAAGACGCCGCGTTCGCGGTCGACGACGACCGCGTCGTCATCCCAGGAGCCTTCCCAGAGCTTGTAGACGACGTCCATGTACTCGTCGGCGATCTCGTAACGCGTGGCGTGCGGGATCTGGTCTTCGAGTCCGAAGTTGCGGGCGGCGTTGGGCAGGTAGGAGGTGACGATGTTCCAGCCGACACGACCCTCGGTGAGGTGGTCGAGCGTGCTCATCCGGCGGGCGAACGCGAACGGCGGTTCGTAACTCGTCGAGAAGGTGACGCCGAAGCCGATGTGCTTCGTCACCGCGGCCATCGCGGGGATGACGAGGAGCGGATCGTTGTTGGGGATCTGCAGCCCCTCGGTCACGGCAGGCTCGAGGCTGTCACGGTACACGTCGTACGCGCCGATGACGTCGGCGATGAAGATCGAGTCGAAGCCGGCGGCCTCAGCCACGCGCGCGAGTTCGAGCCAGTAGCCGATCGACTTGTAGTGCTCGCGCTGGTTACCCTCCTGCCGCCAGAGCCCGTGGGTGATGTGGCCGGGCGTGTTCATCTCGAACAGGTTGACGATGAGGCGTTTGGGGGATGTCATTCGATCTTCTCTGGTGCTGAATTGCGGTCAAACCATTTTCGCGGCCATGAACGCCGGATGCCAACGCGCCGGTAACAGGACGACACGTGGCCTCAGCGTTGCATGAGCGCGTCGAGGCCCACCGCGACCGCCGCAGCAAGCCGGAAGTCCACTCGCTGGTCGGGCACCTCGACCGTGTACCGGTCCCGGAGGGTGAACTGCCGGGTGCTGGACAGAACCGATGCGCCGGTCATCTTGTCTGTGAAGTCGAAGTGGAACGAGAACGGAAAGTCGATGAACCGACGAAGGAGAGCGGTTGTGGCGTCGCGTTCCTGGCCGTAGGCCTCCAGACCCGGGCCGTTCAGGTGAAAGCTGGAGCGCATCAGGCTGGCTCCGAAGTCCTTCTGGAACGACCCGAGAACGGTTCCATCGGCGGCGGTGACGTCGTAGGCCGCGGCCAGGTCCATCACCCGCCGTGCCTTGAAACCGAACAACGGCTGAGTCCTGGCGTCGTCGGCGAAAAAGGTGACTTGTTCCTTCATGGCCATGCGCTTCTGCTGGGCGACCGCGAACATCCGCCCTTCGGAGCCGTCGGGGAGGGCCTCGCGAATCTCGTAGCGGTTCGCCAGCATCGTGAGCCTCTGCTTCACGAAGAAGCGCGGGAGGTACTGGAGCGAGAAGCCGGTCATGGGTGCCCTTCGGGGAGACGCGCGGTGGTCGTCTGTGGAGCGTATCGTGCACCAATGCACCCTGTCGGGCTCACCGCGACCGGCGTACGATACTGCGCAGAAATTCGAACAACGCCCGCTGGGTCGGCTTCCGGCCCGACGGACGAGGGAACCCGCAACGGCTGCGCATGCCCTCCTCCGAGTTCCCTGCCGGGCGACGCGCACCCCACAAAGCCGCGCTCGCCGCATAACTCCGCTCCACTTTTTCTGGAGGATGATTCCTATGTTGATGGAACTCCACTGCGTCCTTCCCGCCGCCGATATCAAACGAGCGCGCACCTTCTATCAGGAGATGCTCGACCTCGAACCCGACGAAGTACACGAAGCGACACTCGTGTACCACTCACCCGGTGGCACCTTCGAGATCTACGAGACCCCCAACGCCGGCAGCGCCAAGAACACGCAAATGGGCTGGGTGACCAACGACCTCGAGGCCGAGATGGCCCGCCTCCGCGAGCGCGGGGTCGTCTTCGAGCAGTACGACAACCTGCCCGGAATGGACATGAAAGACGGCATCGCCTACTCGGAAGAGGGACGAGCCGCCTGGTTCCGCGACACCGAGGGCAACTTCCTGGTCATTGAGGAACGAGCCTGACAATCTGAATCGCCCACTGTCCGGGCGCAGTCACCAGCCACGCTGCGTGAGTGCGCCCGGATTCGGTGAGTACGGCCCAACGGATGCCACTGGGCCGGCTGCGTGATCCCCCTCGTGTAACGCGCGCGGCGGCGCTACCCTCCCGTCATGGCATCCGTTCTTCTCTGCAGCACGCCGTTTCACGGCCACATCATGCCGCTCACGGCGGTCGCTCGGTACCTTGTCGCCCGCGGCCACCGGGTGCGCTTTCTCACCGGATCGAACTACCGCGGCGCGGTGGAAGCCACCGGCGCCACGTTCCTGCCTCTTCCGGCGGAAGCCGACTACGACGACA
Source organism: Mycetocola sp. 2940 (assembly GCF_040548835.1). Taxonomy (NCBI): domain Bacteria; kingdom Bacillati; phylum Actinomycetota; class Actinomycetes; order Micrococcales; family Microbacteriaceae; genus Mycetocola; species Mycetocola sp. 2940. The sequence goes on from NZ_JBEPSK010000003.1 coordinate 416,719, forward strand.
CCGACATGGATGCCTCGTTCCCCGACCGGGTAGGAAGGTCCGGGCTCGACGGCGTCCGGTGGGACGCATCGAACATCTTCCTCCGCCCGGCCGCGGCACAATTGCGGGCGGTCGACGAGGCGCTCGCCGCCGAGCCCGTCGATGCCGTGCTCGTGGAGAGCACCTTCGTCGCCGCGGCTCTGCTGCTGATGCGACAGAAGCGGCCGACGGTCGTGTATCTGGGTCTCAGTCCGCTTGCGCTCCCCAGCGTCGACACCGCGCCCTTCGGACTCGGGATTCAACCCCTGCGCGGCCCACTCGGCCCGGTGCGCAACCGACTGCTCGCACTGTTCGTCGAGAAGGTCGTCCTCGGACCGGTGCAGAAGGAGGCGGAGCAGATCGCCAAGGACCTCACCGGCGAGCAGGCGCGGGGATTCTTCATGAACGCGCTGGCACGGGCGGATGCCGTCGTGCAGTTCAGCGTTCCCTCTTTCGAATACCCGCGGCGCGACCTGCCCTCGACTGTCCAATACATTGGACCGGTTTCGCGCACCACCCCATCGACCCGCGAATTGCCCGAGTGGTGGCCCGAGCTCGAAGGATCGCAGCCGGTCGTCCATCTCACCCAGGGGACCGTGGCGAACACCAACTACGACGAGCTCATCGCTCCGGCGATGGAAGCACTTGAGAATGAGGATGTTCTCGTGGTCGTGTCGACGGGAGGGCGGCCGGTGTCGACGCTGCCGAAGCCACTGCCCGCGAATGCGCGGGCGGCCGAGTATCTGCCGCATGACCGGCTGCTGCCGTTGACCGACGTCTTCGTGAGCAACGGCGGGTATGGGGGAGTGCACGTCGCGCTGGAGCACGGTGTGCCGCTCGTCGTCGCCGGCAAGACCGAAGACAAGGCCGAGGTGACTGCGCGGGTCGCGTGGGCGGGTGTGGGCATCAACTTGAAGACCAACCGGCCGACGCCGAAGCAGGTTCGGGATGCAGTGCGAAAGGTGCTGGCAGACGACAGGTATCGCGTGGCGAGCAGGCGGATCGGCGCCGACATCGCTGCGTCGCCGGGCCTGGCCGGCCTGGAGCGGGTGATCGAGGACCTCATCCGCCCGTCGGTGGTCGAGTAGCGAGGCTCCTTCGGTGGTCGAGTAGCGAGGAACGAGCGTATCGAGACCCCCCCCGTTGGTCGAGTAGCGAGGAACGAGCGTATCGAGACCGCACCGTTGGTCGAGTAGCGAGGAACGAGCGTATCGAGACCCCCCCCGTTGGTCGAGTAGCGAGGAACGAGCGTATCGAGACCAGGTATGCCGCGACCAGTCTCGCGTGACGCCCTCTCAGTCCGCCCTACTCAACCGCGAAGTAGTACCAGTCCCCTCCGTCGGACGGACCGCCGTACCTGACCGCCCACATGCCAGCGGCGGGGTCATCGCTCGGGATCGCGATGACGACGTTGCCGGTGCTGCGCTCGCCTGGTTCCATCCTGAGTTTGAAGATCAGCGCCGACTCTGGAGCGAGAGCGGGAGCGTCAAGCGGGCTGTAGCTCTGGGCATCCGAGGCCACGTACTGAACCGTGACATCGAGCGCTGGGAAGACCGTGGCGTCGGAGAGTGTCGTGAGATCAAGAGTGGCCATCGCCCACTGCATCCCGGCCGGGGCCTCCGGGTTTGCCGGGATGGCGGCTACCTCGTCGGTCGCGTCGAGAATGGATGCCGACAGGGTCACCCGGTAGATCGCGTCGCCGCTGTCGTCGGTCAGTTCGACGCTGGTGTTGAGTGGGTGGACTTCGTTGAAGGGCGCGCTCGTCGGCGGGGGATCGGTGACCTCGGTGGGCACCGGGCGGTTCTGTGTCGATTCGTCGACGCCTTCGGAGATGGCGAAGATGAGGCCGAAGGTGTAGACGAAGACCATGACGAACGCGAGAATGAGCGAGACGACGGACAGCACCGTGCCCCAGATCGCCATGACTCGTGGGCGGTCCACCAGCACGAGGCCGACGATGCCCAGGATGAGGCCGCAGGTGCCGAGCGGGAACGCGAGGAAGTTCACAATCGGGATGACGGCGGCGACGATCGCGATGATGCCGAGGATGAGGGCCGCGAGTCCGGGTCCGTTGCCGTGCTTCGCTGGCGGTTGTCCCGCCAGAGGGTACCCGGCAGGTGGCTGCTGCGCCTGCGGGTGGAACTGGTTCAGGTTGTACGTCGACTGCTGGTGCGGTGGATATGGCTGCGTCGGATGTGTCACCTGTGGTTGCTGGGGTTGGGGTCCCGCCGGTCCGGACGGGCTCTCCGGTGAGTTGGTCATGCTCAGAGTGTCTCTCTCAGCCGGACCTACGTCGAGGGGGTTTTAACCGCTGATTGGGCCGCCTGTCGCTGATCGAGCCTGTCGAGATCGAGGAACGAGGAACGAGCGTATCGAGACGGGCCGCTCAAGCTAACTGTCCCCGCCACCTCGCAACCGTCTCGACAAAGTCCTCCAACTGGGCACGCGTGGCATCCGGAGTGATCGCCCGCAGCACGACTTCGTCCACCGCCCGAAGGTAAGGCGCCAGATCTTCGCGGCCGCGAATGGTCGCCTGCATCGCAGTGACGCCGAGCCGCGCGAAGTTGGCGGCGTAGCTCGGAAAGCTCTCATAGGTCGATGCCTCAGATTTCAGCGTCGGCAACGCGCCGGCGTCGACGATGGTGCGCACGTAAATCGCACCGGAGACGGTGCGATCGTGGGCGTCGCGGTGCAGGTCGGCCATCGCCTGCTCGGCTTCGGCAGGTGGCAGCCAGTTCAGCAGCACGCCGTCCGCCTTCTCCGCGCCCAGCCGCCGCATCTTCGGGCCGAGCGCCCCGACATAGATCCGCGCCGTCGTGCGGCTCGAGAGGTCGTCGATCGCGTCGCGAACTCGGGAGAGCGGATGCCCCCCTCGGCCCGCTCCGATACCCAGAGTCAGCCGGTCGGCGGGGAGCGCGCTGACGTCCAGGCCGCTGGCGGGGCGACGATCGAGCGGGATCACGCCGGAACCGAGCCGAAGCCTTGATGTCACATCCGCGGCCACTCGCAGGCCGGCAAGCGAGTCGCCGCCGGGCACGTCGTTCAGCCAGAGCGCGTGGAAACCGAGCTGTTCGAGCCGCGGGGCGAGCGCAACGATCGTGTCGTGCGGGGTTGCCCCGTGCAAGCCGACCGAGAGGAGCGCGCCGCCGTCTGGCATCCCGGGGTCAGCGTCGCGACGCCCTGTCATCGCGGAGGAACCTTTGCTCTGGCATCCGACTTCCACAGCAGCCAGCCCCACCAGACCTGCGCCGCCCCAAACAGGAGCCCCGAAACGATTCCGGCGACGGGCACGAACGGTGCGCCGAGGGCATGGAATGCCACGGCGCCGACAGCAAGTAATACGCCGGCGGCGCGGGGAAATACCGCCGCGCGCGCAGCCGCGATCCCGATCAGAGTCAAGCCGACGGCCCACGCGAGCCACAACAGTCCGAGGCAGATGAACACCCATGATGTGAGCAACGGCCCCTGCAGCGCCAGCACGTCGGGGAGCCTCTCGGCAAGGACGGGGAACGCCAGTGCTTCCACGATGCCGATCCCGAGCCCGCCGATGGAGCCGACCAACGTCAGGATCAGGCCCACCTGCCCCAGTCGACCCATACTGTTGCCGTGCACAGCGACCAGGCCGGCCGCTCCGATGGCCGCGAGAACGAACATCAAAGCGAACGCGATGTGGAGGGGCTGCCACACGTCCGTCTCCCGAACCACGTCGGCCACCGGGCGGACCAGGATGCTCGGGTGCAGAAACAGAAGCATCGCAACGATCACGCCGCTGAGCGCGAGCAAAACGGCGGATACGCGAACGGGCACCTGCAGCACTGCCATGACCGAAGTGTACGACCGGTGCACGCCGCGAGATAGGGTGCGACTGCGCCCCGTCCCGCTGGTCGAGTGGCTCGTCGGAGCCCGCATCCCGCTGGTCGAGTAGCTCGCGAAGCGAGCGTATCGAGACCCCGTGCCAGCTTGACGCCGGGGACCGGCAGGTCCAACGTTGGGCCAGCGGAAATTCCGCGGTGAGGCTCGGGAATGGGTTCGACCATGAACGCGATGGACAGAGTCGGAGCGTTGAGCGGGGCGGCGTATGTGATTCTGGCCAACGTGGGCAACACTCTCGGCCAGGATGCGAGCCTTTCCGAAAGCGCGACCGGCGAGGAGGTGCTCGAGTCGTACGCCCGATTGGCCGATGATGTTGGACGCCAACTCGGTCTCAGTATCGAAATGCTGGGGCTCGCGACCTGGATGATCTTCGTTGGGTATGTCTACTCGCGAACGCGTGGCGCGGGATGGCTTGCACCCGCGGCTCTCGTCGCCGGAACCATCTCCATCGCCGTCAAGTTCGCATCGTTCGCGCCGGTGATTTCGATCTATCTGCTTCGTGGCGACATGGAACCGGGAACGGCGAGCATGCTCGCGAACCTGAACCTCGTATCGTTCATGATCGATACTCTGCCGGCCGGACTATTCGTGGCGTGTGGCGCCGCTGCGGCCATGGCCAGCGGCGCGCTTGGCCGGGTTCTGGGCTGGGCCGGAGTGGTGTGCGGCGTGATCGCGGCGGGCGCTGCCGTCGTGATCGGCATCCGGATTGAAGGGTCGTTTGCGCCGTCGTTCCTACTGGTCATGGTGTGGGTTTTCGCGGTCAGCATCCGCTGGGGATTCGCGCGCAGTCGCGCCAAGGCAGCGGTGACGGGCGCTGACTGATCGAGCCCGCCCCGCTGATCAAGCCCCACTCCGCTGAATCGGGCTATGGGTGAAAACCACTTCTAGCGGTAATGAACTCATCAACCAGCACTACTCCGGCGAGCATCAGCTCAGTGGCCCGTTCGAAGTCTTCCGGCAATACGTGGCACTTCCTTGTATCCGAATCTGGAGATCCTGAATTGCCGCCTGGCGTGGTCCTCAAGGGCCACTCTGCGAAGATGGCTCATGTGCTGGGCCAGACGTGCGTCCTGTTGACGACGTCGAGGTGTGACTCTCTGGTCTGAAGGCACCTGTGAAAGGTAGTCATGGATCGCGGGGCGAGAACGATCACCATCATCGATGTCGCGGCAAAAGCCGGGGTGTCGGTCCCGACGGTGTCCCGAGTACTCACCGGCGCGGCCCGAGTGAGCGAGAAGCGCCGCCGGTTGGTTCTTGACGCGATTGAAGAACTGGGTTTCCGACCCAGCGCAGCCGCACGCATGCTCGCTTCCCGGCGAACGAAGGCGATCGGCGTTCTGGCGGGAGACACGTCGCACTATGGGTATGCCGAGACGATCCGAGGAATCGAACTGGCCGCGCGCGCCGAGGGGCACACGGTGTCAATCACGCTGATTGAGAGCGCTGATGAGGACGCGGTTGAACGTTCCGTCGCGCTTACCTTGACCCAGGCGCTGTCCGGCGTGATCGTCCTCAAGTTCGACCCCGCTGGGGAGGCCGCGCTCGAGCGTCTTCCCTCGGACTTACCCGTCGTCGCCCTGTCGGGGGTTCCGTCGCCCAATTTCCCCCAGGTGCTGATGGCAGAGGAAGAAGCTGCCGCCGAATTGACGACGCGTCTCCTTGAGCTTGGTCATCGCACCGTGCACCATGTACGCATTCCGCCAGGCAACCATGAGGATGGACGCACGACGGGGTGGCGGAGGGCGTTGACGGATGCGGGCGCCCCCGTTCCGGCTGTACTCGATGCCACCTGGGAGCCGATAAGCGGTGTCCGGATCGGACGTGCGCTCGCGGCGACTCCCGACATGACGGCAGTGCTCTGCGGCAACGATGAAATAGCGATGGGCGTGATGCGGGGACTCGGTGAGATGGGTTTGCGGGTACCCGCCGATGTGTCCGTCGTCGGGTTCGATGATCACCCTCTCGCCCAGATCTGGATGCCCTCCCTCACCACGGCCCGGCAGGACTTTGCCGATTTGGGAGCCAGAGGCGTGAAGCTCCTGATGCAGGCGGCAGACCAGACGGAGGAGGTCGGTCACTCGGTGGCGCATCCCACGGTGATCTGGCGCGAGAGTGCCGCCCCTCCGCGCGTGACGTCGGAAGCCGGTGAATGAATGAGTGAGTGCCGGGCGCAGACGCGCCCGGCACTCACTGTCATCTAGCGGCAGGTGGCTCCGGTGAGCGGAACCGCTATCGCTTGGGCATTACCGGTCGCTCTTCAGCACGAACGGCGCGATCGCGATCCAGTCGACATCTGGCGCAACCGCATAGCCGGGGAGGACCGTGTCGTCGCTTGTGCTCGACGTCGCGCCTTCGTCGATGTACAACGTCGGGCGCGTGTTGCCGAACGTTATCGATCCGCCATTCGTCGAGAGGTCGAGGGGCATGACCGCTTCCCAGAAGTTGGTTGCGGTGTACGTGTACCGGAACGTCGTTCGTCCGGCCAGGCCCTCCGTGCCTTTCTCGCTCGCCTGGAGTCCCAGGTCCACCACTTGCGGGTTGTAATCATGCGTTCCTTCGATGTCGTCGTTGGAGAAGTGCACGATGGCGTCGTAGGCGCCGGCCTTGTGGAAGCCCTTGAGGCGGGGGATGGTGAGCGTGCCCTCGTCGGCGGCGTTGGCATTGGTGATGCCAAGGCCCTTGACGTACCCGTCGCCGCTGCCGTTCGTGAGAGCGTCACCGAATCCCGACACCTCTGCGGTCCCCGCGAGATCGACCACACCGAGGTTTTCCGCCTCGACGCGAATGATGCTCGCATCTCCGTCGACGGCTCGCGTCGTCGAAACTGAGTCAACGCTCACTGCAGAGCTGCTTTCCAACTCGATCTCGGTGATGCCTTCGGGCAGGTGAACTCGTGCCGTTGAGCTGGAATCCTTACCCTTCTTCGTGAACACTGCAGCCTCTCGGCCGTTCACGTTGAGCGTGATCTCGTTTCCCTTGGATCCGCTCCACGCCACAGTGATGTCGTAGTAGCCCGACTCATATGTCGATGGATAGAGATCCGCGCGTTCGCCGTCGGCAAGGCTGGCCTTACCATCCTCGAGGGTCGCGCCGCCGATGAGGCGGAACGTCGAGGCCGGGTAGTGGACCGACTCCGCGTTCACCGTGTCGCCGACCCGCACCAGTTCGAACCGGTCAAGCGTGACACCACCCTGTTCGCCAGCGCCGGGCAGCAACGTCGTACCGTCCTTGCTGGTTCGCAGGCTGAGGGTGTGGGCCCCGGCTTCGAGAGCGACGTAAAGCTCTGCGGTTCCTCGAGCCACGGTTCGAACGTTGCTGGGCTTGATCGCGTTGGCCCCGTACTGCACGACATTCGAGAATGCGTCGTCCACGAACAGAGCGTGCTGTGCAGCGGAACCCGGCGTCGCGCCGAGCACCTGCAGTCGATACAGGCCCGCCGTTTGAACGTCGACGCTCCAATCAGCACGCGAACCCACGGCGGCGAATCCAGACACGTCACGGTCGCCGGATGCACGGTATCCCGAGGGCGTGCGAATCGATGACGCCTGAAGGCTCGCCGCTTCGGCCTCGATCATGTGTCGCTCAGCCTGGGCTGCAGCTGCAGCCTCGACGTCGCGGCTCGTGGCGGGGGTGATGATCACCTGGTAGGCGCTGCTGGAGTTCGCTGACGGGATGCGAAGATCCACCTTTCCATCCACGACTGCGAGGTCGTCGGCTGCAAGAACAACCCTCGGCGTTCCGGCGATGCCGTCGGTTCCGTTGACGAGGTTCTCGCGTACCTCGACATCGACTGTGCCTCCGAACGTGGCGGAATCCAGGCCGGTCAGCGAAACTCCGCCGTCACGACCGTTCGGGATGCCACCGACGATGACCTGTCCGCGACGGGATTCGCGGTCGACAGCGCCGATCGCGAGTTCCTTGCCGGTGGTCACACCAACGGTGCGCGAACCGGTCATGTCCCCGTACCACTTGAACAGCCACCAGCCTCCGTTAGCCGCGTTGACCTTGGCCTGGTTGTCAGACAGGGTGCCTGATGCCGTCCAGTACGCGGTCTGTGCGTCCACTTTCGCTGCTTCGAAACCGGCGAACCATCGCAGCAGGTTGGCTGGCGAGCTCATGTCGCTGCTCGCGCCCCACTCGGTGATGTTGATCGACGGCATCTGCTCAGGCGTGAGACCCACCTCGGCTGCATACTTGCGAAAGAGTGCGGCGCGATCGGGGAGCCACTGATAACCGCGCAGCTCGTGCCAGACGTAGATGTCCGGAATGGTGCCCGTGGCCTTCGCCATCTGGAGGAACGTCTTGATGTTGGCCTCCCCACGCCAGGCCGCGTCGCCGGGGCCAGCGATCTTCGGCCGCTCCAGCCCGTTCTTCGCGTAGGTGTCGGTGATCACCTTCCAGGCCGCAGCCCAGTCAGTCGCACCACCGGGGGTGTAGCTGTTGGGCTGGTTGCCCAGATGCATGAAGCGGTTGTAGAGGTCGTTTGTGTTCAGCCACTGCAGGTCCACCTCGTTGAACGGGATGAAGACGTACTTCTCCGGGTTCTCGGCCTTGCGAGCAACCTCGTCGACGACAATCTCGAGCACTTCGAGGTAGTCCCATAGCCCATTCGCCGCAGCGGTGTACTCGCCGGTCAGGCGCCCGTCTGCATCGCGGGTGTAGGTGCGATCGTCACCGGGCCTCTTGCCGCCGTTGTAGGGCCAGTCCGGGTAGTAGTCCTGCGTGTAGAGGTACAGGTCCTCGCCGTACTTGTCGAAGAACGTGTCCTCGACGGTGAAGGCGTCGCCTCCCGGGTGCTGGGTTCCGAACGGCGGCTTCTGTGAGACGTTGGTCATCGCCGCGCCGTTCACCAGCGCCTGGGTGGGGGACCCTTCGTCTCCCAGACCGTAGAGAGTTCCGGAGGCCCCGCCGCGGAACTCTCCCGTGTCCTGGGCGAAGTTCACCACCACCGGTTCGAGAGGACGTTCGGTGACAGTGACGTTGGCGATGAACGGCTCCGACCAGCCTTCGGCTGTTCCCTGAACGGTGAACTTTGCGCCTGGCGTGGCGTATGCCGAGTGCGGCACGGCGTTCCAGGTGATCGCCGCGGTCGCGGTGATGCCTGATTCACGGGTGACGTTCACGGTGGCCGGGAGGGCAGGCGCGACGCCAGCCGCGGTCGACACGTCAAAGTTTTGGCGCTCGACGGAGACGATCCCGCCAACGTCATCGGTGTACATCCCCGACACCTGTGCGGCCGTCAGGGCGCTTTTGTACACCGCGAAGTCATCGAACTCGCCGCCGAAGAATGCGGCCCACGGACCAGACCACGGGACGCGCCCGATGAGACCGGAACGCGTGCTGTTAGCGGCCGCGAGCTTGGCGAAGTCGAGGGTGACCGCTTCCTTCCGTACCAGCGCACCGTTGATGTAGTAGGCGACTGACGTGCCATCTGAAACCGTCGTCACCTGCGCCCAGGTGTTGGTCGGGAGCGGGTTGGGGGCCACGGCCTTGACCTCGGTACCGGAGTTCGCGACTGCCTTTGACTGGCCGCCCTCGTTCGGAACGAGGTACAGGCCCCAGTTGTCTGACGGCAGCGCGTCGCTGCCGACGATGTATGCCCACGGCAGCTGATTCGCATTCGCGCCGTTCCACTTGATCCAGGTGGAGACCGTCATCGCCGTGGTGCCGGAGAACAGGCCGGCCGGGATGTCGAGATACGGCTTATCTGTCGCTGAGGAGTTCTGTGCGCCCCCCGGGAACAGGCCGGACTTGCCGGCGTCGGTGACAGGCCCGGAGCCTCGCGGGAGCGTCGGAGCATTCCGCACGCGCGCATCGAAGGCGTTCCCGAGAGAGCCCTCATTCTGGATGACGCTGGCGGATGCATCTCCGTCGAACGTATAGAGGATCGCCGGTTCTGGTGGGATTTCGTCCGCCGATGCGGGCGCGATGCCCACGACGGCTGAGGTGGCCACGAGCGGTACTGCCGCGAGTGCGGCGAGTGCTGCTCGAAAGCCCCGGGCCTGTGTGCTGGATTTTCTCATCTCGACCTCTGCGTTGAGTTGGATAAAATGAAAGCGTTATCATTTCTGGGTGCGAGCGTAACCGGATCTCCAACAAAGCGCTAGTGCGAGTCGGAACTTGCGGGTGAACGTCGCGAAATTTGCGGGCTGATATTGATAGCGCTTTCAGAAAATACTTGCATTGGAATTTGATAGCGCTATCATTTCTACTGCAGCACCCATTAGACATCCGCAACGACGAGGAGTTCCGTGCCAAACGACATGCTTACCTGGGGCCATGACCGGTTCCAGCTTCAGTTCTCCTGGTCAGCTGACGGGCCAGTGCGACTGACCGGCGTGTCCCGCAGCGGGAACGCGACAGAAGTTCACGCGCTGCCGGTCGTCGAGTTACTGACGATCGCTGCAGGAAGTTCTCCGGCATCGGACCGGCTGTCACACACGGCGACTGGGCAACGGCTTCGCTACGTGAGCCACAGCAGCGGCACGACCGGTTCCTCGGCCTGGTTGCACCTGGTGCAGACTGACGGTGTCGTCAGGGTGACCACGATGCTCGAACAACCTGACCGAGTCGCGGCGGTACGCGCCCGGACTCAGGTGGCGAACGTGGGGTCGGCCCCCGTCGTTTTGCGGTCCGTGACGAGCTGGTCCTCCGGCTTCTCTGCCAATGGCAGCGCGTCCCCGGATTCACTCGCCGGTTGGTCACGCCTCTTCGGATCCAGTGACTGGCTCGCCGAGGGCCGCTGGGCATCCACCCTTCTTCGCGGGCCGGAACTCCCTGACCTGGCCGAACACCTGACAGGACACAACCCGCGCAGCGCGATCGAAGTGACGTCGGACGGAACCTGGTCGACGGGAAAGAACCTGCCGACCGCATTCCTTGAGAACGCCGGCCAGGGCCTGGGTTGGGGTTGGCAGATCGAGCACAACGGGGCGTGGCGCTGGGAGATCGGCGAGGACACGTCAGGCGGATACTTCGCCCTGTCCGGGCCGACTGAGACAGACTCGGGCTGGACTCGGTGCCTCACCCCGGGCGACGAGTTCGAATCGGTTCCGGCGGTTGTGACCTTCGGCTCCAAATTCGACGACCTCGTCGGATCGCTGACCGCGTTTCGTCGGTGGGCTCGCCGGCCTCACGGCGACAACGCGTCGATGAAAGTCGTTTTCAACGACTACATGAACACGCTCAACGGCGACCCGACCACCGAAAAACTTCTTCCCCTGATCGAAGCGGCAGCCGCCGTCGGCGCCGAAATCTTCTGCATCGACGCCGGCTGGTATGACGACAGCGGGCACTGGTGGGACAGCGTCGGTGAATGGCGGCCATCGACGACTCGCTTCCCGGGCGGCCTGGGAGAGGTCATCGACGCGATCCGCGCTGCAGGCATGGCCCCGGGGCTGTGGCTCGAGCCGGAGGTCGTCGGCGTGCGCAGTGCCGTTGCGGAGAGCCTGCCGCTCGAGGCATTCCTTCTCCGGCACGGACAGCGGGTTGAAGAACACGATCGGTATCACCTGGACCTCCGTCACCCGGCTGCCGTCGCGCATCTGGACGGCGTCGTCGACTCCCTCGTTGACGAGTTCGGCATCGAGTTCTTCAAATTCGACTACAACATCAACCCGGGGGCCGGGACCGATCACGACGCAGACAGCGTCGGCGACGGTCTGCTTCAGCACAACCGGGCCCACCTTGCGTGGCTTGACGCTCTGCTCGACCGGCATCCGTCGCTCGTGATCGAGAACTGTGCGTCGGGTGCCATGCGGTCCGATTCAGCGATGCTGTCCCGGCTCGCGATGCAGTCGACCTCTGACCAGCAGGACTTCGTCAAGTTGCCGCCTATTGCTGCGGCAGCCCCCCTGTCGATGTTGCCGGAACAGGCAGCCAACTGGGCTTATCCGCAGCCGTCCATGGCCCCTGAGGAAGCTGCCTTCGCGCTCGTCACCGGGCTCCTCGGTCGCTTCTACCTGTCGGGATACATCAACCAGATGACGGCCGACGGCCGATCACTGATCTCAGAGGCTGTGACCGCGGCGAAATCGTTGCGTCCCGACATCTCAACAGGGACGCCATACTGGCCGCTCGGCTTGCCCGGATGGATGGACGGCTGGGTCTCACTCGGCATGCAGGGCACGACATCCGACGTCATCTCGCTCTGGCGTCGCTCCGCAGACGCGCCCGCAGTGACCATCGAACTTCCCCATCTGATCGGACGCGAGCTCTCGATCACCACAATCTTCCCGACGCAATTGGCCCCCTGGCAGACAGCCTGGGATGCCGCGACAGGAATCCTCAGCGTCCGCGGCGACGAATCACCGGTCGCGGCAAGGACGTTGCGCCTCCAACCCCTCGACACGACCGACTAGAGGCCTGCACCATGCGCGACCACCGGGTCGCGTACCATCACAGAAACATAGGAGCAATTCAATGAAGAACGCTTTGAAGGGGGCCGTGGCTGTCGCAGTCGCCGCCACCCTGGCCCTCGCCGGCTGCTCGGACCCGGGCGCAGGCTCGACCTCGGCGGCACCGGCCGAGTGGCCCGCCCAGGATGCCGACCTCAAGGGAACGACCCTCACGATCTGGGCCGCCCAGAACTCGAACACCGTGCCCGACTCTGTCGTTTCGGAGTTCGAGAAGCTGACCGGAGCAAAGGTCGAGGTCGTCACGATCCCCGACCCCTACGAGCAGGGTATCCAGACGAAGGTCGCGACCGGCGACAAACCGGACCTCGCCTTCTGGCAGCCCACGGCATCCCAGCTCACCGCCCTGAACGCCACGACGAACCTCCAGTCGCTTGATGGCGCACCGTGGCTGGGATCCTATGACCCGGCACTCCGCGACATCACCGGCACTCTCGACGACACCCGATATGCCGCACTCATCTCCACCCCCGCAGTTGAAGGCGTCTACTACAACAAGGAAGTACTCGCTGCCGCCGGAATCACCGAGACGCCCACCGACTGGGACTCCTTCGTCCAGCTCGGGCGCGACCTCAAAGCCAAGGGCGTCACGCCGTTCTTCGAAATGGGAGCCGACCGCTGGGCAACCCAGTGGTGGATCCAGGTGCAGCTCGCCGACGCAGCAGCCGATGGGCTCTGGGACCGAGTGAACGCCGGCGAAGAAAAGTTCACCGACCCGACGATCCAGGGCGCGATCGATACCTATGACAGCCTCATCAAGGAGGGTCTGTTCAACGACAACATCAAGACGGCCACCTTTGAAGACCAGGGTGACGCCCTGCTCGCCGGAGACGCCGCCATGGTGGTGCAGGTGAACTCCTTCTTCAGCCAGCTGCAGAAGAAGGCGGACACCGCCGAGCTCAACGACAAGATCGGCTTCTTCCCCATCGCGCCCTCAGGCAACGTCGGCACGTTCATCCCCGACCAGAGCAACGCCCTCGTCGCCTTCAAGACCGGTGACGACAAGCGCGAAGCAGGTGCGCGCCAGCTGCTGTCGTACTGGCTCGGCGACGGCTACGCCGACTTCGTTGACGCACAGGCGACAGTGTCCCTCCAGGAATCCGTCCCCACGCCAGACTCCGTTCCCGAGGCGCTCCTCTCCGTGAGCGACTCGCTGTCAGACTCGGTTGGATCGATGCAGGCGCTCGCTATCGCGAACCCCGACCTGTACATCTTCCTCGCCGACATGATCCAGGGCACGAAGACTCCCGCCGAGGTGGCCGAGGCCACTCAAAATCAGTTCGCGGAACTGGCCAAGGCTCAGGGAGCCTCGGGCTTCTAACTCACCCGGTGGTGGTGCCGGCGCTGTGCCGGCACCACCATTCCCGAAAGGTAACCCGCTCGTGGCCACCAATACCCTCCTTACTCGAGGTTCGACCCTGAAGGGGATCCGGACCGCTGGGCCGACTCGACGTTCCAAGCAGGACCACCCCCTCTGGTTCCTCGTCCCGGCACTCCTGGTGCTCGTTGTTTTCTTCTTCGTCCCCACGGTCTTCAACTTCGTCTACGCCTTCACCGACTGGTCGAGCTTCAAATCAGAGATCAACTTCATCGGGTTCGACAACTTCGTGTCACTGTTCAATAGCGGCACCCTGCTCAACTCGCTCCGGGTCACCCTGATCTACGCGGTACTTGTCGCCGTGTTCCAGAACCTCTTCGGACTCGCTCTTGCCCTGTTGCTCGAGCGGGACACCGCTGTGAACCGGGCCGTTCGCGTGGCATTCTTCGTGCCGGTCATCATGTCCGCACTCGCCGTGGGCTACATCTTTCAGGCGCTTCTGAAGCCTGAGGGGGGCCTGAACTCGATCCTGTCTTCCATCACCGGCACTGACGTCACGATCGCCTGGCTCGGCGACACGACCTGGACCATCGTTGTGGTCGCTCTGATCCACTCGTGGAAGTGGATGGGGCTGTCGATGCTGATCTACCTGGCCGGGCTGAAGACAATCGATCAGGACATGCTCGAGGCTGCTCGGCTTGACGGTGCGGGCTACTGGTCGACTTTCTGGCACGTCAAATTCCCGCTGCTGGCTCCCGCGGTCACCTTCAATTTCACGACCGCGCTCCTCGGTTCAATGAACGGCTTCGATGTCGTGCAGGCGACGACGGAGGGCGGCCCGGGTGGCACGACCGAACTCCTCAACATCTTCATCTTCCGAACCTTCGGCCAGGGGCTGTTCGCTCAGGCCACCACGATGAGCCTCATCCTGTTCCTTGTCGTCATCGTGCTTGCCTTCCCCGTCATCCGAACCCTGCGTAAACGAGAGGATGTCCTGTGACTTCCGTATTGCCCCGTCGTCCGCGGGTTCTGACACGCACATTCCAACCTGCCGCCGCCGTCCTCGCTGCGGTCCTCCTCCTCGGCCTCCCGTTCTGGCTCGTGATCGTGACTGCCTCGAAGACGCAGGAAGAGGCGTTCAACCCCACGCTCGCCCTGCCGAACGACTGGCAGTTGTTCGAGAACTTCGCCACCGTCTTCAACGACGGCAAGATGCTGCCGGCATTTCTCGGCAGCATCCTCGTGATGGTGCCTGCTGTCCTCGGTGTTCTCATCCTCGGATCGATGGCCGCCTGGATCCTGGGCCGACGGGGAGGCAGAGGACTCGCCGTCGTCTATGCGCTCGCCATCAGCGGCATCATCCTGCCGCCGGCGGTCGTCACAATCGTTCTGCTCCTCCGTCAACTCGGGCTCGCCGGAACAGCCGTCGGCATGATCGGCGTCTACATGGGGATGTACATGTCCACGGTGATCTTCTTCGTCACCGGTTTCGTGCGCACCATCCCTCGTGAGCTCGAGGAAGCAGCCCGCGTGGACGGAGCATCACCGGTGCGGGTTTTCATGAAGGTCATCCTGCCCCTTCTCATGCCGGTGCTTGCAACCGCGACAATCCTGATCTGCCTGTACATCTGGAATGACGTCTTCTACGCGCTCTTCGTCGTCGGTGGCAGGCTCGATACGCTGCCTCTCAATCTGTTCCAGGTGGCGAGCGCCGGCCTGTACCTGCAGAACTGGCACCTGATCTTCGCGTACATCATCCTGATGAGCCTGCCGTTGCTGATCACGTTCATCGTCGCCCAGCGGAAGATCATCTCTGGAATTACCAGCGGCGCTGTCAAGTGAGTGCCGAACGCGACAATCCGATGGGAGCATAAGAAGGTGAGAGAGCCCAGGCGCCAATCGACGATGGCTGACGTCGCCAAGCTCGCCGGCGTGTCCGTCCCGACCGTTTCGCGAGTGCTCTCGGGGACGGCCAATGTGAGCCCGAAGCGCCGGGTACGGGTCGAATCTGCCATCGCAGAGTTGCACTTCCGGCCGAGCGCCGCAGCTCGAGTCCTTGCTTCGCGGCGCTCTGAAGTAATTTCGATTGTCGCCGGCGACACCTCGAAGTATGGTTACGCCGAGACCATCCGCGGTATCGAGGAGGCAGCACGCTCGCACGGGTACACGGTCATGATCACGGTCGTCGAGACGACGGACGCGAGCGACCTCGATGCTGCACTCGCCTCAACGCTCTCCCAGCCGATCGCCGGGGTGATCGTGCTGAAATTCGATCCGCCCGGAGTCGCCGCGCTTAAGCGTGTGCCGGACGATATTCCTGTGGTGGCTCTCTCCGGAATACGTGAGACCCGCTTCGTGCAGGCCGTCATTGACGAGACGAAGGCGGCCGAGGAGCTCACCAACTACCTTCTGGAACTCGGGCACGAAACAGTGCATCACGTTCGAGTCCCTCCGTCGCGGCGGGAAGACGGCCGAACGACCGGATGGCGCCGCGCTCTACGGAATTCCGGCCGCGAGATTCCCGTCCCACTTGACGCGTCGTGGGAGCCTGCGTCAGGTCGGGCCATCGGATGGGACATTGCCGATGATCCGTCGGTTACCGCGGTGTTCTGCGGTAACGACGAGATCGCCATGGGGGTGATGCGCGGGCTCAGCGACAAGGGGCTCCGCGTGCCAGAGGACGTCAGCGTGGCGGGCTTCGACAACCACCCACTCGGGTCGCTGTGGAATCCGGAGCTTACGACGGCGTACCAGGACTTCGCCGGCCTCGGTGGTCGCGGATTTCAGCTTCTTATCGCTCAGTTGAGAGGTGAATCCGGGCCGCGGTTCTCCTCGGAGCGGCCACCCCTCATTGTGCGGGAGAGTACGGGTCGTCCGGGCATTCGCCGTGGCAGCGACTCGCTCGATCAGCCCAAGGCTGTGTGAAAGGTTTCGTCGCTCCGGCCGCCCGCTGGGCGCGCCGCCAGCGCTGATCGAGCCCCAAGCGCTGATCGAGCTTGTCGAGATCCGAGCCCGCGGAAACTTGGGCCGAGCCCAATTGCAGTAACGTCGCTGATCGCATCAGCGAATGTTGAGGCGGGGAAGCCACTCCTCTCGCATCCGGAACTTCAGGGACTGCGCTGTAGCCGGAGAACCACACTCCAACCAGGTGAGTTCGCACTCACGGATCCAATCGTTGACCACGCTGATCTGTACGGGACGCAACACGGTAAGCCGCGATCGGGCGGTTTCTCGGTCGATCCTCAACAGGTCTACGGCGACACTTGCTCGGAACGTGCTGCGGCTGAGATCAGGCCCAGTGGCGAGATGTTCGCGGATGCGACCGCGCAGTCCCTTTGTCCCGACAGCTTCCCCAACGAAGACCGGTTCGCCGTCATGCGACCACACGTGGACTCCCGGGGCCGTCGGGATGTCGGGCGCCGTGATGTCGTCAACGTCCCAAGATCGTTGCTTCATCATTCGAGCCCATTCGGGGCCTCGGCTCTCTGATCTCTCGTCTTCCACGCCGAGGGCTCGATCGATAGCATTGAGGATGGAGGAGTGACCTTCGGCGTCGTCGGCTCCATACGCCTGCATGTCGGCCAAGGTGAATTTTTCACGCATAGGTAACAGCCCTTTCTGTTAGCCGACCGCGGATGCTCACGCAGGAGATGAGGGTGCTGTCGCGGGTTACTCACACGCCCCAGACTGGCAGCGCCGCCGATCGCCTGACAGCACCAGTTCTGGTGGCACTCGCGGCCGACAGTTGGGGCCACGCTCCGCCCTCAGCTTCGCTTCACGCTTAGCCAGCGGGTGGGGGGCGAGAGCCATCGCACGTTTCCCGAAATCGTGTGCCGTGTGAACGGCCTGTTGCATGGCCTCCTGTGCCGCGCCCTGCCAGATGAGGTTCACGCCCCGGACTGGGGCGTGAACCAATGCGCGTCGGCCGGGAGACTGTAGTCGGATGCTCTCCTTCCGGCGATCACCTCTTGACCTCATCAGAAGGAGTGCAATGTCTGCGCCTACCCCCGGCTGGTACGCCGACGCATCAAGCGGAAACCAGGTCCGATGGTGGAGCGGTACCGCCTGGAGTGACTACCCGACGCCCAGCGTTCCTGCTCCCGCTGCTGCCCCTGCTCCTGCAAATAAGCGACCAGTTCCAAAGGCCGTGAAAGTCGCGATAGGTACGTCGCTGGGGTTCCTCTTTCTTCTCATCGCGGCTGGCAGTGGCATCTTCCTGCAACTCGTCGTTCTGGTGGGGCTGCTCGCTGCCGCCCTTGGTGCGTACGCAGCAGTCGTGGGCTCGGCACCCCGATTCAAGCTGAAATCGCGGAAAATCGGTGCGTTGCTGCTGGGCTCAGGCCTGGTTATAGCGATGATCGGTGGCGCTGCCAATGCGGCGACCTTTGCACCGCCTCCAGCGTCGCTTTCCGCGGGCGTGGCATCCGGGTCCGATGACTCCGAACCGACTAGCGCTTCGACTCCTACACCGACTCCAACCCCCACTCCAGTGGTGGAACAGAAGGAAGTGCGGGAGCCAATCGCCATCCCCTTCGAAAGCACCACAGCAAACGACGCCAATCTCGCAGTCGGCACGACGGCGATCGCTGTCGCTGGTGCGAACGGGGAGAAAGTCATTGTCCACTTGGTGACGTACACGGATGGCGTCGAGACGGAACGCTCAATCCTTCGCGAAGAGGTCATCACGCAGCCCGTCACGCAGGTGACGGCTGTGGGCACGAAGCAGCCAGTTGTCGTTCCTCCGCCCGCACCGGCCCCTCCGCCCGCTCCTGCTCCCGGGGTCTACTATGCGAACTGTGACGCTGTCCGGGCGGCTGGAGCCGCACCGATCCATGCAGGACAGCCTGGATACAGCACCAAGCTGGACCGGGACAAAGACGGCATCGGATGCGACACGTAGGAGACACCGTCACCGGGACGACGCTCACCCGACTGCGCCGCCCCGGATGGCAAGGTTTGTGCACACCAAGCTCCAGGGTAAGAAGGTCTCGGATCGCTCGTCCGATCGGCGTCCAGGCCTGATGAGTCAGCTCTGGGAACCGTCGCGCTTGGCGCGCCTTTTCGCCCCGGCGGCAGCGGGGCAGTGGAAGTTCGCGCTCGACGATGAGTTCCTCGTGGTGGCCGATCCCGCGGGTGACGCACAATGTGACCTGGGCGATCCCTTCGATATTGTCGTGTCACGGGGATGGCCGTGGGCGACCGTCGAGCTGACGATCGCCGACCGCTCTCACCGGCTGGGCGCACTCTCGACCTTCCGAGCCAAGCGCATTGTTTCGATCATTGAGGCCGCACGCGACGACCTCTTACTTCGCCGGCGGCTGAAGAAGCTGCAGGAGCAATTTGACCAGTCGATGGATCGGGTCGTTCACTGGGCAGGCGACCTCGACGGTGCAGCTGCCCGGCAGATTAGCGACCATGGCTGGCTCACCCACGAATTCGCGGTCCACTGGGGAGCCGAGAAGGAATCGACAGGATTCGGCACGTTCCTCGATGAGCCTCTGCTGAACAGCCATGTGGAAGCCCAACGCGAGTCACGGCATCCCTGCTTCGCGATCTGGGATCGAGACTTCGCCACCTTCATCCGCGGTCAGAACGACCTGCACCTGGACGACGTTGTCCGTAAATACCGCCCCTTCTTCGACACAGTCGAGAAGTCACCGCTCACAGACGAGCAGGCGCGAGCCGTTGTCTGCTTTGACAACCGGATGCTGGTTGTCGCCTCCGCGGGGTCCGGCAAGACCTCGACCATGGTGGCGAAGGCCGGCTACGCGCTGCGTCGCGGACTGGTTCCGGCGGACCGGATCCTCATGCTCGCCTTCAATAACGCGGCAGCCAAGGAACTCAAGCAGCGGACACTGGACCGGCTGATTCCACTGGGGCTGGATGCCGACAAGGTCACGGTGCGTACGTTCCACGCCTTCGGCATCGATGTGATTGGCCAGGCCACTGGCCGCAAACCCACTGTGGCACCATGGCTGCAGGGCGGGGACATCGCGCGCCTCGGCGACATCGTTCGGGATCTTCGGGCCTCTGATCCGGCCTTCCGGACGCGGTGGGACTTCTTCCGCGCTGTGCTGGCCCGTGACTACGTGGACTCCGCCGCCCATGACTCCACTGACGAGCCAACGGCGGACGCCGCGGTGTACCGAACCGCGCAAGGCGAGGAGGTGGCGAGCTCCGGCGAGCGACTGATCGCCGACTGGCTCTACTTCAACGGGGTCGCGTACGAGTACGAGCGTCCCTACGAAATCGATACAGCGGATTCCGAACACCGTCAGTATCGTCCTGACTTCTACTATCCGACGATCGGCGTTTACCACGAGCACTGGGCGCTGGATGAGGACGGGCAGCCACCGCCCGAATTTGAGGGCTACCTCGACGGCGTGCACTGGAAGCGGGGCCTGCACCGAGAGCACGGAACGGCCCTTCTCGAGACGACAATGGCTGAGCTGTGGAGCGGGCGCGCTCTCGACGCACTGGCCAGGGAACTGACGAGCCGCGGCGTCCGTCTGCAGTTCGACCCGGAGCGCCCGGTCCGCGGCGAGAAGATCATCGAGAATGAGAGGCTGCTCCAGACCTTCCGGTCCTTTCTCGTCCACGCCAAGAGCAACGAGCTCAGCGACGACGCACTACAGAAGAAGCTCGATGACGTCTCTGACGGCCAGGTACGCTTTCGCTACTCTTCGTTTTTGGCCTTATTCGCGGCTATCCGCGTCGAGTGGGAGCGCCGCCTTGCCGCGGAGGGCTGCATCGACTTCGAAGACATGCTCAACCTGGCGGCAGGGCATCTGGAGAACGGCGACTGGCAAAGCCCGCACGACCTCGTGATGGTCGATGAGTTCCAGGACGCCAGCTACGCAAGGGCGCGACTGTCGCGCGCCCTTGTCGCCCTGCCGGAGCGCCACCTATTCGCAGTTGGAGACGATTGGCAGAGCATCAACCGGTTCGCCGGCGCAGACGTGTCCGTGATGACGGACTTCGAGCGCTGGTTCGGACCAGCGGAGGTGTTGCGTCTTGAGCGGACGTTCCGCTTTCCGCAATCGATCGCGGATGTCTCGAGTCAATTCGTTCTGAAGAACCCAACGCAGATCGCCAAGAGTGTGACCTCATCGACGGCTGAGTATCCGCCGACGATCGAGGTCGTCTCTGTCGTGCGCGAGGATGCCGTGGCCGAGGCAATCCGGTACCGGCTGAAAGAGTTGCACCGGCGCATTCAAAACGGTGATGTTCCGGCGCTCGACGGCCGCAAAGTGACAGCGTTCGTGCTGGGCCGCTACAACTACCAGGCGAAGTACCTGTCTCATGCGAAGGAGGTCTCTGACCTGCTCGATGTGCGATTCATGACCGCCCACGGCTCAAAAGGTGCTGAGGCCGACTTCATCGTGATCCCGGGGATGACGTCCGGTAAGTGGGGTTTCCCGAGCACCATTCCAGACGACCCGGTCTTGCGCCTCGCGATGCCGGAGGCTGAAGAGTTCGCTCGGGCCGAGGAGCGCCGGCTGTTCTACGTGGCCCTGACGCGAGCGCGCCGAGGGGTGATGCTCGTGACGGTGGACAAGAAGGAATCTCCGTTTCTCGTCGAGCTGGTTCGCGACAGCGACCTCCTCCGCACCAACGTAATCGGTGAAGAACTCGACTCGGTTGTGTGCCCCTGCTGCGCTCGAGCCTTCATGGTGAAGCGCTCAAGCAAGGGGGGTCCGTTCTGGGGGTGCCAACTGTACCCGAGGTGCCGAGGAACGCTTGCATCTTCGGCCGGGGAAGTCGCTCATCCTTGAACCGAGGTCCTGAGCCCCGCCAACCTCGATCACGGTCACGACCTCAGCGAATCCGCGGGACCTAATCAGCAGGCATGTTGCTGCTTCGGTTCAGCAGGGGATCTTCGTGTACGGTCGACCCTTTTCATCTATTGACGTGCCGCCTTTTCCGTAGGCGCGACAACCGGTGTACCCGTCGTATCCGCTGGATGGAGGGGTAACCTTCGGGGCGACCGGCGGGGTGGCTGGAGGCGCTGACCTGGACCGCTCCTCATTCGCCTGTCGTGCTTCTTCCGCCTGTCGTGCTTCTTCCGCCTGTCGTGCTTCTTCCGCCAGACGAGCTTCTTCCGCCAGACGAGCTTCCTCCGCCAGACGAGTAGCTTCCTGTTCCTCCGCGGCGGCAAGAGCGGAGGCGGTAACGAACCCCGCGCTAGTTGTTGTGGCGTGCGCCGAAAGCGCGACCAAAGCGTCAAGTGCCCTTGTGCGATTCTTCCCCGACAGAATGGACCAGGCATCAGTATCTGTCGCTGCGAGGGCGTGTAGAGCAGCGGCCGAAGTGGCAATCGCTGTTGCGGCAATGGCGGACTCGGCCAGGCTCGCCGAAGTCACTCCCTCGGACACCGTTCCCTCAATTGTCTCTAGATCATCCTCCAAGGCAGACAACTGCGCCGGTACCGTGCATTCGATGTCCTCCGAGAAAAGGCCGGCTTGATCAGTTTGAGCTTCTTCCTGCGCCTGCGTCACCGCCCGATAAAAGCGATCATTGGAACCAACGACAATTGCGGTCCCGAGACCGTTCTCCGCGATCATCGCGTTCACGAGATTTCCATCCATGAGTTCCACGCCTGCGAGCAAACGCCCATAGCGGTCCTCGCGCTCTTCGTCGTATAAAAGCTTCACTGCGGTGCCTGCCGGAAGGAGTCCCTCTAGGTACTGCGAGGCTTCGATTCCGAGGCATTCGAGCTTGGAAGGGCTCGTCGATTCCGGTGCGTCGACATTGAGCAATCTGACTCGCACTTTATCGCCATGCAATTTCACGTCGATCGTGTCGCCATCCACGACCCGCACGACGGTCGCTTCGTCGGCGGAGGCAGAACCTGCGGACGCCAGTAGTGCGACGGGAATCCCAATAAGAGCGATAAGAACCGTGATGATCAGAAGATCTCGATGCAGCGGGCTACGACGCTCCCGAATTGTATACATGCGCGGGCCTTCGGTATCTGTCGAATGGCGGGGGATGCCAAATGAGTGAGAAACCCAAGTATGGCGACGATGCAGTTCGGGCGCCGTCGAAGCGTGAGAATCGCCCTCCTATTGGGGTGCTACGCGAGTAGTGGGGTGCGACGCGAGCATCTCCCGCACCAGCGGAATCACCTGCGTGCCGTACAACTCGATACTCGTCATCAGTTGCTCATGCGGCATCGTCCCGTTCGCGTACTTCAGGTCGAACCGGTCCAGCCCGAGCGTTCGGGCCGTTGCTGCGATCCGTCGGGCGACCGTCTCCGGAGAGCCGGCGTAGAGCGAGCCGTGCTCGACCTCGCTGAGGTACTCCGCCTCGGTCACCGGCGGCCAGCCGCGCTCGGCGCCGATCCGGTCGCGGTTCTTCTTGAAATGCGGCCAGAGCTGCTCGCGGGCGAGCTCGTCGGTGGCGGCGATGTGCCCGGGGGAGTGCGCGCCGAGCGGCATCCGCGGCAGGCCCAGCTGGTCGGACGCCCGCCCGTACAGTTCGACGTACGGCAGGAACCGTGCGGGGTCGCCGCCGATGATCGCGAGCATCATCGGGATGCCGGTGCGCACCGACCGGACGACGGACTCCGGTGATCCGCCGACACCGATCCACGCGGTGAGCCGGCCGGACTCGGTCTTCGGGAAGACGTCCTGGTCGACGAGCGGGGCACGGTAGCTGCCGGACCAGGTGATCGGCTTCTCCTTGAGCAGCTGCACGAAGAGGTCGAGTTTCTCGTTGAAGAGGGTCTCGTAGTCGGCGAGGTCGAACCCGAACAGCGGGAACGACTCGGTGAACGAGCCCCGGCCGAGGATGACTTCGGCGCGGCCGTTGCTGGCGGCATCCAGGGTGGAGAAGCGTTCGAAGACGCGGATCGGGTCGTCGCTGGAGAGCACGGTGACGGCGGTGCCGAGGTGGATGCGTTCGGTCTGGCCGGCGATCGCGGCGAGCACCATGTCGGGGGCGGAGATGGCGAAGTCGTCGCGGTGGTGTTCGCCGATGCCGATGAAGTCAATGCCGACCTGGTCGGCGAGGACGCCCTGGGCGATGGTGTTGCGGATCACCTGAGCGTCGCTCTGGCGCTCGCCGCTATTGTCGACGGTCACGTCGCCGAAGGTGTCGAGTCCGAGTTCGAGGTGCTTTGCCATGGTCCGCCCGTTCTACTAGGTCGATGCATACGCATCAATTTGCCCAACCGACGATGAGCGAAGGATATTCCGGCGCTAACGGAAGGTTCGCTTACTGTGCAGTCGGAATGAAGGCCCGGAGGTATTCACGAAGAGCGGGGTCGTAGACGTAAACGAATGTGCCACGGATGCCGCGAGTTAGGAGAACTGCGTAAATGTTACGAATGAAGCGGAGCAGGTCATCATCGGAGTACACCTTGCCGAGGACAGGATTGTTCTCTTTACCCTTCTTGTCGAAGTACGACGCGCGGTCGACGAATAGTCGCCCGGCCTTCGCGTCATAGCGAAGGTCAGGCCCAATGATCACGCCGGCGTAGTTGAGGTCGTATCCCTGCACGGTGTGGATTGACCCTACTTCTTCGAGGGACTTCCGCGACGCCACCCAGTCCGTCTGGGTGCTGTTCCAACGAAATCGGTGACCATCAATCTCAATGTCGTAGGCAGTCTTGTCATTCTTGGATTTCCAGGGCCATGCGAAGCCGGCCAGCATGCGAGAAAGCCCCGCTTCTTCTTCCTTCCGACGCACTTCAGCGCGCATGTCGGCAACACTGTCGAACATCCGGAAGTCGTATCCTTCGAACTGTTCTTTCGCGGGTGAATGGGGATCGTCCCAAGGGCCCGGCGAACCGAGGATGCGCCGAACATACGCCAGGTAGTCCGACCCTGCCTGGACCCGCATCTGCGTGGCCAGCGGGTAGTGACGGTGTCGATCCTTCGTAGCGCTGACAAGGGCACCGAGCAGTTCAGGCGGAACGTCGGCAGGGCGCACGCTCTGCTCGGCGTCCAGCAGATAGATCTGATGCTTGCTCTTCGCGCGGATCCAGTCGAGCTGGGTCTTGGCCAAGTCATCGAAGCCGAAGAGCTTCTTCGTGATGTCGGCGAAGTTCTTGTTTTGCACGCCGGATGGTTGATTTGCGCGCTGGTTGAGACGGTGCGCTTCGTCGACGATCAGGAGATCGAAGTCTTCATCAGCGTTCCCGACATCAAATGCCGTCAGCACCATCGAGGGATCTAGCCCTGGAGTCTTCCGGAACACCTTTCTGATCGACTCGCGCAGAGATTGCTGCGGCACCACGAGACCGATCCGCAGATCGGTCAAGAGCGCGCGATTTTGAGGGATGAACAGCTCCGAGAACATCGTGTCGCTGTCGAAGTCCTCTAGGGCGACGGTGTTCGCGATGTCCACAAGCAGTTTCAGCATGTAAATCGCGACAACTGTCTTGCCGGTTCCTGGCTCGCCCTGAATCACGATCGTGCTGTTGGCGCCCGACCCAAGGTCCGCGAAGAGTCCCTCGAGAATGTCCTCAACGGCAACCGCTTGATCCTGGGTCAGCGCCTTGAACGGAGAGAGTTTGAAGAGATCGCTGTTCTCAATCTCCGGGATGCTCCGGGTGAAGACTCCATCGGCCTGCAGCTTGTCGAAGACCTCACGAAACGATTCCCGGTACAAGTCGCGGTTGTAGTAGTCGCCATCCGTGATGCCGTCGTTTCGGTTCAGCACACGATATGCCCCATCGCCGGCGAGGAGCCGGATGAGGAACGACTCGAGGTCCAGACAGGCTGACTTGTTGAACCGTTCGTCGACGATCACGCGGATGCGTTTCAGGTGCCGTTTGTCTGGAGAGTCGAGGTGCTGTCGCATCCGAACTGCTGCGTTTCGAGACTCTCCCACGTACACGTCGCGAAGTCTCCCGCCAGTCGAGTTTGTCTTCTCGGCCTGGGCATCGTCGAGGACGTACACAACGGGCCAGTTGGTGTTTCGTGGGTGGCTCGGAGCCCACTGGGTGACCGCCTCAGGAGTGAAATCGAGGCGCGAGATATCAGAGGGCGTCATATTTCGTGCTTCGACCCCGTGCTTTTTCTGTCGGGTACTTCTCGCGAGTCTTGGCCAGCTTGTCTTTGACAATCTGGCTCGGGTCGGCGCCGATGCGGTCTGCAAGGAGCACGCAGTAGGTGAGTACGTCGGCGAGCTCCTCCCGGACGCGTGCAGGGTCGGCGGCGGCATCCCACTGGAAGCACTCGAGCAATTCACCGGCCTCGATCGCGATGCTTTTCGCGAGGTTTTCAGGGCTATGGAACTGTGACCACTCGCGCTCGGCCATAAACGCTGCGATCTCGTCGCGGACTGACTTTTCGACCATTCCGTCAACTTAGCAGCGCTACCTCGCAGGTCGAGGCTTACTCTGCCAGCCGTATGACACGCGTTCTGGGTGTCTTCCGCCGTGAGGTGCGTATGTCGACCTCAATCGACTACGGATCGAGTAACCAGACAAGGAGGTTCGAATGGCCCAGCGTCGAGGATTTTTTGCCGAAATGCAGCACCAGGCACGTCTCGCAGAAAAGCGCCAAGCCGCGGCTGTCCGTGAATACAACGCGGCCGTTCGACGCACTGAACAGGCGCAAAAGGCAGCGCAGAGAGCGACGTTGGCAGCTCAGAAAGCGTCAGAGGCAGATCGGCGGCGACTTGAGAAGGAAGCTGCTGCTGCCCATGTCGAGGCTATGCAGGCAGAAGTTGAGCAGCTGAACGGCCAACTTGCGGCGCAGTATGAGCGCATCGATTCGCTGCTCTCTGCGACCTTGAGCGTTGACGACTATGTAGATCTTGAAACGCTCCGAAAAGTGGTCACGCATCCGCCGTTCGATCGGCCCGATCTAATGCATCCGCTCCCCGCTCCTGTACCCATCCCGGAGCCGGCGCTCCCGGTAAAGCAGCCCGTTCAGCCTCCGAAGGGTTTGTTAGGACGAAAGCAGAAGCACGCTGAGGCGGAAGCGGCGGTGGAGGCTCAGTACGCTGCCGACTACTGGGCTTGGCATGCGGCGACGCAGGAGTTACCGGGTCGTCGCGAAGCGCAGGCTGCTGACCACACGGCAGCGGAGCAGCGACGCTTGGAACAGCTCGAGAATGAGAAAGCACGATACGACGCGGAGTGCGCGGCGCGAGAAGAAGCGGTCCGCGAACAGAATGCCGACCTTGACCGGCTCATTACCGGGCTCGGATACGGGACCGAGGATGCTGTCCAGGAGTATGTGGGCATCGTCCTCGCGAACTCGGTCTACCCGGAGGAAGTCGAGGTGCGTCATTCAGCGCAGTTCGAGCCATCGACCGCAGAACTCAGCATGAGGGTGTTGATCCCAGGCCCAGGCGAGTTTCCTGCTGTCAAGGGATACAGGTATGTGAAGGCGTCCGACGAGATTGTAGAGACACCACTCTCTCAGAAGGAAGCCAAAGAGAGGTACGCGGATGTCGCTCACAACGTTGCCTTGCGGAGCCTCCACGAAGTATTCGAAGCAGATCGACGTGGCTAATTCAAAGTATCGCTTTGGAACTTGGCACAGAGACCATCAATCCAGCCACAGGCCGTGAAACGTATGTGCCGCTTGCCGCCGTGGCCGTTTCCCGTGATGTCTTCTCCGAACTGGACCTATCGGCGGTCGTTCCCGCGGCAACGCTCGCCCATCTCGGTGCCATTGTGTCGAAGAATCCGTTGGGCCTGTTACCTGTGAGCGGTGCGGGTGTCCGGAGCGTGCAGGGTTGAGCGGGCTAAATTTCAACCCACCACCCGGGTGGCCCAAACCGCCGCCCGGGTGGCAACCGCCAGCGGGCTGGACGCCAGACCCATCCTGGCCAGACCCGCCTCCAGACTGGGAACTCTGGGTCGCGTCAGGAACCGCCAGTCATGAAGCTCCGGAAGAGGTTGGTCCAGCGACGGGCAGTCTGCCTCAAGACCTTCCGGTTGAAGAGCAACCCGCTCGACTCGAATCGGCCCGGGTCGCCTTGCTTGAAGCAGAGAATGCCGCGTTGCGTTCGCGCCTGGCTGCAACAACCTCAGAGACCTACGTTGAACTGGATGATGCGGTCATTCTGCAAGACGTGGGCATATATAGGTATCACCACCCACTCGAGTCCGCGGTCGCGTACCAGGAGCGCCTGGGCGCGATCGAAGGCCGCGCGGCCGAGCTCATCAAGACCGGGCGGGCGATCGTCAAGTCGGAGCTCTTCACCTTTAACAACTCGTTGGCTCAGGGGCGTCGAATGACAGACGATCTCTCCAAGCTCATGCTGCGCGCCTACAACGCCGAAGCCGATAACAGCATTAGGACTCTTAGAGCAGGAAACGTTGTCACGGCGAAGCGTCGAATGGATGCCACTCGCACTGCGATCGCGAAGCTCGGTCGAATGATGGAAATGCAGATCAACGACGAATTTCATGCGCTCCGAATTGAAGAGATCGAACTCACCTCTGACTGGCTGATGAAGAAGCAGGAAGAGAGAGAAGAGCAACGCGAGGAACGAGCTCGGCTCAAAGAGGAGAACCGGGTGGCGAAAGAACTCGCGGAAGAACGCGCGCGGCTGGACAAAGAGCGCGCCCACCTACTCAACGCCCTCAGCGTTCTAGAGCAGCAAGGGCAGTCCGACGCAGACCTCCTGGATCGCCTCTCACTCATCGATGCTGCGATCGAGCAGAACGATTTCCGAGCTGCCAATATCCGCGCGGGCTACGTGTACGTGATCTCGAACGAGGGCGCGTTCGGAAAGAACGTAGTGAAGATCGGTTTGACTCGCCGCCTCGAGCCGGCGGACCGGATCGCCGAACTCAGCGGCGCATCCGTCCCGTTCCGGTTCGACACGCACACCCTTTATTTCTCGGAGGATGCGGTGACGCTAGAGAACGAACTGCATAAGCATTTCGCCGATCGGGCGCTGAACCGGGCGAATGCCCGGAAAGAATTCTTCTTCGCGAGCCCCTCCGAGGTCCGAGATGTGTTGCTCGAGAAGGTGGGTAACCTGCTGGAGTTCACGGAGACCGCCGATGCCATGGAGTACAGGCAGTCGGTCGGCCTGTGGCCGACCCGCCAAACGTAGGCGCGGCCGCTGTCGGCGGCATCCAGTGTGCACGTTCGTTCCTTCGATGTCCGGAGACGGTCTGCTGTCGAAAATCCGTCAGTTAGTTTGAGCGCGGGGGCGGGTTGGCCGGTCGGGCTGTGTCGCTGGTGAGATAGCTTCGAACCGCGCAGCCGGAGGGACCGAGCGTCACGGTCGACGGTGATGTCGTCAGCTGGGCGATTTGGAAGTGCCAGGTCGGCTTCGACGTGCGCGAAGGGCTCGTGCTCCGTCAGCTCTCCTTCACGGATGCCCGTGAGGAACGCCCCGTGATCTACCGTCCTCGATCAACGAGATGCTCGTGCCCTACGGTGATCCGTCGCCGGTGCGGTTCTGGCAGCTCTTCCGCCCTCCGCCCCGTGGGGTGCGCTGGGCGAAACGGTGGAGTTCCTGCGGGCGATGAATCCTGCGAAGGTGATTCCGACACGACGCGCTGCTGTCTGAACTGGGGAAGAAGATCTTCCTGGCTCGGATCGCGGCGCTCGGCCCCGGCCGAGTGCGGGGTTCGTCTCACCAGACGGGACCGCCGATGCGGCATAGATCCAAGCACAACCGGTGGGCGACGCTTCAGCGCCGCCCACCGGCTGTGCTTTGGCGGCCGTGACTAAGGTGCTTTGCCCTGCGCGATCTCCCCCCAGACGCCGAGGAGGTGAGCGTGCGAGTGTGCTTCGGCCTCTTTCCGGTCTCCGGACGCAATGGCCCGCGCTAGGACGAGGTGCTGCTCCAGTGTGCCTGGTGCGGGAACGGTCGGATGCAGTCCAAGCTTCGTGCGCCCAGCGAGTTCCTCCGCCACCGGCGTCGCCATGGCGGCCAGCAGCGGGTTGCCCGACGACGTCAGCAGCAGCGCATGGAACGCAACGTCGACCCCGAGGTACTCCTCGGTCTGGCCGAGACCCTGCTGACCCAAGTCGTTGAGCTGCTCGGCCAGGCGCAGCAACTCCGCGCGCTGAGTGACCGTGGCGCGTTCGGCGGCGAGTGACGCCGCCATCGGTTCGACCGCCACGCGCAGCTCCATCAACGATTCGAGCTGCTGATGGCGGAGAGGTCCGTGCAGGCTCCACTGAATGAGATACGGGTCGAGCGCGTCCCAGAGCTCCCGGGGCTGAACGGTAATTCCGACCCGCCGACGGGCAGCCACCATGCCGATGTTCTCAAGCACGCGGATCGCTTCGCGGATCACAGTGCGAGACACGGAGTGCTCTTGCTCGAGCTGCGCGAGTTTGAGTACCGTCCCGGGCCGAGGGTCGCCCGCCGCGATCCGTCGCCCAAGCTCATTGAGCACGTCTCCATGCATTCCCATCGCCGCTCCCTTGCCGCCGAATCGATACGTATTATCTTAGCGGCCTAATAAGTAGTACCTTTATCGAGGCTCGCGCGAGGTTCGCGCAATTTGAGCAAGAAATTCAATGGAGAAACACATGGAAGATTGGACCCAGACCCTGGGCACCGGACCCCTACTGGCCATTGCGGCCGCGGCGGTAGCGCTCATTCTGTTCCTGGTGATCAAGGTCCGACTGCACGCCTTCCTGGTGCTTGTGGTCGTGTCGTTGCTCACGGCGATCGCAACGGGTATTCCCACAGCAAAGATCGTCAACGACGTCCTGATCACCTCGTTCGGGGGCACCCTCGGATCAGTCGCCCTCCTGGTCGGCCTCGGCGCGATCCTCGGACGGATGATCGAATCCTCGGGAGGCGCCCGCGTCGTCGCCGAGAGAATGGTCGCCATCTTCGGCGAGAAGCGCGCGGCCTTCGCGCTCGGCATCACCTCGCTGATCCTCGGCTTCCCGATCTTCTTCGACGCCGGTCTGATCGTGATGCTCCCGATCATGTTCGCCGTCGCCCGGCGCATCGGCGGCAAGAACCTGCTTCTTTACGGGTTCAGCGGCGCGGCCGCGTTCTCCGTGATGCACATCTTCCTGCCCCCGCACCCGGGACCGGTCGCGGCTACGGAATTCTTCGGCGCCAACCTCGGTGTCGTTCTCATCATCGGTCTTATCATCGCGTTCCCGGTTTGGTACGTCAGCGGTTACCTGTGGGCCAAGATCGTCAACAACCGCTACCCGATGATCGTCCCCGAGCTCTTCGGTTTCAAGGACGACGACGAGATCGCCAACCCGCCGAAATTCGGCACAGTCGTTAGCATCCTGCTGCTTCCGATGGTGTTGATCCTGATGAACACCGGCCTCGGCGCGCTGGCCTCAGCCGGCACCGTCGACTCCTCGGAAATGTGGGTCCAGGCGCTGCAGATGATCGGCACGTCGCCGGTCGCCCTGCTCATTTCGGCCCTCATCGCCCTGCTCGTTCTCGGCAAGGCACGTGGGCAGAACGGCACCGCACTTGAGAAGCTCGTCGACCAGACCCTCGGCTCTGTGGCCTCCGTCATTCTGATCACCGGCGCCGGCGGGATGTTCGGTGGGGTGCTGCGCGCCTCTGGTATCGGTGACGCGCTCGCCGACTCGCTCTCGGGCCTCGGTGTGCCGTTGATCTTCGCTGCCTACTTCGTCGCCGTCGCGCTCCGCGTCGCGCAAGGTTCGGCGACCGTCGCACTCGTCACCACCGGTGGCCTCCTCGCGCCCGCTGTGCTCGCCGGCAACTTCGGCCTCATCGACACCGCCGCCATCACCCTGGCCGCCGCAGCGGGTTCGGTGTTCGCCTCGCACGTCAACGACTCCGGCTTCTGGCTGGTCGGTCGCTTGATGAACATGGATGTGAAGACCACGCTGAAGACCTGGACCGTGCAACAGACGCTCGAATCGGTCGTCGCATTCGTCCTGATCCTCGCGATCTACGCGATCTTCTAATCCGGAGGACCCCATGAGCATGTTCGATATCACCGGCCGTCTGGCCCTCGTCACCGGTTCGTCTCGTGGTCTCGGCCGGTCCCTCGCTGAGGGACTGGCCGAGGCCGGGGCATCCGTCATCCTGCACGGCCGCGACCGTGCGGCCCTCACCGAGACGGCGGATGCCATCGAGCGCTCCACCGGGGCGCGGCCCGCTTCCGTCTTCTTCGACGTGACGGATGCCGTGGCCGTGAAGGATGCCGTCGGTGACCTCGTCGCAGAACACGGCGTTCCCGACATCCTTGTGAACAACGCCGGCGTGCAGCGCCGTGCGCCGTTCGAGGAGTTCGCCGTCGAGGATTGGGATGCCATCGTCAGCAGCAACCTGTCCAGTGCGTTCTACGTCTCACGCTTCATCGTGCCTGGCATGGTCGAGCGCCGGTCGGGCAAGATCGTCAACATCGCCTCGGTTCAGTCAAAGCTGGCGCGACAGACCATCGCCCCGTATTCCGCCTCCAAGGGGGGACTCGCACTCCTCACGCAGGGAATGGCGGCAGATCTCGCCCGCTACGACATCCAGGTCAACGCGATCTCGCCCGGCTACTTCGCCACCGAGATGAACAAGGCCCTCGTCGAGGACGAGACCTTCAACACCTGGCTCGTCAATCGCACGCCCGCCCACCGCTGGGGGAACTTCAGCGAGCTGCGTGGCACGTTGCTCTACCTCGTCTCGGACGCCTCGAGCTTCGTGTCTGGACAGAACATTTTCGTTGACGGCGGCATGACCGCCGTCGTCTGATTGGAGAACACTCATGCGCGCAGCCATCATCGAAGGCAAAGACCAGCTCGACGTCGTCGAGCTGCCCGTCCCGGTTCCCGGTAAGGGGCAGGTGCGGGTGCGGGTCTCTGCCGTGGGGATCTGCGGATCCGACCTGCACTATCACTTCGAGGGTGCGAACGGCGAGTATGTCGTTCGGGAACCTCTGATCCCCGGCCACGAGCTCTCCGGCTGGGTGGATGAGGATCCGTCCGGGCAGCTGCAGGCCGGCGACCCGGTCACGGTGCACCCGGCCCGGTTCGGCACCCCGGTCGATGGGATCGAGGATGCCGCGCACCTCTGGCCCGGAGGCTCCTACCTCGGAAGTGCGGCGACCACGCCGCACACCCAGGGCGGGATGAGTGAGTACCTCGTCGTCGAACGCGGAATGATCCGGCCGCTTCCAGCCGGTCTCGCGGTCGTGGACGCTGCGCTGGCCGAGCCGCTGGGCGTGGCCCTGCACGGCGCGACCCGCGCCGGGGACCTGACCGGGCGCCGGGTGCTGGTATCGGGCGCCGGCCCGATCGGCCTCCTCGCCCTCGTCGCAGCGAAGGCGCGCGGCGCCGCGCACGTGACGGTCAGCGACGTGCTGGCGGGCCCACTGGCTCGCGCGACCGAGCTCGGAGCTGACGCAGTCGTGCAGGTCAGCGCGGAGAAGCTTCCCGTCGAAGCGTTCGATGTCGTGCTGGAGTGCTCGGGTGCCGCCGTCGCGATCTCGGCGGCCGTCGCCGCGGTACGCCGCCGAGGCATCCTGGTTCAGGTTGGCATGGTTCCGAACGAGGCACGCCCGATCAATCTGGCTCCGTTCATCTCCAAGGAGGTGACCATGCTGGGCTCGTTCCGTTTCTTCGAGGAGATCGACGAGGCGATCGAACTGCTCGCTGCCGACTCGGGGATCGCCCGGATCATCACCCACCGCTTCCCGATCGACCAGGTGCGCGAGGCCTTCGCCGTCGCACGGAACTCGGAGCGGTCCGGCAAAGTCGTCGTGACCTTCCCGCCTGCGGGTTAGGCGGTCGTACTGCTCCGCTTCGGTCGCTTCGCTACCTTCTAGCGAGCGGAGTGCGAGCGAGCGGCGTGCGAGCGAGACGTCACTGAACCGCCCGGCAGGCGAGATGCAGCGCGAGCCGCACCTCGGGGTCGCTCATGTCGACGCCGAGCAGTTCCTGCGCACGTTGGATGCGCGTCGCGACAGTGTTGCGGTGCAGGCCGAGCGCGGTCGCCGTCGGTGCCACGGCCGACTCGTGGTCGAGGTACGCGGACAGCGTCGTCAGCAGCTCGCCGCCGCCCGACTGGAGGGGCGCGAGGAGCGAACGGGCCGCAGGCACGAAGGTGTCGTTGCCGGTCCACGCCAGCAGCAGCTGCTCGAGCCCGAGCCCGTCGACGCGGACGAACCAGCCCGTGTTCGAACGGTTCACCGCGATCCGGGCCGCGTCCGCGGCCTCGCTCAGCGACGCCGTGAGGCCGGCCGATCCACTCGCCAGCGACCCGACCCCGGTCGCGACGTTGAACGAGCGGCGGGCTGCGACGTGCAGGTCGCGCAAGGACGCCACGTAGTGCTCGACTTGCGAAGCGGCGGGAGGTTCCGAGAACGTCAGCCACCCGCTCACCCCTCGTCCAGTCGTCGTGGCGTGGGAGTCGACGGAGATGCGGCCGAGCTCACCCATGACGAAGCGGAGCAGCTGTAGGGCATCGACTCTGCTGCGACCGACGGTACGGAACGCCAGGTGGTACCCGGTCGTGCGCCAGCCACGTTCGAGCATGCGGCGTTCGACTTCCGGGTCCGGCGTGCCGCGCAGGTCCACAAAATCGCGCAGCACCCCGGATGACACGGACGCGTCGCTCACCTCGGCGACCTCATCGATGAGGATGCGCGCGGCGACCGCGGGCATCGCCACCTCGGCGGCGACCGCGAGGGCGCTCACCTGCCGCTCGTCGAGCCCCGCGCCGAAGAAGGCGAGGCGGAGGCCTTCACGGCTGGGGCTGTCAACCCGCACCGACGCCGCCGTGCCGGCCGGCATCCGCGCCAGATCGACCCAGGGGGCGAAGTCGATCGCCGCGTGTACCTCCGGTGGGAGCTGTCCTCCGACCTCGAGAAGCACGCCCTCCGCGTCGATCAGGGCGACGCCGTGCCCGACGCTCGACGACAGGTGCCGCAACAGGTCGGTGAGGTCGTTGGCGTGGTACTCGATCGACTGCGCAACCTTGCGGACGTAACCGAGAGTCAGCGCGTCCTGCGCCTCGACGAGTTGCCAGCACGCTTTCGCCAGCAGCATCGGCCGGTCGACGTGGAGGAGGGTGAGGCCGAGCCGGTCGGCGAGGGCACGCGTGCCGGTGCCGAAGTTGTCGCCGTGCGGGATCGCCAGGGCGCGGAAGCCCCGGTCGCGGCTGCGACGAACCAGCGCATCCTGCTGCCACGGCCGGGACGGCGGCAGTTCGGTGAGAACCGCGAGCCGGCCACCGCCGTCGGCGGGCAACGCGTCTTCGCTCGTCTCGACCACGACGCCCGTCCACTCGGCGTCGTCGGGGCCGGCGATCGCACGCACGCCCCCGTTCTGCGGATGCGCAAGTAGTGCGCTCATGCGCAGATTGTCGGTCATGCCGCGCCATC
This sequence comes from Mycetocola sp. 2940, assembly GCF_040548835.1. Classification (NCBI taxonomy): domain Bacteria; kingdom Bacillati; phylum Actinomycetota; class Actinomycetes; order Micrococcales; family Microbacteriaceae; genus Mycetocola; species Mycetocola sp. 2940. Next base: position 451,598 of record NZ_JBEPSK010000003.1, read on the forward strand.
CAATCCGTCCAACCCGTACGCCGACGGCGTCACGTACCGTCTGCGGTCGGGGGAGCGCGACCACCAGGCCGGCCCGTCGAGCTGGATCACGGCGACATGCCGCGCCCGAGACAGGTCGGTCACCTCGAGGATGTCACGCGAGATCGCGTCGAGAACGACGATCAGATCCGGGGCGGCGGCCTCGAGGCGCCCGTCGGTCATGAGGGCGAGGTTCTCCGAGCGCGCCACCAGTCGGTGCACCTCCCCAGCGCTTCCGGTGATGCCGAATGTGGTCACGTGCTGGTCGACGGCATCCGGATCGATCGCGGTGATCCTGCCCTCGGCCAGCAGCCGCCCGCCGAGGGCGGCGGCGAGCCCGTCGAGCGACCCGGACCGGGCCGCGAGGTAGACGGTACCGATGGCCAGGGCGCGTGCGGTGTTGCCGACGATCGCGTGCTCCCGCAGATCCCCGACGGTGAAGCCGGCGAAAACCATGCCGCCCGCGCCACCCGCCTGGATCGTCGCCGCCCGAACGACGCGCTCGATGTCGAGGGCGCGATCCGTTTGCACGAGTGCGACCCCGCCGGCTCCGGTGTCACAGGTCGCGACGATGCCCGGCACGCCATCGACGAGCAGCGACATCTGATCGAGACCAGGAACCGCGCGGCCGGAGAGATCGGCATCGACGATCGTCCGGTCACCGGCGAGGGTGAACGGAGCGAGGCCGTTGAGGCCGCCGCCTTCGAGTGAGCACACCACCGGCACGCGGTGGCCGAGCCAGCGTTCGGCTGCAGCGATGAGCGGCGCGAACGGCGCTGACCCGGGCAGCCGCTCGGTGAGCAGCATGGTCGATCCGACGAAGGCGGCGCCGAGGCACGGCGTCGAGGAGTCGAGCTCCTCAACGTCGTGCAGGGTCATCGGCCAGTCCGGCGAGCTCCGCAGTGCGAGCTCGAGCATCGTCGTCGCCCCGCCACCGCCCGAGCCGAGCAGGTCGAAGCCGGTCGCGAGCGCGGGCAGGCTGGCGAGCTCGAGGATGGTCGGCATGGTCCCAGCTTAAGCGCGGACCTCCTCAGCGGCGCCGATCCCAAGAGCAGTCGCGGCGAAGTCGAGCGCCGCCTCCGCGGCGGCGGTTTCGCCCTCCACCGGAACGAACGGCTCGGCCAGCCCGAACGCCGTCGGCCCGAACGCCTGCAGGGCGGCGGGAGTGCGCATCATCGCCGGCGTCGAGATGCCGAGCACGCGCACGCGCTGGCCGTACCGGAGTCCTTCCGTGGTGATCGGCTCCGCCGTCTCGTGGTCGACAACGCAGATGAGATCAGGCACGATCGCGACGACGTCGCCGCTGTGGTGAGCGATGAGGTTCTCGTTCTGGAAGGCGATCTCGAACCGGTCATCGCTCGACGGGTCGAGCGGCAGGATGACGGCCCGGCCTTTGGCGAAGCCGTCGGTGGTGCGACGCTCGACATCCGCCACCTTGCCGACGAACAGCTCACGGACGTGCGAGTACAGCGTCGTCGACAGCGTCTCAGCGATCGCCTCGAACGGCGAGCTGTGTGCTTCGCGGGCGAGGCGGATGGCGCGGCCCAGGGCAAGCCCCATCGAAATCGTGCGCGGAACGGCGGTCCGTTTCACATCTGCTCCGCTCATCGCGTACTCGGCGATGTGGCCGACGCCGCCGAGCCGGATGGTGATGCCGCGCGCCAGCCATTCCATCTGCCGGTCGTCGTCGCCGGTGTCGATGATGACGCGTTCTCCGCGCTCTCCGGCGAGGGCGAGCGGGGATCCGTGCACTCCGTAGACTGCGAACGTCTCCATCGAGAGTTCCGGGAAGGCGCGGCCCATGCCGTCGGCATCCACGACGGGCAGGCCGGTTTCGGCGGCAACGAGGAGCGGAATCATCGAGTTGATGCCACCGCACTCGATCGGCATGGTGGCGCCGGCCTTCCGCCCCAGGTGGTCCTCAAGCGTGCGCAGTGCCAGCGTCGCTTCGAAACCGGCGGGGATCTTCTCGATCATCACCGTCGGTGCGCCCATCTGGGCGGTGGGAATGACGAAGAGGTCGTCGTCGAGGTCGTCCGGGTCGAGGATGGTGATCGATCCGGTGCCGAGCACCTGTTCGACGAGCATCTTGCCGATGTAGGGGTCGCCGCCGCCGCCCGTGCCCAGCAGGGTGGCGCCGCGCGCGAGGTCGGGCAGATCAGCAGCCGTCAGTTGCCAGCTCATGCTGCAACCTCCTCGGAAGGTTCGACCGCTTCGACGCTGCCGTCGAAGCGGTGGGACGGGGTGTCGTAACCGAAATAGCCGGGGCCGACCATGGCGAGCGCCTCCGCGCTGTGCCAGCGCTCGTCACTCGGTGCCGCGATGACCCGCACCCGCTGGCCGTAGCGCAGCCCCTCGGTGGTGATGGGCTCACCCGAGTCGTGCTCGAGCACGATGATCAGGTCCGGCGTGGTCACGACGGGCTGGCCGTCGATTTCGGCGATGAGGTGCTCGTTCTGGAACGAGAGCTCAAGCGCCGTGTCGGCGCCTTCGATACGGGCCAGGCCGCGGGCGAAGCCTGTCGTCGTCGCGCGATGCACATCGACGACTTTGCCCGCGAAGAACTCACGCCCGTTGAGCACACGCACCGTCGCGGCCACGGGGTCCGTCTTCGCTTCGCGGGCGGCGGCGATGCCACCGCCGATCTCGCAGCAGAGGGAGAGTGAGTCGGCGACGAGTGACTCTCGCGCCTGGGACCCCGACATGGCGAAACCGGAGATCATAACTGAGCAGCCCATCTCGACGCAGGCGACGCGCGCGATCCGTTCGGTCCAGCTGTTGTCGATAGTGTTCAACACGCCGACGTTGCCCTTCTCGTCGCTGAAAGCGAGGGGTGACGCGTTGATGCCGTACAGGGTCGGCAGCACCATCTGCAGTTCAGGGAACGCGCGGCCCATGCCGTCGCCGTCGATGAGCGGAAGCCCGAGGGCGGCCGCCGCGGCGATCGGGATCGTCGAATTGACGCCGCCGACCTCCGCACAGGCGATGTGGGTGACGGCGCGGCCGAGGGATGCTTCGAGCGCGTGAACGGGGGCGACGACTTCGTCGAGGCTCGGAAGCTTCTCGACCATGACGGTCGGCGCACCCATCATCGCCACCGTCAGCACCACGGCATCGTCGGGCACATCCCGGAGCGGGATCACCGTGACGTCGCCGTGCAGCCGGAGCGCCTGCGCGGCGAGCAGGCTGCCGATGTAGGGGTCGCCTCCGCCGCCGGTGCCGAGCACCGCGGCGCCGCGGGCGAGTCCGGGGACGAGGTCAGCGGTGATTGTCCAGCTCATCGCACGACCGCCATGTCGAGGTCGCCGACGGCCTTCACCCGGATGCGTGTTGCGTTGCCGGGCAGGTAGGGGATCGGGATCTCATCGAAGTCGACGATGCTCACCGAGGAAGGGGAGGCCCCCGCGGCGATCGCCTTGTCGATCGCTTCGGCGCGCACCTCGGCGATGGCTGCTTCCCGGCGGCCGGGCTCGATCGCGTACACCTTGTCGATCTCGCCACCGACCTGCGCGATGGAGGCGCCGATCGCGTTCGCGACGGCGAAGTTCTCGGGGCGGTGCACCGAACCGAAGAGCGGCAGCTCATCGGAGAGAAGAATCGAGCCGCCGCCGACGGCGACGACCGGAATCGGTTCGGGAGAGGTGCGCATCCGGTCGACCGCTTCAGCGACCCGGTCGGCGATGCGGGAGAGAACCCGCTCGACGAACACCGGGTCCAGGTGCGCCACCTTCGAGGCGTCGCCGATGTCTGCGCGTCCGGCCGCGACGGCGACGTCCGTGGCGGTGAGCGTGGACCCGCCGAAGACGAGCGCCTCGGTCATGAGACGGTAGCCGACCGATTCGGGGCCGACCTCCGCGGTCTCCAGGTCGACGATGCTGCCGCCGCCGATGCCGATCGACAGCACGTCTGGCATCCGGAAGTTGGTGCGAATGCCGGCGACTTTGACCTCGTTCGAGGTCTCGCGGGGGAAGCCGTTGATGAGCAGGCCGACGTCTGACGTGGTGCCGCCGATGTCGACGACGGCGCAGGTGTCGAGGCCGCTCGTCATGGCGGCGCCTCGCATCGAGTTCGTCGGCCCGGACGCGAAGGTCGCGACGGGGTAGAGGCGCACGTATTCCTCGTCCATCAGCGTGCCGTCGTTCTGGCTCAGGAAGATCGGCGCTTCGATGCCCTGCTTGCGCACCGCGGCGGTGAGGCCGTCGACGATCTCCGATGCCAGCTCACGCAGCGCCGCGTTGATGATCGTCGCGTTCTCCCGCTCGAGCAGGCCGATGCGGCCGATCTCGTGGGAAAGCGAGATGGCGACGTCCGGTCCGAGCACATCGCCGACGATGCGCGCCGCCTCAACCTCGAGGTCGTGGTTGACCGGGCTGAACACCGAGGAGATAGCGACGGAACGGATGCCATTCGCCTTCATGTCCTCGGCGTGCGCCCGCAGCTCCTCCGGGTCGAGCGGGGAGATCGGGCGGCCGTCGAACTCGTAGCCGCCGTGCGCGAGGTAGGCCCTTGCGCTGATTGCTTCGACGAGTTCGAGGGGCCAGTCCACCAGCGGCGGGAGCGCCTTCGTGGCGGGGAGGCCGAGCCGGAGGGCGGCGGTTGGCGCGAGCCGCTTGGCCTGCACGAGCGCGTTGATGAAGTGGGTCGTGCCGATCATGACGGCGGAGATCTCACTACCGTCGAAGTGGTGACCGGCGCGCAGGTCGCCGATCGCCTGAACGATGCCGTTCGTGACATCCGGGGTGGTGGCGTGCTTGACGGCCGCGAGGGTGCGGGTGTCGTCCATGAGAACTGCGTCGGTGTTGGTTCCGCCGACATCGATTCCGATATGCATAGAAGTTGTTTTCGCTTTCGGTTGGTGCGGGGGTCAGTTGGCGACGGTGTCAGCGGTGCGTGAATCCGCCGGAACTTCGTCGACCTGAGCGGTCTTGGCGGTGCCGACGCCGCGGACGAGGCCGAGCTTGCCGGCGATGACGTACAGGACCATGGAGAGCACCAGTGAGAGCACCGGCGGGATTCCCCACGTGATGATGTAGCCGGTGACCGCGGAGATGGCCCAGATCACGATCGTCACAGGCACGATGCGTGGGGCGGTCGCGGGCAGCCGACCGCTGGCGCGGGTGGCGTCGAGCTCCGGCCGCCAGCGCTTCACGATGAAGTACTCGGCGACCATGATGCCGGCGATGGGCGGGAACGCCACGCCAAGGATGATCAGGAAGTCAGCGAACTGCCCGAGGATGCCTGCGGCGGCGAGGACGGAGCCGACGACGCCGAGGACGATCGTTGTGGTGACCCGGTGGAGGTTCTTGCCGAACGCGGTCGAGATGAAGTTGACGAGGCCGAGCGTCGACGAGTACAGGTTCCAGTCGTTGATCTTCAGCGTGCCGGTGATGACGATGATGAGTCCGACGAAGCCGACCGAGGAGGTGACGATGGCGACGATGTTGCCGGATGCCGCCGCGTGAGCGAGGAGAACACCGGAGAGCCCGATGACGAACTCGCCGAGCGAGACGCCGACCACCGTCTGCTTGATCACGTCGGCGCGCGAGCGGTTGAACCGGGTCATGTCGGCGGTGATGATGGCGCCGACGATCAGGCCGCCCGCCACGATGCCGGTTCCCTGCCATACGCTCATGGTCGGGCCGGGGGCCGGGCCGGTGAGGAGTTCGCCGATGTCGTGGTTGCTGAGCTCGCTGATGATGGACCAGCCGACGAGGATGAGGAAGAGCGGCACGGTGATGTTCGCGAGCCACTGCATTCCCTTGAAGCCGATGGCGACGATCGCGGTCACGGCGAGGCCGAAGATCAGGCTCCAGGCCCAAGCGGGCATGACGCCGGGCATCAGGGCATCCAGCGATTCCGCTGAGATCGCACTCTGGATGCCGAACCAGCCGATGAGGCTGATGCCGATCGCAAGCCCGACCAGGGAGGCGCCGACCTCGCCGAAGCCGGTCCAGCGGGCGAGGAGAGCGGTGTTGAGCCCTTCTTTCTGCCCGATGATGCCGACGATGCACATGATCACTTCGAGGATGATGGAGCCGAGCAGGAGGGCGAGGAAGGCCTCACCGAAGGTCATGCTGTAGCCGAGGGTGGCTCCCAGGAGGAATTGGGAGAGGGCCGAGACCTGGCCGAACCGCTGAACCGCGATGGGGAACCAGGGTTTCTGCGCGTCGGGACGGACGCGGCTGAGAGCAAAATCGTCTGCGTGGGCCAAGCGAGCCATGGGTATCTCCAAAAGAGAGGGTAGGGGTTTCAGTCACCCTACGTCTGGCCGAACGCGAGTCAAATGTGCATAGTGCAGCAATTGGAAGCATCAACCAGCATCTTGCACAGGCCGCTTCATCGGCGGTAACCGCAGAAGGGTGTCGGTGATCGGTTCGCACGGGATGTCGGCAGTCGACTACCCGGCGCTGCTCGGCCTAATTCCGAGTGCGTTCACCGAGATCAGGGGGACCCCGAGATCGCGCACCCGCCCCAGCAATCCATGAAGGGCAGCCTGATCGACGACTGGCCCGGTGAGGATGGTGGTCCCATCCACCTCGCTGGTGAGCGTGAAACCGTCAAACCAGTCACTCCAGCTCTGATCAAGTTGCCCTTCGACGCGGATCTCGTACCGGCGGGCACCGGCCGGACCACCTGCTGGTGCTGTGCTCATGTGGTCGGCCGGTCCGGGAGTCTGCCCGCTCACACCGCGGCTGTCGGGTCGAGCCGCGGCTCGACCGCGGCGGTCACAGGCAGCGCGGCGGTCTTGCGCACGTTCGACCACAGCGAGTAGCCGAGCCAGATCAACGCGAGACCCATCGGGATGGCCGCCATGCGCTCGAGCGCGTGCGGAAGCAACGCGCCGGCCACAGGCGTGACTGCGGCGGCAACGATCATCAGGATTCCGGCACCGCGCGACAGCATCCGCGCCCGGATGACCGCCACACCGAACAGTATCGCGCCACCGACGTAGAGCGCCGCACCCACGAGCGGCAGAGCCTTGAGCACCCCGAGATCCGTTACCGCCGGGTACCGACCGAAGAGGCCGACGAAGTCCACCGCGAATTGCGGGGCATCCGCCACGAGGAGCGGTGCGATGAACGCCTCAGCGAAGTTGAACGCCGACTGCAGCAGAAAGAACAAGCCGAACATCAGGTACCCGACAAGCCCGAGAACCCCGAACTGCGTGACCCGACGCAGGTAGATGCCGGTGATGCCGATCAACGCGAAAATGGCCATGGTGAAACTGAGGATGTGTACCGTCACCCACAGCTGTGTGGCGAGGGATTCGACCACGTCGGCCGGGTGGATGAATTGGATGACGATGTAGATCAGCCCGTACAGCGCGGCGGCCACGGCGGCGGCCCGGGTGAGGGTGGAACTGGTGATGCTCATGATGGCTCCGATGTTCGTGGTTGCCCCAGGCGGTCGCCTGGGAACACCACGAAATCTACGAAGCCGCGTGGTGACCCGGCGTCACCACATCTACGAGTCGCGTGGTGATTGTGGCGGGTTCAGATCAGTCCCAGCGCCTCCGCGCGCCGCACCGCCGCCGGGCGGCTCGTCACATCCAACTTCTGGAAGATGTGCTTCGTGTGGGTCCTCATCGTGTTGAGCGAGACGTAGAGTTCGCGAGCGATCTCCGGGCCGGTCATCTCGGTCGAGAGCAGCCGCAGCACGTGCAGTTCCCGCTCGCTCAACGGTTCGGTGAGGGGCGCGCTCGGAGCCTCACTGCCCTCGGTCTGCCGGAGCGCCTGGCTCAGCCGGCGGACGTAATCCGGGCGGATGCCGGCTCCCGCGGCCGCGCGCAACAACCTCAGCATGGGCTGCCCCTCAGCGACGAACAGCCGGACGTAGCCCTCCGGTTCCGCCTGGGCGAGCGCCTGTTCCAGCGGGTTGAGCGCCGCGGCGGTGTCGCCCTGCGCCTCGAGTAGGAGCGACTGCAGGATCAGGATCTCGGTGACACTGCGTCGGCGTCCGCCCGCCTCCGCCGCGTTTCGGAGGCGCCCCAGAAGTTCTGTTGCCTCGCTGAAGGCATTTGAGTTCGGGTCCGCCCGGTACTGCGCGAGAAGCAGCCGCGCCAGGGTGATGTGGCCGAACTCGCTCAGGTAACTCAGCTCGTCGTCGGGGGAGAGGTTCTGGTCTCTCACCCACTCGAGTGCCTCCGGCAGACGCCCCTGCACAATCCGCATCCGGGCCTTCATACCCCCGATCGGACGCGCCTCCGGGAAGAAGCCGCGCCGGTAGTGCTGCTCCGCTTCCGTCAGCAGTTCGTAGGCGCCATCGAGTCGGTTCTCGGCTTCGGCCACTTTCGCTCGCGCGACGAACTGCCGATAGTGATGCTCGTGCGAGAAAGTACCGTCGCCGTGCGTCTCGCCCGCAAGGTGCTGCTTCGCCTCCGCGAGCTTGTTGCGCTCCAGAAGGATCTCACTCAGGGAGGCGTGGAGGTCCGCGGTCGCCGCCCCGCCGCCGGTCGCGGCGGCTTCGGCCAGCGCCGCTTCGCAGGTGCGCTGTGCTTCACTCAGGCGGCCCAGCGGCTGCAGCATGTCGGCCATCAACATCGTTATGTTGATGGCGTCTGTGACGTTACCGGCCTGCCGAAGGCTTGCGCTGCTCGTGCCGAAGGCGCGGATTCCGGCCTCGATGTCTCCCATCGCCCACGATGCGAGGCCCAGCATGCCGGCGGCCGCACCCCGTCCGAGATGATCGTCGGGCGCGGTGGCATCCATCGCCCGCTGAGCGTTCTCCCGAACTCCGTTCAGATCTCCTTGGGCCTGAGCCACGGCGGCGCGGTAGAGGCTGATCGTCACCGGGAGGTTTCGCAGTTCCTCGCCCGGCTCCGACTCATGGGCCGGCTGTCCCGTCCCGGGACTCGCCGACAGCATCCGCTCTGCCGCCGCGAGCTGACTTTCGACGGCATCGATGTCACCCGCCACCAGCGACGCCCACGCCGAGAAGACACGGAGCACCGGCCGGCGCCCGATCACGTCGGCGGGCAACTGCGTCAGCCAGGTGAGAAGCGTGGCATCCTGCCTGCTCCTGCGGATGCCCGGAATGGTTGCCTCGATCAGCCGGGCCGCTCGGAGGAAGTCGGAGGCTGCGAACGCGTACCGCACGGCTTCTTCGGCAGAGCCGTTGCGTTCGTACCACTCGCTGGCGAGGCGGTTGAGGTCGAGGACGCGTTCCGGGTCATGCGCCAGCAGTCGTGAGCGCAGCACGTCGGCGAAGAGGTGGTGGTACCGGAACCACTCGCGGTCGTCGTCGAGCGGCACCACGAAGAGGTTCTCCCGTTCGAGCGTCGCGAGCATCCGGTCGCTTCCCACCTGCCCGGTCACGGCGTCGCACAATGGCCCGCTCAGGCGGTCGAGAACGGATGTCTGCAGGAGGAACTCTCGCACGTCGGGCGGCGTCGCCTCGAGAACCTCTTCGACGAGGTAGTCGAGAACGAACCGGTGGCTGCCCGCGAACGCGGCGAGAAACCCCGGCACGTCTGAGCTGTCGCGCATCGACAGGGCGGCCAGCTGGAGGCCGGCGACCCAGCCTTCGGTGCGCGTCTCCAGCGTGCGGACATCGTCGGGGGACAGCGACAACCCCGTCACCCGTCGAAGGAAGGCCGAGGCTTCGTCGGCGGTGAAGCGAAGGTCGGCCGCCCGCAGTTCCGTCAACTCGCCTCGCGCCCGCAGTCGCGCGACGGGGAGGGGCGGATCGGAGCGGGTCGGGATGATCAGGTGCAGTTGTGGGGGGAGGTGGTCGAGCAAGAATGCGACCGCGTCGCGCACCGCCGGGCTTTCGATCGTCTGGAAATCGTCGAGCACCAGGATGACCTGCTGCTCGGTGCGGGCGAGGTCGTTGATCAACGCGGTCAGGGCTGCCTCGACGGATGCCTGTGGCGCGGCATCCGGACGGGCAGCCGGGTCTCGGAGCGCCGCCGCGAGGTAGCCGAGGAACCGGATCGGGTCGTTGTCGCTCGAGTCGAGAGACAACCACGCCACGCGACCGTGTGGCGTACGCTCGCCGAGTGCGGCGACCCACTCGCTAACCAGGGTGGTTTTGCCGAATCCCGCCGGAGCCGAAACGAGGCTCAGTTTGCGGCCGGAGCGGAGCCCCTCGTCCAATTGTTGGACGAGCCGGGCGCGGCGGACGGCTTCGGCGCGCAGCGGAGGAACGAAGAGTTTCGTGGCCAGGATGGGCATCGCCATGCGCTCAGTCTAGGGACGCCGGGGGCGCGCGGGATCTGCTAGGAAAACGATGGTGGGTTAGGCAATTGCTGGGGTGATGTGGACCTCGTATCCCAGGGACTTGAGTTGTTTCAGGGCCCGATTCTTG